>CALRZB010000011.1:0-23686 GCA_943372555.1 Chryseobacterium gleum | reverse complement strand
AGTCACTACAACACTATTCTGGTAATGATTACAGATGAAGTGATATTCGAAATCGAGGAGGACGAATATTTTTGGGATACTGATCCTGGTGTTGGAAATGGGACCAGTATTGATGTCAATTCTAGCGCTTCAATAGTTGGACAAGTATCTATTTCAGACAACCTAAGTGAAGGGATTCACTATCTCCATATTCGAGTACGCGACAGTCAAAACGTCTGGTCACATTACAACAGATTTATGGTCATTTTTCAAGACAATAGTTTGAAAGAAATTGTGGCGATGGAATATTTCTGGGATACAGATCCAGGAGTTGGAAGTGCAACAGCAGTAGACCTTAGCGACGCAGTTACTTTCGATGGAGAAACTTCAATAAGCACAGCAGGACTAAGTCTTGGAACACATAATTTGTACATCCGTATAATGGATGAAACAAATGTGTGGTCGCATTACAAATTGGTAGCATTTACAATTTGTGAAACCTTTAGCGCAACCGCTTCATTTGAAACACTATACTCTGGTGGAAATATTGTTGCGACAAATACGGGTGAGTTCGCTACAACTTATTCATGGACATTAGATGACGCAGAAATCGGCACATCAAACACTGTTACAGTGACTACACCAAATGGACAAGAACTATGTTTGATAGCGTCCAATTCCTGCGGCACGAGCACTTATTGTGAAATCGTTGGTGCACTAGTATTGATAAGCGTGAATCCGAATTCTGTTCCAAACAATCTAACTCAAACAATAGAATGCATTGGATTAGGATTTGATGAAACAGCAAGCGTTTCCATAGAAAAGGATGGCGACACAATTGAGGCGAGTAGTGTCACTTTCAACTCTCCACAATCATTGACCGCTTCATTCAATTTCAACTTTGAAACAATTGGATTATGGGATGTATCGGTACTTCAAGAAACGACACTTACACTTCCACAATCTCTTGAATTGACCACGTGGATAGGTGTTTCGGAAAACAGCATGGAAAATATTTTAGCAGCGCCATATCCTAATCCAACAACAGACGAAATACAAATCCCCTATTCGTTCGCTATTGCTTCTGATGTACACATTACCATTACCGATGAACTTGGAAGAGTTGTAGAGTCCAGAAAAGCAGTTCTTTCAGGCAACGGCACCGTTCGTTTCTCTTTAAAGAATCAAGCAAGTGGGGTTTACTTCATCCAAGTTAAAACAGAAAGTTCGAGCGAGGGATTTAGGGTAGTTAGATAGTGTGGTAGTGTGGTAGTGTGGTAGTGTGGTAGTTATTTTTGGGTTTGTCCACGGTCGGGACCACCTCCCCTGGCCATACCCAAAGCCAAAAGCCAATAGCTTATAGCTTAAAGCTTAATCCCAAGCAAATCCCGAATCACCACACTTGCCGTTACCGAGCCGAAGGTGGCGGGCATGTAGGAGATGGTGCCGTAGGCGGACTTCTTGTAGTTCTTGCCGTCGGTGAGCATCAAGCTTTCTCTCACGGGTTCTTCAGCGCTGAAGACGACACGCACTCCTTTTCGGATACCGTGATTTTTGAGGTTCTTTCTGATTTGTTGAGCGAAAGGACAATTGTACGTTTTTGAAATATCCACAACCTGAAGTCGCGTGGGATCGAATTTGGCTCCCGCTCCCATGCTGCTTACAAGCGGAATTTTACTTGTATAGGCACCACGAATAAATGTAATCTTTGGAGTAATACTATCAATAGCGTCAATTATATAATCAGGCTTTAATGCAATGAGTTTATCTACCATGTCGGGATTGATGAACTCTTGCACCACGTTCAACTCCAACTCTGGATTAATCGCCTTCAATCGCTCCGCCATGATCTGAACCTTTGGTTCGCCGTGGTTTGTAGAGAGTGCTGGTAACTGTCTATTCCTATTCGTTGGATCAACAATGTCTCCGTCGATGATGGTCATTTTTCCTATTCCAGCACGTGCTATAAATTCAGCAGCGAATGAACCAACTCCTCCCATTCCTACTACCATAACGTGCTTCTTAGTGAGCACTTCCAACTTCTCCTGCCCTACTAATAGGCTCGTTCTAGACAACCACGAAAGATCATTCATATTCCAAAAGTATTTTCTCCAAAAACAAGATTAGCATTTTTTTGAATTTGATTCTGCAATTGCTCCATTGTAATCTCCTTTATTTCTGAAGCCATTTTATAAACCTCTTCTATCGCCAAGCAACCATCATCTGTTTCTAAAAACAGTCGGTCTAAAGGTGTTGATTTAAATACAGCGGCGGTGCTTTCAAACATAAGTTTTTGTCCAAACGACAATAAGTAACCAGCATCCAATACCTGCGAAGCCACTTTTTCATTTTTATTAAAACCATGAAAAATAACCGGAACAGAAACATGATGTTGTTTCAACAAATGAAGCACCTCATCAAAAGCGCGAACACAATGTATAACCAAAGGCTTTTCAACCTCATTAGCCAGTTCAATTTGCTTGATGAAATAGTGCATTTGCAATTCAAAGTCTGTATCGCAAACTCGATCAAGTCCGCATTCTCCGATAGCGAGAACATTTGGTTTAGTTGCTGAAAATTTTAATAGCTCAAATTCCTGTGATGCATCTGACACCTTGATATACCAAGGGTGCAGTCCGATTGAGTAAAATGAATTTAAGTCAAGCGCTAGGAAATTTTCATGCGCGTTCAACAAGACAACTGAGTTAGCTGTCTTCGAATGCGCATGTATGTTGATGAATTTCATTTTGCTTGTCAAACTTTATTACTCTAGAACTGTTGTACAAGCTAGTTCAACACATTTCTTAGAGTATCCATGCGCGAAAGTAAGCAAGAGACCACATCCACAGGCATCGTATTCCCTCATCAATTATTTGAGGATAGTCCACTTCTATCGTTGTGCGACACGATCTATTTGGTTGAAGAATGGTTGTTCTTTCGTCAATATAATTTTCATAAACAAAAGCTCCAGCATCATAGAGCGAGCATGAAGTTCTATGAATCATTCTTATTGTCAAAAGGACTAAAAGTCCATTATATCGAGTCCTCAGACGAGCGCAACGATATTCGGAATCTCATTTCATTTCTAAAAACAAATGGCATTTCTGAGTTTCACTATATCGACACTACGGATAATTGGCTAGAATCGCGCATTGCGAGCGCTTGTAGTACAGAGGAAGTAAAAAATACTAAGCACCAGTCTCCCCTATTTCTCAATACTACTGAAACAAACAAATCCTTCTTTGAAACAAAGAAGAGAATGTTTCAAACAGACTATTACATTCATCAGCGAAAAAGTAAGAACATATTGCTTGAAAGTGCAAGCAAACCTGTAGGTGGAAAGTGGTCATTTGACGAAGACAATAGGGCGAAATATCCGAAAGGAAAAACACCTCCAAGAACAGATTTCACGAAGGCTACAGCTTTTCATACAGAGGCGAATAATTATGTGAATGCGCAATTTGGAAATAACTATGGGGAGCTATCAGCCGACTTCAATTATCCATGCACATTCGAGTCGAGTAAGGATTGGTTTAAAGAATTTTTAAAAACAAGATTTCAAGAGTTTGGAGTCTATGAAGATGCTATTGTTTCGAAACAATTGGTATTGAACCACAGCGTCCTAACTCCGATGTTGAATGTGGGTTTGATTACTCCTATAGACATTATTGACACAACATTAGAATTCGCAGAAGCACATTCTATTCCTTTGAATTCAACTGAAGGATTTGTGCGGCAAATAATAGGTTGGAGAGAATTTATACGTGCCGTTTATGAATTGAAAGGCACACAAGAAAGAACGACAAACTATTGGAAATTCACACGTAAAATCCCGCAGTCATTTTGGGATGGCACCACTGGAATTGAACCAATCGACATTACGATAAAGAAAGTCTTGAAGACGGGATACTGTCATCACATCGAGAGATTGATGGTGTTGGGCAATTTCATGTTGCTCTGTGAATTTGATCCCGATGATGTGTATAGATGGTTTATGGAAATGTTTATCGACTCTTATGATTGGGTGATGGTGCCTAATGTGTATGGCATGAGTCAATTCGCCGATGGCGGAGTGATGTCGACAAAACCGTACATCAGCGGAAGTAATTACTTGATGAAAATGAGTGATTATCCGAAAGGAGATTGGCAGAAAATCTGGGATGGTTTGTTTTGGAATTTCATGGATAAACAAAGGGCCTTCTTTTCGCAAAACCCTCGACTGGGTATGTTGATTAGAAGCTTTGACAAAATGGATCCTGATAAAAAAGAAGCACATCTTCGCATTGCGGATGACTATTTAAAATCACTAGATGAAAAAGCGCATTAAGAAAAGTGATCTTCCGTCCAAGGAATGCCTCCTTTGCCACGGTCCATTTACATGGAGAAAGAAGTGGGAGAAGGTTTGGAATGAAGTAAAATACTGCAGCGATAAGTGTCGTGGATTAAGAGGACAAATCTGATTTTCCCTTTCCAGTGGTTTTAATATTCCTTTTGATTTTGAAGGCCATTTTTTTGTCGGCTGAGTTCACGTGCTTTTTCAAAATACGTATCCCCTCTTCCTTGACATCGCTGCCCTTGCGGAAACCCCACATGATATCGCTGGCCGCTTTACGCGTCTTTTCGACATCCACAATGGGGAAAGGATAATCTTTGCCAATCTCACAACTGTATAATTCCTGTTCGATGAGCGTGAGTTTATGCGGCTCGTGGATAAGATGTGGTGGAACATTCGCCAACTCAGGAATCCATTGATTGATAAAAACACCCTCCTTATCATGCGATTCAGAATTGCGAATGGGATTGTAAATGCGGATCGTGTTCACACCTGTTGTGCCGCTCTGCATCTGCAATTGCGGATAGTGAATGCCCGGCTCATAATCGAGAAATTGTCGCGCAAGAAAATGTAATTCTCGCCAATCTTGCCAAAGATTAAAAGCAAAAAAAGAAACCACCATTGCCCTCATTCTGAAATTTAAGTAACCAGTCTGCACCACACACCGCATACATGCGTCAATCAGCGGAACACCTGTTTGACCCGTTTGCCAGGCCTTTATGTATTCTTCATTTTTCGGCTTTACCAAAGTATTGTAAGCGCGATTGATATTCTCAAACTCGTATCGGCATTCATCTTCAAATTTTTGGATAAAGTGACAATGCCAATGCAAGCGAGAAATGAAATTGGATAAGGCTCTTTTATTAATCGATTCACTGTAATGCCGCGTGGTGATATGATATATCATTCGCATACTGATATTGCCATAAGCGAGGTATGGAGAAAGGCGACTACAGCTCTTTCTGCTCAACGATGGACTGCTAATGTTTCTGCTATAATCGCCATAACGATCATTCATAAAACTCTTCAAGTATCGCCATGCCCAATATTCACCACCTTGCTGAAAATTGGTATTACGCGTCTTTATTTCTTCACTTAGTTCAGGACCTTTGATGTCGAGATAAATCGCTTCGTCGAGTCGAACTGCGTTGACTTTCTTTTCATCAAAAAAAACAGGTTGACTTGTCATCTTCGCCTCCCAGCGACTGTCCCATTCCTTGCGTGATTTCAGCCTTCGAACGATACCGTTTGTTTGAAATTCCTTCCAAGCAATTTGGTTATTTCGAAAGAACGATTGCATTGCTTTGTCTCGCTCGTAGGTCAATCCATTGCCTATTTCTTCAGAAGAAAAAACAGTGTTGATTGAATAATGAGCAGCGAGCTTTTCAAAGACAAAAGCAGCTTCATTGTGAAAGATAAAAATCTCCAAATTGAAGACTTTCAACTTTTCGTTCATCTCTTTTAGAGATTCAAAAACAAATCGCCAATGCCTGACATCGCTGTCTTCATAGGCCATTACCGAAGGTTCGAAAATGTAGATTAGTAGAAATGGAAGTTTAGATTGCTGCGCATTATGCAGCGGCTCATGATCTTGAAGTCGTAAGTCGCGCTTGAACCAAACAATATTAATTTCTTCCTTCTTCATTTCTTATTCAAGAAATTTCTGTAGGCAATTTGTCGGGCTTAGCGTAGGATAGGCGAGCCAATCGCTTTGTAGTATGATAGCTATCCAAACCAGAAATGGCAACGGTTTCGGCTTTCTCCAAATCAATTGATCCATCCTCATTTATACTCATCTCGGGAAGATAAATTTCCACTACTCTACCAATGATTAAGATGGTTCCATTGATTTTCAAATCGTGACGCTCGACGAATTCTAAGCCATACTTGATATGACATTGCTTAACGAATGGTGCGTTGAAATCATTTAAAAATTCAGTTGTCAACCCTGTGGCATCGAATTCAGAAATATTTTTCGGATAACGCGCTGCCGTTTGATGAGCTTCCTTGTAGATATTTTGATTGATGTGATTGATCGTGTAGTACTTAGTCGACATAATATTCTCGAGCGTATGTCGCTCCGACACATCGGGTCTGCATATAAAACCTACCAATGCTGGATTTGATCCGAGATGAACAACAGAACTAAAAATAGCCAGATTGGAATTTGACTCTTTGTCGATAGTTCCAATGAGCGATGCGCTTTTGAATCCAGTAATCGAATTCATGAAGGCTGCTCTTCGTCTTGATTCCATGTCAAGAATTTCGTCGTTGTTTACGTGCACTGTTTTCATTGATTTTTCCTTACAAAACCTTTAAGTTCATAACAAGACTTAAAGTCTATTGTTCAGGTATTTCATAAATCGTTATGTTCGCAAAAAAAGCAATACATATGAATCGAGTGCTCGTTATCCTGACAATAGATATAGAAAACCTACCAAGTAATTTCCAAGAAATACTTCAAGAAGAACGCAAAGTTGTTTCGGAATGGAAAAATGAAGGGATATTAGATCAGCTTTTTTTAAGACCAACCCGGAACGGGGCAGTTCTTATTTTTAAAAATTTAGATGAAGATCAAGTAAATCAACGTATGACTACACTTCCATTCTATCCATTGAGAAAATCAATAGAAGTGTTGCCGTTGATTAAAGACGCTGAAATCTAATTACTTCCCGATATAGAACTTCGAAAAGATAGAATTTAGTAAGTCGTCCGTATTGATCGTGCCTGTGATATCGCCGTGGTGATACAGTGTGCGGAGGATATCTATTGCTTGAAAATATCCTGTTACTCGATTATCCTATCCTGTTAGCACTTCATTCAAGCTCACAGAGTCAAGAATGTCAGAATTACTGAAGTGTGTGATATTCATTGGAAGGCATATATGACTTCCAAACAATCCGTTTTCTCAGATGTCTGGAATGGAATCAAATACGTCAAAACAACATTATAATGTGTTTTTATTGATGAAAGCAAATATTTTTTGTACTTTTGACAGCAAAACCACATTATAATGTTAGCGAAAGATCTCGGTGAAGACGTGAAAAACCGTCGGAAAGAGCTTGGCATTACTCAACCACATTTAGCCGAATTAGCAGAGATAAGTGTAAATACTCTCTACAAACTTGAAAAAGGTGAAGGTAACCCTTCTCTAGAAGTATTAAATAAATTGGCAGAAGTATTAGGAATGGAATTGAGTTTAAGCGTGAAAAAGAAACCATAACTAAATGAGAAAATTAGAAATATATAGTCATGGAATATTGGCAGGATTGCTAATTGAAGAAGATCGTAATCATTATACTTTCCGGTATAATGAAAACTATTTTTTAGATGAAAGCAAACCACCAATTAGTCTGACAATGCCCAAAACTCAACAAGAATATCAAAGTGAGTTTTTATTTCCCTTTTTCTTCAATATGCTAAGTGAAGGAGTAAATAGAAAATTGCAAAGTCGAATGTTGAAGATTGATGAAGAAGATAATTTTGGATTACTCGCTGCAACAGCGCAACACGATACTATTGGAGCTGTAACAGTAAAACCACTTCCCACTATATGAGCTTGCAGGAATTTAAATACTGTCCAGGAACACTTGCAGAAGGTTTTTCAACTTATAGCCCTAGCTGCTTGCGAAATCTCTTCGATGGCAAAAAAGTAAGTCCTATTTTGCCATACGATCAACCACAGCAGAATGAATTGGTTGCTGAGCTTTTCCTTGAAAACAGGAAATACATTTCCATTTCTGGTGTCCAGGAAAAATTGAGTTTTGTTTTAGAGAAAAACACCTTGCGTTTAACACGTGAAGGCGAGTTGGGAAAGTACATCCTCAAGCCCATACCCAGAGATTTAAAAAAAATTGACCTAGTTCCTGCAAATGAACATTTAACTATGCAAATTGCAAAGCAAGTCTATGGATTAAACGTAGCTGAAAATGCAATGGTTTTTTTCAAAAATGGCTCTCCTGCATACATAACGAAACGATTTGATGTAAGAGAAGATGGCACTAAATGGGCAAAAGAAGATTTCGCGACATTAACGGGTAAAACAACTGATAACGCAGGATCAAATTTTAAGTACGAATACAGTTACGAGGAGGCAGGACTTCTGATTCAAAAATATGTTTCAGCTTGGCGCATTGAGATCGAAAAGTATTTCTCTCAAGTGCTTTTCAATTTTCTATTTTCTAACGGTGATGCTCACTTAAAAAATTTCTCTCTCCTTGAATCATCTAAAGGAGATTACCTATTAAGTCCAGCATATGATCTGCTAAACACTAAAATGCATGTTGATGATTCTGCATTCGCCCTAGATAAAGGTCTATTTGCTGATGAATTTCAGAGCGAGCAATACAAGAAAAGCAGGTATCCCAATAAAATTGACTTTGCTGAATTTGCAAAAAGAATAGGTGTTTCGGAAAGTAGAATAGAAAAACTCATCCAACCCTATTTAGAAAAGCAATCATTTGTAGAAACACTGATTAGTCGTTCGTTTCTGCCAAATGCAGATAAGAGAGGCTATTTAATGATGTATCAAACAAGAAGAAACTTCCTAAACGCATAAGATTTTTTCACAGCTGATATCATTTTCCGATACAGAACTTCGAAAAGATTGAATTCAATAAATCATCCGCATTGATAGTGCCTGTGATATCGCCGAGATGATAGAGGGTGCGGCGGATATCTATTGCCAGAAAATCTCCTGTTACACGATTATCTAATCCAATTAGCACTTCATTCAAACTTACTGAAGCATGCGACAGCGCTTCGAAGTGGCGAATATTCGTAACGATAGTATCACCAGAATTCACTTGGCCTTTTTGCACAAACGATTGAAGTTTTTCTTTCAACTCCTCTACTCCATCGCCCGCTTTAGCGCTGATAAACACACAATCTCCAAAGGCATTAAATGTTGATTTTACTTCTTCAACAGAGGAAGTAATTTTATCCATCTTGTTTGCAATCAAAAGCAAATACGAACCTTCATTTGAAGACGCTTTTACTTGATCGACAAACTCGCTCAATTCTTCTTTTGAAGTCGAAGAAGCATCAAACAAAACAAGCACGATTGAAGCCTCACCTACCTTTGCAAGACTGCGTTCGATTCCTAATTTTTCAATCCTATCCTCTGTTTCTCGAATACCGGCAGTATCAATGAATTTGAAGCGAATACCTCCGAGCGTCAAATGATCTTCGACAGTATCGCGTGTTGTTCCAGCGATATCAGATACAATTGCTCTTTCTTCATTGAGCAAAGCATTGAGCAAAGTTGACTTACCCATATTTGGAGCGCCGACAATAGCCACGGGCACACCATTTTTAATGGCATTCCCCAATTTGAAAGAAGCGCGTAGGTCGTCGACCACTTTCAAAATTTCTCTTATTAAAAAAGTAAGCTGGTCGCGATTCGCGAATTCCACTTCTTCTTCCGCGAAGTCTAATTCCAATTCGACCATTGATGCGAAGTGAATCAGTTTATCGCGGAGTCCGTTGATTTCTTTGGAAAAGCCTCCTCGCATTTGGTGGATGGCTTGTTTGTGAGCGGCAGCCGATTCGGCCGCAATCAGATCTCCGACCGCCTCAGCTTGGCTAAGGTCTATTCGTCCATTGAGGTAAGCGCGCATGGTGAATTCACCCGGACCTGCCATTTTAGCGCCATTAGAAAGCAATAGTTCCAATATCCGCTGTTGGATGAACGCTGAACCGTGACAAGCGATTTCAACCGTGTTTTCGCCCGTAAATGAACGTGGTCCGCGGAAAAGAGTCAGGACAACCTCGTCAACCTTCTCATTTTCACTGATAATCCACCCGTGAAGCGCCTTGTGAGTTGGAGCATCCGAAATATTTTTTGAAAATATTTTTTGCGTGATTTCAACAGCCTGAGGCCCTGAAACACGCAGTACAGCTATACCTCCAACACCGGGAGGGGTAGATAGTGCACAAATCGTTTCGTCAGAAATAGGTTTCACGAGGCAAAGTTCGCTTATTTTCGCGGCAAAATTTATAAATCCATGGGCGTACTCGTAGGAAAAGATTCAAAAGTGATCGTACAAGGCTTCACAGGTAGTGAAGGTACCTTTCACGCAGAACAAATGATTGCATACGGAACAAACGTTGTAGGTGGCGTTACTCCTGGTAAAGGTGGCCAAACGCACCTTGACCGTCCTGTATTCAATACAGTTGCCGAAGCGGTAGAAAAAGCAGGTGCAGATGTTACTATCATCTTCGTTCCACCGGCATTCGCTGGCGACGCTATCATGGAAGCAGCTGATGCTGGCATCAAAGTCATCATCACTATCACTGAAGGTATTCCTGTAGCAGATATGCTAAAGGCTAAAGAATATGTAAAAGACCGTGGTTGCATCTTGATAGGTCCAAACTGTCCAGGTGTTATCACAGCAGGTGAAGCGAAAGTGGGCATCATGCCAGGCTTCGTATTCAAGCCAGGTACAGTAGGTATCGTATCTAAATCAGGTACTTTGACTTACGAAGCAGCTGACCAAGTAGTTAAAGCTGGTCTTGGTATCACTACAGCGATTGGTATCGGTGGTGACCCAATCATTGGCACAACAACTCTTGAGGCTGTTCAACTTCTTATGAATGACCCTGCAACTAAAGGTATCATCATGATCGGTGAAATCGGTGGTGAGCTTGAGCCTAAGGCTGCTCGTTGGATCAAAGAACACGGCACTAAACCTGTAGTAGGTTTCATCGCTGGTGAAACTGCTCCAAAAGGCCGTACCATGGGTCACGCAGGTGCAATCGTAAGCGGCGAGAACGAATCTGCTGCTGCGAAAAAACAAATCATGCGCGAGTGTGGCATCCACGTAGTCGACAGCCCAGCTGAAATCGGCGCGAAGATGAAGGAAGTCCTGGGCTAGTTACTGGTGACTAGTGACTGGTGACTGACGACTAGTGACTGACGACCGGGTACCGGTGACTAGTGACCGACGACAACTGGTGACTAGTGACGGGTGACTGACGACCGGGTGCCGACTACCGGTGACCTACTACTGGTGATAACGACAGAATATTTTTTTACAAAAAATAGAGAAGGTTCGATGCTTACGCATCGAACCTTTTTGTTTTAAAGTGAAGGCCGCAACTAATCGTTGGTCACTGGTAGTTGGTACCCGGTCACTAGTCACCAGTCGTCAGTCACCAGTCACTAGTCACCAGTTGTCGTCAGTTTGAACTTTTCCCTTTCTTCGCTGTACATTGCGATATGAAATTTATTTTGACTCGAATCTTCCTTTTCATTTTTCTGGTCTCTGCTTCCAATATTTCGTTGGCCCAACCAGGTATTGGCCCGTATGACATGGAGATATCTCGCTTAGAGGATCAAATTAAGCAGAATCCAAATGATTCTACTTTGCTTGTTCAATATGCGATGATTACCGAGTCTTCGACTTTGCTTTTTAATTTAGTTTCTCTCGATAAAAAATACAACGGCAGCATCTATTTTCAATTGGCCGAAAACCATTGGCACGCTAGAAAAATTGATGAAGTTGCTCCCTTTCTTGACTCTGCATTCGCGCATGGCCATGTCAATCTTGAGTGGTACAATTTGAAATCCAACTTGCTCAAAGAACAGAAATCAAATCAGCAAAAAAAATTCTTGGACGAATGCATGACGCTTTTCCCGCGAGAGGCGTCGTTTAAATACGATAAAGCATTTCTCCTACTGAGTGAAGATTCTCTTGCTAAAGCCGATTCAACCTTTCGTGAATCGTTGCTTTACACACGTGAAACAGTACTCTACCCTATCACATATTGGGTAGAGGCTATTTATAAAAAAGACGAAAAACTCGCGAAGGAATGGATCGATCAAATGAATGTTTCGGTGAGAAGTATGTCGGATGTTTCAAATGCGCATTTCTACAGCGGCTATTACTACTATTCTTTTTTCAAAGATTATCAAACAGCAGCAACCTATTTCGATCTATGGGTCGATGATACAGGATTTGATGCAACAAATATTGACTATCAAAAAATCAACGGCGGAAACAACCGCTGCTTCTATTATCGCGGCGTAGCCCAATATCAAATAGGAAAATATCAAGAAGCATACGATGCGCTGTTCTATGCATTTATGTGGTCAATCGAACCAATGCACTTTGAAGAGTCTGTATTATTTAAAGAATTGGTCAAAGACAATCCACGCGATGAAAGACTCGAATATTTAGAGGTAGTGCACGAATTAAATTGCTGGTACACCACGAAGGAAGTTAGAAATGGATTAATAAAAAAAGGAATCAAGACCATAGAAAACGAAATCACACTTCATCCCAAAGGCACACCACAACACGATTACGCAAAGTACTACCTAGCCTTCGCTTATCATGTATTAGGCGAAAATGACAAAGCCAAAAAAGCGTTTGACGAAGCAGAAAAGGGACAGTTCCGTCCGCACTTTCGTTACACCTTGCGCAGCAAGATCTTCGAACCGTGAGGGTAAAGGGGAGAGTGTAAAGGGGAGATTTCTATGGTTGATGTCTGATGGTTGACTTTTGATGGAAAAAAAAGCGCTTTTATTATAACTTTCCCTTCCTTTAAAAAGCCAACAGCCAACAGCCAACAGCCAACAGCCAACAGCCAATAGCCAACAGCCAATAGCCAAAAACCGCATGAGAACCGCCACTACATTGCTTTTCCTAATTCTCGCATTGACTGCAGCGTCGCAGCCTGGGTGGTCGGAAGGGGAATTTCGGGCGATGGAGTTGCGGGAGGAATTGAAGAAAAACCCGCATGATCAAAAACTGATTCTTGAATTGGCTCTTGTCAGTGATAACATCGATGAGATCAAGGCTGGGCGGAAAATGGACAATGAAAACCTTGGTGCCGTTAGTTGTCATTTAGCCGAAGTTGAAATGCGTCTCGAGCATTGGGAAAAAATGCAACGCGCACTGTATGACGCATTCATGGCGGGTTCTCGCACCGAACGTTATTATCAACTGCTCATAGAATTGTATCGCCACATACCCCCTACTCCTCAAGAACGACTTGATGCAATGAACGAAGGACTAAGATATCGTCCAGATGATTATGTGTTGTTGGTGGAGAAATCAAAAGCGCTTCTTAATCTGCATCAGCCTTTGGAAGCGGAACTTTGTTTTGAAAAAGCTATAACACTTCAGCCGCTTTATCTCCAAAATGAATTTCAAAACTGGATTTATGTATGTCATCAAGAAGATGAAAATCTGAGTAAAATCTGGTTGGAAAAATATCAGACTCTAACCAATCAACCCAACTATACCATGATCGCGCATTTTTACAGAACATGGTACAGTGATTTTAATAAAGCAGATTATTATATCAAGCTTCAACAGAAACGTGATTCTACAGTGCTCGGAGTCCTGAGTTATACGCAACATCCAACGCTAATGGAATCGGGAATTATTTCTTATAATCTCGGCAGAAAAACAGAAGCGTATGATACTTGGCTGAAAATGCTTGAATACTTCACCGGGCAATATCAGTTGATTCAATACTACATGGTAGAAAACAATATAGTCTATGGAGACCTACCACCAATACCGCTAGACAGCCCTAATATCAACTATTCTGGAGAAATTTTCAAAAGAGAAATTGATGAATTACGCCGACTAAATCCGGATGATCAGTTCTTGCCTTTCTTTAGAAATATGGCAGATTATCGTTGGATGAATTATGCTCTAACAAAAGAAACCGATGGTTTTGTAATGGCTCATGAAGCGTTGAAACATGTTCCCGAAGACCTTCAGAATCGTGAATTGGTGGACTATTTAGCTGTGTTGATGTACCTCTATATGGGTGATAAGGGTTATGCAAGAACGTATTTCAGCATTGCGAAAGAATACCCAAGAATTCCTTCTTTCTACTACGATATCGAACGAATTCTTAAATACTAATCCGTGAAATTCCGATTGGATATTCGGCAAGTACTTTCTCTTTAATCCACTTGTAATCCTCGTCGTGATTGACGAAATCGAGATTAGTAGTATCGATAATCACCACACGCATGTCGCTGTGTTGGCGGATAAATTCCAAATACTGTTGCTGTATATTCTCTAAATATTCAGCAGTAATATGCTTCTCGTATTCTCTTCCACGCTTTTGAATATTCGTGAGAAGTTGATCCACATTTTGATACAGATAGACCAATAAATCAGGCTTTGGCGTGTTGGACTCTACAATCTCAAACATCTTCAAAAAGAGATTGTACTCGTCGTTGTGAAGATTGTTTTTCGCGAAGATTTGACACTTACTAATGAAGTAATCACTCATCACTTTTGGCGAGAATAAATCTTCTTTCATCAAGTCTTTTTTCAATTGAGAAAAACGTTCAGAAAGAAAACTCAATTCCAACGGAAAAGCATACCGTTCGGGGTTTTCATAGAACTTTGGAAGAAAAGGATTATCTGCAAATTCTTCCAAAATTAAACGCGCAGAAAGTTCTTGAGCAATACGCGTTGTGAGGCTCGTTTTCCCAGCCCCAATGTTTCCTTCAATGACTATATAATTGTAAGAAGTCATATTTTAGAAACGACAGCTTCATCTTCGCAATCTTTGAGAAGTTGTGCTACTGGAACTTTAAGCACTGGATGAATAACATCGCCTGCAATCTCTGCAAGTGGAACGAGAACAAACTTGCGCAAATGCATGCGTGGATGAGGAACCGTAAGCTTTTCTGATTCTAAAATTTCCTCATTATAAAATAAAATATCGACATCCATTTCACGAGAAGAATAGACACCATTCGTTTTCTTTCTTCCATAAAACTCTACCTCGAGTTCGGTGATTTCTGCCAATAAAAGCGGCAGCGAAAGATTGGTTTCGATAAGCAGGACTTGATTTAAGAAATCAGGAGCACCTTCCATTCCCCATGCGGGCGACTGATATATAGACGATTCGGCCAAGATATCTCCCATATTGAAGGAGATAAATTCGCGTGTTTCCACGAGGTTTTCTTCACGATCACCGAGGTTTCCTCCTATACATAGGTATGCTTTATTGAGACTCATCAGAGCACGAAAATACAGAATTCTACCATTGAGTGAGGTTCTTGACCGTTTGTGTAAAGCTCGACCTTTGATAAAACAGTGAGGACTAGCTTCGTACTATTAAATAGGAAAATTATATCTCGATGAATTTTTTAAAAAACGTATTAGCATCATTCATAGGAACATTCGTTGCCATGTTCTTAGTGCTTGCAGTATTTGTGATCATTATTATAGCCGCTTTATCGAGTGGTTCTGATGACAAACAAGTTTCTGTAAAAGACAATTCCATTCTACACATTGTCCTCGATCAAGAGGTTGTAGAAAGAGGAAATGACAACGATGTCAATTTCAATCCAGCTACTTTTCAATCAGAAAGTAAACTTGGGTTGAACCATTTTATTCAAGATTTAGAAAAAGCAAAATCGGATGATAAGATCAAAGGAGTATTCCTTGAAGTCGTTAATTTTGGGGCGTCGCCAAGCACAATCTACGATATGCGCAATGCGATTCTTGACTTCAAAGCGTCAGGAAAGTGGATTGTAGCCTATGCTGAAAACTATTCGCAAGGTGGCTATTACCTCGCGAGTGCAGCTAACGAAGTTTACATGTACCCAACAGGAACATTCGATTGGCGCGGACTCAGCACAGAGTTGATGTTCTTCAAACAAATGTTTGATAAACTAGAAATCGAAGCGCAAGTTATTCGCGGCCCAAACAACAAATTCAAGAGTGCAGTAGAGCCATTTATCTATGATCACATGTCGCCTGAAAACCGCGAGCAGATCAGTACTTTCGTTGGAGATATGTGGAGAACAATGCTCAATGGCATTTCTAAGGAACGTGGTGTAAGCGTTGAGTTCCTCAATCAAGCGGCAGACTCATTGACATTCCGTGATGTGAAATTAGTACAGAGCAACGGACTGCTCAATGGACTTTCATACCGTGATGAAGTTATTTCATTGATGAAAACAAAAGTTGGCATAGATGCACAAGCAACAGAAGGGTTTAACCTTATAAAACTAGCTGACTATCATACCAAACCTGAGAACGAAAAGAAAGACAGTCAGGTAGCGGTTGTTTACGCTATCGGAGCCATCGAAAGTGGCGAAGGCGATGATCAGACTATTGGTAGCGATCGCATTGCAAAAGCATTGCGTGATGCACGTCTCAATGACAAAGTAAAAGCGATTGTATTGCGTGTTAATTCACCAGGCGGAAGTGCTTTAGCATCGGATGTTATGTGGAGAGAAACAGAATTGATTCGTCAAAGTGGAAAACCACTTGTTGTTTCAATGGGAGATTATGCTGCATCTGGTGGATATTACATTGCATGCAATGCCAATAAAATCTTCGCTAATCCAACCACATTAACGGGATCTATCGGTGTATTCGGAGTGATTCCAAACATGCAGAAATTCTTGAACAACAAGATTGGATTGACATTCGACACGTATGAGACAAATGCTCACTCAGACATGATGTCCGTAACGAAGCCTTTGGATGCCGAAGAAATGAAAGCCATGGAAGATATCATTGCCGACATCTACAACGACTTTACATCAAAAGTTGCTGCGGGAAGAGGAAAGACACAAGCGCAAGTAGACAGCATAGGTCAAGGACGCGTTTGGAGCGGTGAAGACGCCCTTCAATTGGGATTAGTGGATGAATTAGGCGGTCTAAACCAAGCAATCGTTGCTGCGGCAGGATTAGCGGGATTGAGCGACTACAGCATGACTGAATATCCTGAATTGAAAGATCCATTCAAAGAATTTGTTGAAGGACTTATGGGTCAGCAGCAAACTTCTATGATGAAAGATGTATTGGGAGATCAGTACAACATGTATGTGCAGTTGCAATCCGTTCAGAAGATGAAAGGCCCACAGGCGCGTATTCCATTCTTACTCGAGATTAAGTAATATGAATGAAAAACTTTCAATGGACCAGCTCGGGAGGATGACTCCTGAGCAGTTCAAAGAAGCACAAAAAATACCGATTGTCCTGGTGTTGGAGAATATCCGCAGCGGGTTGAATGTCGGAAGTCTTTTTAGATCAGCAGATGCCTTTCGTGTGAAAGGCATTTTCTGCATAGGGTACACCCCTGTTCCACCCCACCGCGAAGTCTTGAAGTCCGCGCTAGGTGCGACAGAGACTGTGGAGTGGGAACACAGAGAAGATGCAACAGCGTTGATCCATGAATTGAAAGCGGCGGGATTTACGTGTTGCGCAATAGAGCAAACATCAAACTCCATCGACCTTTCAAAATTCCAACACGATCCGAATATCCCATTAGCATTAGTGTTAGGCAATGAGGTAGATGGTGTAAGTCAAAGCGTAATCGACGCCTGTCACCACACGTTAGAAATCGCACAACACGGAACGAAGCACTCCCTGAATGTGGCGGTGTGTGGGGGGATTGTGCTGTACGCGCTAAGCGGGATTTCGGATTCCTGATTTCGGATTCCGGATTCCGGATTTCGGATTCCTGATTCCTGAAGGGTCCCTGAGCCTGTCGAAGGGCGGATTCCTGATTCCTGATTTCGGAGATGACGTTTTTATTTGAAATTAGGAATTCGGAATCTGGAATCATTCGGGTACAATTGATTCCACGTGCGCATAACTGAATATTTTTGACTATTTTCGCTATATGAAGCACTATTCTGAAATAATTACCATTGAATCCCAAACTCGATTTGGTAGACCTTGTATTCGTGGTTTGAGAATTAGTGTTTATGACATCTTAGGGTGGTATGCATCTGGAATGTCCACTCAAGACATACTTACCGACTTCCCCGAATTAACAGCTGAGGATTTACAAGCGGCGCTTTCTTTTGCTGCCGACAGAGAACATAAAATTCTCATCGCTTCGTGAAATTACTTTTCGATCAAAACATTTCATTTCGAGTCGCAAATAAATTGCAATCTCATTTTCCTAGATGTGGACAGGTTCGAGAGTTAAGAACTCGAGATCATCTGAAGAATTGCGAAAAATCTTGTTACGCCTTATTCTGCTTCAACTAGCACAAATCAAACAAGTCAAAAAAGAAAAAACCATGAAGAGAGTGCTTATAATTGTATCCTTTACGGTTTTTTTGGTTGGATTGGTGAGAGCTGTTTCTTGTTCAGGCGCTGAAAAAACACAAACCCAAGAAACGAAGCTAGCGGCTGATACAGCGCAGACCTTTCAAGTTTCTTCTGTAATTGAAAATATCTTTTACAACCTTCCTCTCGAGAAATCGCGTTTGGATCTGCGTGAAGTCATTTTGAATGACAAGAGATTTACGTTGACCGATACTACTTTCAACGACTTCCCTCCTCCCACTTTTTTCAAGGGGATAACTTCAGAAAAAGGACTTATCAAAAATAACCCAGATTCCATTCAAGTGATGTTGATTTATGGCAATGCTGCTTTGGTGACAGTGAAAGGCGGTGAAGAGGATTTTGACAAACATCCTATGATTTTAGAGTGTCAATATTTCTTTTCCAATAAAGACAGTGCTAATGCGGAATATGAGAGATTACTTAAAATGGTTCAACCCATTTTCACAGACACCACATCAATACAGAATGATAATTGGGAAGCAGAATTCTCGAAAGGCAAAGAAAAATGTGTAGGAAAGATCTTCGATCATTTCGACCCATACTACAGGTTGTCAATATCAACAATATCATTCACACCCTACAAGGGCACCAAAAGCTACTTCGTCCTCAACATTTCATTCAGCAAGGAGGACATTTGATTGCGGATTTCAGATTTCGGATTCCTAATTCCTGATTCCAGATTTCTGAACGGTCTCTGAGTGTTTCGAATTTCCTTTAGGTAATTCGAAATGTATCGAAGCGATGCCCTGAGCCTGTCGAATGGGTGCGGATTTCGGAATTAGGGATCCGAAATCAGGAATCAGGAATCTGAAATTCGGAATCCGGAATTCGGAATCCGAAATCCGCAATAAACCACTACATTTGAATAGAAAGCATTGGGTTCTCCAGCTTGGTGTTTTCGTGTCCTCTCTTATCGTGTGATTAATTTCTAATTTCAATTAAAAAATCAACGTTATGAACGGAGCACATTGGCATTTAGTGGTAAATCATTTACCAATCATCTTCCCTTTTGTAGGGGCAATCGTAATGATTGCTGGACTCGTTTCGAAATCAGAGGCAGTAAAACGCACTTCACTTATGATTTTTGTTTTAGGCGCTCTTGCGAGTGTTGCCGCCATGTCCACAGGGGAAGGCGCAGAAGAAGTGGTAGAAAATATAGCTGGTGTTACCGAAAACTATATTAAAACCCACGAAGAAGCAGCAGAAACCTTCGCCATATTATCCTATGTGCTTGGAGGTATTTCACTAGTTGGACTATGGGCTAGCTTCAAACAAAAAACGTTCTCATCCATCCTCACATTATCCACTTTGACTTTATCATTCGTGGTACTATTCTTTGCCAAACAAACCGGCACCACAGGCGGAGAAATCCGACACACCGAGATCAGAACCGGCGCTGCACTTCCTGCGGCTGTTGAGGGCGAAGAAGAGGGCAACGACGACTAGTTGGAATAGAATTCCGGATTCCGGATTCCGGATTCCGGATTTCTCATTATCTTCACGCCGCCTAACTATTTCAGTCATGTTAAGCGCCTTTTAGCGCAAAACATTTTTAAGTGGGATGAGCACCCTATTTTGGGGTTGTAATTGCACTCAAATTTGCTAAGGAAGTAGTTATCCTTCATCAAAAAAAACAACAAATAGAATAAAACCTTTACAATGATTAGAACGTTTATCAAAATAGCTTTTTTTCTAGTGCCTTGCTCAATTTTTGCACAAGAAAATTCAACCAAAATGTCGACTTATATTACCCCTTATGGAGGATTAACTCTTCAGGGAGTTTATAATACGGCGCAAACTGGAACAGCTCATAAACGTGGCAGTTACAATGAATTCGACACTGATTTCGATCTTCAAGTCAAGGTTAAAGGAGAGAGCAAAAGCTCTATCGGGTATACGTATGGGTTCAGTTATGGAAGTATTTGGAATAAAGAGGGACGAAAATTAAACCCCGGATTCGAAATAGATATATTTCAAAACAACGCTTCACAAACAAGTAAACTTTCAAATCCTAATACAGAAGAAGTGACGAATTTGGTAGGCCCAAATGCAGATTCTGTTCATTCTTTCGTAGAAGAGCACTATGGTGCGGGGCATCATAAATTCTCGAATAGCATGACAATGAAGAGCTGGAATGCTGCAGCTAACCTCACTTTATCATATGATTTTTCGCCCAAATTTTCAATTCATGGTGGATTAGGAATTGGTTTCACAGCACTTACATTGAAAGAAGCTGAAAGTTTACAGTCAAGTCCAGCTCCAGCAGTTCCTGGTTACGAAACAACAAGCGATGACGACAACGGTATCGTGAATCATTTTAACAGCCAGCCGAACGCATCAAATAATCTAATGTTCGGTCAATTTCGATTAGGTACAAAAATTCAATTGGTACAAAATATTGCTCTTCGAATTGATGCTCGTGGCATGTACACGGGAGAGAGTGAATTTACTTTTGGTAGCACCAAATATTCAGACCATGCACCTACAGACAATTGGATGTATACAATTGATGGAGGTGTAACTTATACCTTCACATTAGGTTTGTGTGTTTACTTGAAATAAATTATCTACAGCATTCAAACAACATAGTGAGACAGTGTGGAGGTGTGACAATGAAAAAGTGCACCCAAGTGGAAACAAATACAAAATCAGTGTGACAATGATTCAGTGTGGCTGTGTGACAGTGAAAATGAGGAAATGGGGAAACGTACTTCGACACCCTTTGATTTTCCTTATTAGAAAATTACCAGCAGTAAAATATGCACTCAAATAAAAAAGTTATGCTAAAAAAAGTATTAATTCTTGTTGTTTTCTTTCAGAGCATTTCTCCGAGCTATGCTCAAGAAAATTGTTTGTTTAAAAATCCCTTATGCTTTTACAACACGGATATACTGACGTATTTGCAAGTGCTTCACAAGAATCAGCAGTACGAAAAGATGACACCTTTCTTTTATGGTCCGTATTTAAATAATTCAAATACAGATCTTGTAAACAAACTAAGTAATGTTGATTTTGGATACTCCTTAAAACGAGTTGGAGTAAAAGAAATGGAAAAGAATAAGTGGTCATTAACATATCAACGCACCATTATGGGCACAAATGAAAATTTCAAAATTGAATGTGCGCTTATCAATGATACATGCAGGATATTCATCGACCAGAACCAATGGAATAAAATATTTGAAAAATAGGCCAACACGAGAGTAAATACTATCACTGCGAAGCTCAATTGTAATTACCCCAAATATTTATCCATCAGATTATGCCAACCCTTTCTAAATCTCGCTTTGTCTCCGGAAATCAATGTGCAAAAAAACTTTATTTTGATATTAACCATAAAGAATTGAAGTCTGCAACAAGTGAGCAAAAGCAAGCAATATTTGACTCAGGTCACAGGGTTGGCATCTTAGCACAGCAGGTTTTCCCTAATGGAAAGGATGCCTCTCTAGACATGAACAATGATTGGAGCCTTGTCATTGATCGCACCCAGCAGTGGATTTCAGAAAGAGTGACTACAATTTATGAAGCCACATTTTCCATGCCCGGCGGATTTGCAGCATTAGATATTCTTCATCATGAAAATGGAGAACGCTGGGCTATTGAGGTTAAAAGTAGCACTTCGATTAAAGAATATCATTTATTAGACGCATCTTTTCAGTATTATGTGATGAATAAGTCAGGCTATACGCCCGACAAATTCTTCTTGATGCATATCAACAATCAATATGTAAAGCAGGGAACAATTGATCCGTCTCTGCTTTTCCATTTAGAAGATATCACGGAAAGAGTTCTAGCGAATCAAGTTTTTGTCCAGCAAAAACAAACGGAACTCCAACAGATGCTATCAGCTGGCGTTGAGCCTAAAATTGAAATAGGGAAACACTGCAGCGACCCTTTCGTCTGCGATTACGTAAATCACTGCTGGGCTCATCTCCCCGAAAACAATGTTTTCAATTTGAATAATGCACGCGGAGTAGATTGGAAATTGTATGGACAAGGTATTTATGCATTAGCCGATGTGCCAGATGATTTTCCGCTTAATAAGAGACAAGAATTACAGGTTAAGGGAGTAAAATACAATGCACAGCATATAGATAAAATTCAACTGAAAGACTTTCTGAATCCAATTGAAGCGCCACTTTATTTTTTCGATTTTGAAACCATCAATTCCGCCGTTCCTGTTTTAGACGGAACAAGGCCATTTGAACAAGTGCCTTTTCAATATTCTCTTCACATAACAGACTTTAGTGGAAGTATAATTGCGCACAAAGAGTTTCTTGCTCGGCCTGAAGATTTTTCTGACACAACCAACTTGGATCCTCGTATGCAGCTCATCCAGCAATTGAAAAACGATATTGGTCCAAATGGAAATATCATTGCTTATAATGCATCGTTTGAAATTCAGATACTAAAAAATCTATCGCTGAATTTCCCTGAAGAAAAAGAGTTTATTGATAGTTTATTACCTCGTTTTGTTGATTTGCTTATCCCATTTAAATATGGTTGGTATTACACACCGGAAATGGGTTCAAGCGCATCAATAAAATCAGTATTACCTGCTATTGCACCAGAATTTTCATATAAAGATCTTCAAATTGGCAGCGGAGGTTTGGCGAGCAATACTTTTCATGCAATGATCGAAAACAGATTTGTAGGGGATGCAAATGCTACTATTCATGACCTCCTAGAATATTGCGAGAGAGATACGGAAGGCATGGTCGTGATATATCGACACTTGCATGAAATAGTGAATTGAATTTAGATTGATCACTAAAGAAAGATAAACTCCCTTTCTGAAGCTGCAATAAAACAACCCTCCGGGGCTAATAGAAGAAACTTCTCTGTGTAACTCTGTTTTGCTCTGTTGAACTCTGGGGTCCAAAGAAAAATTTTCGCCACAGAGTTTAAAGAGAATAAAAGAGTTACACAGAGAATTATCAAACTACCGAACTCGGGCTTTCAGCCACAAAACAGAGACCATGCACAAGGCAGCAAAAGAGGCGAGCACAATCCACAGCATATCATATCCCCCCGCGCCGATAATCTGTGTGGCGATGATGGGAGTTAGGATTTGGGAACTAGACCAGGCCATGATATAAAGCGATGCATACTGTCCTCGCTTGCCCTGTTGCGCTCTATTATTCATAAATGTATTCATGAAGGGCATGGCGAACATTTCGGAGAAGGAGATCACTACGGTTAATACAAACAACCACGCATATCCGCCGAAGAACAACAGCGACAAATAACTCGGTATCAACAAGAATGCACCGAGCGCGATGAAGTTGTACAAACTCCA
>CALRZB010000010.1:0-23691 GCA_943372555.1 Chryseobacterium gleum | reverse complement strand
GTAGTATCTCCTTGAATCAAATAGTAAATGATGATGATAAGAAAGAAGGCAAACTGAATAAGGAATTTCAACAGATTGGAAATAACAACCGAGAGCGGCATTATCAGCCGTGGAAAATAAACCTTTCCAAAAATGCTAGCGTTGGTGACAAACGTTGTTGCCGTGGCATTCAAACATGCTGCAAAGTAATTCCACATGATTACACCAGACATGTAAAACGCTGCCGCAGGCATTCCGTCTGTGCCGAGTTTTGCAATGTTCCCAAAAACTACAATGAATACCATGGTGGTCAATATCGGCTGCACAAAAAACCATATTGGACCTAGAATGGTTTGCTTGAACGATGATACATAATCACGCTTTACTAAAAGTAAAAGCAAGTCGCGATAATGCCACAAATCTTTGAAATTAATCTCAAACAACCCCGCTTTGGGTTGAATCTCGATGTCCCATTCTTCTTTTCTCTCTTCCATGATGATAATGGACCCTGACAACAAAATGTACAGTCGGTTTTGGTTTGCCGCGAATATAGTTGAAAAATGTAGGTTTTACCCAATTTTGGAAAGCCCTTTCAGTGTGAAACACCTCGTTTTTGCTCATATTTGGCGAATGAATTCGAGAATGGCCCTTTTACTAGTGACGCTTGCGGGTATCGGCCTAGTGCTAGCATGCTATTTTCCAATGCTTTCGAATCCAAATGGATACCTTTTTTCGAGTCAAGGTGATGGCCTCAAAAACTACTTTACCTATGCCTACCACATAAAAAACGATTCGACCGTTTCAGAAATGGAGGGTATGAATTTTCCCTATGGTGAAAATTTTCTGTATACAGATGGCCACCCCGTTTTATCTTCTTCTTTTCAGGCCCTAAATCAATCTTTTCCATGGGTAAGCAAATATTCAGTGGCCATTCTAAATGTGCTCTTGCTTTTGTCTATTGTACTCACTTTTCCACTCATTTACATTTTACTCAAAAAGTTTAGAATAGACTCATGGCTTGCAATCATTTTTGCTATTGCAATCGGACTTCTCGCTCCACAAGTGTTCCGTCTTCAAGGTCATCTCGCTCTTTCATACAGCGTGGCCATTCCAATGAGTTGGATTTTCTATATCAATTTCAAAGAGTCCAACAGGAAATGGATTTGGCTAGTTGTTCTTTTTCTTAACGCCTTATTTTGGCTTTTCATTCATGCCTACCTCGGTGTAATGATTGTTTTCTTCCTAGTGCTTTTGAGCTTATTTGAGAAAAAATGGTTAGCGATTGTCTCATTAATTCTGCCTGTAATACTGTTTTTCGCAGTACTAAAAAGCACGGATATTCATACCAACAGAAACACCGACGCGCTAGGTTTCTTTCTTTATAATGCTGAATTGGACGATGTGTTTTTACCCAATTCCGGTCCAGTAAAAAATGTGATCCAAAATACATTTTCTGTTCAACTTCATCAGCAATGGGAGGCGTTTAGTTATGTTGGATTTGGCTTTGCACTTTTGGCTGTTTTTGTCTTGCTATTCTCCTTGAAATCAAAGCTGTTTGGCGATAAAAAGTGGCCTGCTTTTTTTGAGAATAAATCGTTGAATATTTCGCTTTTGGCGGCCGTTCTGATACTGTTTTTTGCCATGGGATTGCCATTCAAATGGATGCCTTCCCTATTGGATTATTTGAACCCCGTAAAAGCATTTCGGGCTACTGGAAGATTTGCATGGGTTTTCTTTTTTGTCTTCTCCGTTTTCTCCGTTTTTGTGCTCCAAAAAATTCTTGATTCATCTTCGCTTAAAATTAGAAATGTGGCATTGATAATTGCTGCCTGTATCGGATTGATTCACATTATAGAAGGGTTTCAAACACATCAAAATATTGGAAGCGTTATTTCTTCTCAATCAAATCTCTTCAATCGAAACATATTGAGCGATGAATACAAGAATGGTCTGAATGCCATTGAGAAGAAGAACTATAAAACGATGATCGCATTGCCATTTTTTCATGGCAGTTCGGAAGCCTTTTCGAGACCTCTTTTTACCGAGATTTTTCAGCATGCCGTTGTAATCTCCTACCATTCGGGCGTTCCAATGATGAACGCGAATCTCACGCGAATGGATATGACCGAAAGTAAAAACGTTATACAAATTCTCTCACCAGATTATTACACAAAACCAATTCGTTCTAAACTCAATAATGACGATTTGGTGATGATCCTATGCAGCGCAGAACCTATTACAAAATACGAGCAAGCGCTGAAAAATAAAAGCAAGGTTATTTACAGCGGAAAGCAATTTGATTTGCTAGAAATAGCATGGGGAGAAATTTTTGAAAGTAGTGCTAATGTTGAGCTTGAACGCTACATGAGCCGCGATCGAAACACCCACGGCCTTTATTCAAATGCTTATTGGCAGGATGAAATTCAATACGGAAATAAGAAGGGCGATTGGGTAATCAATGAAATTCCTTCAGGGACTTTGAAATCAGGCGAAGCATACACTGCATCAGTTTGGATTGGCAACAAACATCAAGGTGATTTGAATAATCATTACCGATTGATTGTGGAAGAATTTTCTTCTGCAGGAAAACTAATTAAGTCAACTGAAATTCTTGCAGAACAATCTCAAGTCATTGATGGCGACTGGTCATTGTTGGAATGCGGTTTTGGTGTTTTGGACTCAAATTCTTCTGTTAAAATTCTTTTGAGGGGCAAAGCAGAAGATGATCACAATGTCATCATTCGCGATTTTTTGATTTATCAGAATGGCGTGATTTTTTATCGATTGAATGACGATAATGATATTCTGTTTTTCAACAATCAAGCGATTCCGCTTAGATAGCCGCGCATAGAGTGGTGTAGAATTATTGTTTAAAGACTACTGAATGTTTCTTTACTTTGCGTTACCAAAATTGCTACAGTATGAACGTTTTAGTTTTAGGCTCAGGAGGCCGTGAACATGCCATTGGATGGAAGCTTGCTCAAAGCTCTCATATCACATCACTTTTTATTGGCCCTGGAAATGCTGGTACTTCAAATATTGGAACCAATGTGGATGTTAATCCAGAAGATTTCAAAGCGGTGAAAAAATTCGTTTTGGAAAACAATATCAACATGGTTGTAGTTGGTCCCGAAGGACCTTTGGTAAAGGGTATTGTCGATTTTTTCAACGCAGATAAATTACTTCAGAAAGTATCAATCATTGGCCCAACGGCTGAAGGTGCGCAATTAGAGGGCAGCAAGGATTTCTCAAAGAAATTTATGCAGCGCCATAATATTCCAACGGCAAAGTATGCTTCTTTCACAGCAGAAACTCTTGAAGAAGGAAAGAAATTCTTAGCGGGAATGAAATCTCCTTACGTGCTTAAAGCGGATGGACTAGCTGCTGGAAAAGGAGTTTTGATTATCGAAAAGCTTGCTGAGGCTCAAATGGAACTTGAAGCAATGCTTGTTAATGCAAAGTTTGGTGAAGCTAGTAAAACAGTTGTGATTGAAGAATTCCTAAAAGGAATCGAATGCTCTGTTTTCATTATCACAGATGGAAATTCATACAAGATTCTCCCAGAGGCGAAAGATTACAAACGCATTGGCGTGGGAGATACAGGACCAAATACTGGAGGAATGGGCGCAATCTCGCCAGTTCCTTTCTGTACTCCTGAATTCATGGATAAGATCGAAAGCCGCATCATTATCCCAACTATAAAGGGATTGAAATTGGATAATATCGTCTACAAAGGATTTATTTTCTTCGGGTTAATCAAGGTAGGAAATGATCCGTATGTGATTGAATATAATTGCCGCCTCGGCGATCCAGAAACAGAAGTGGTGATGCCAAGAATTAAATCTGATTTGCTCAATATGTTTGAGGGTATCGCAACGGAAACGCTAGGGGAATGCGATATGCACATCGATGATCGTGTAGTGAGCACTGTTGTGCTCGTGAGCGAAGGCTACCCAGATGCATATGAAAAAGGCAAAGAAATCAAAGGTCTTCATCGTGTTGATGATGCTATCATTTTCCATGCCGGTACGCGCAAAGCTGGACAAAAAATCGTTACCAATGGTGGACGTGTATTAGCTGTAAGTGCTTACGGAAATTCCATTTCAGAAGCGACCGAACGTTCTTTCGATGGCGCTGAATTGATTGAGTACAGCGGTAAATACTACAGAAACGACATCGGAAAAGACCTCGTTAAGATTCTCGAGAAGAGCAGTTCTTAATTTAATTTTCTTCCTTCAGCCATTGCTGTGAGTATTTCTACAGCACGCTTCATCGTTTTTACATCGTTGAACGACATGCGCAATGTGTCGTCTTTCTCGTACATTTTTCCTGCGGTAGGATTCGTTTTGATAAAGTCAAGCACACGCGTAAAACTGTCGCTCTGGTAGTAAGGCGAATCTTTTTTGGTGATGAAATAACCAATCATTTTTTCGCTTTTCAATACCAATTTCTCAATACCGATTTGTGCTGCAACCCAACGCAGACGCATCGTTTCGATCAAACGCATAGCAGGTTCTGGAATTGGTCCAAATCTATCTACCATATTTTTAATGAAGTCCTGCATTTGCTCTTCTTTCTCCAAATCATCCAATTCTTTGTAGAGCGAAATCCTTTCTGTTATACTTCCAACATATTCATCAGGAATCAAAATTTCGAAGTCTGTTTCAAGCAAGGTATCTTTGACGAAGTGATTTGATTTTTTCAATTCTGCTTCATACAAGTCTTGGAAGTGCTCTTGTTTCAACTCTTCTAGCGCTTCATTCAAAATCTTTTGATAGGTTTCAAATCCAATATCATTGATAAATCCACTTTGTTCTCCACCCAAAAGATTTCCCGCTCCGCGGATATCAAGGTCGCGCATAGCAATGTGTAATCCAGAACCTAGATCGCTGAATTGCTCAATGGCCATCAGACGTTTTTTAGAATCACTTGGCAACATATGGAAAGGAGGAGCCAATAAATAGCAGAATGCATGTTTGTTGTTTCGCCCAACGCGGCCTCGTAATTGGTGAAGATCACTCAATCCAAAATTCTGTGCATCATTGATGATGATTGTGTTGGCATTGCTGATGTCAATTCCACTTTCTACAATGGCAGTGCTCACCAATACATCAAAAACACCCTCGATGAAATTACTCATCACTTCTTCTAATTCATCACCGCCCATTTGTCCATGCGCAATGCCCACTCGAGCATCAGGAACTAAGCGCTGAATCATTCCAGCAAGTTCTTTTAGATTTTGAATTCTATTATGCACGAAGAAAACCTGACCGCCACGCTGAATTTCATAACTCACAGCATCGCGAATAGCTTCTTCATTAAACGGTCTAATTTCTGTTTGAATAGGATGTCTGTTTGGCGGGGGCGTTTGAATAATACTCAAGTCGCGCGCGCCCATCAAAGAGAATTGTAATGTTCGCGGAATAGGCGTGGCAGTAAGGGTTAGCGTGTCCACGTTTTCACGCATAGTTTTCAATTTATCCTTTACAGCCACACCAAATTTTTGCTCTTCATCGATAATTAGAAGTCCCAAATCTTTGAACTGAACTTTCTTACCTACAATAGCATGTGTTCCAATAAGAATGTCAATTTCTCCTTTAGCAAGTTTTGTTAAGGTATCGCTGATCTGTTTCGCTGTTTTGAATCGATTGATGTAATCTACTTTGGCTGGAAAATCTTTTAATCGTGCCGAAAAACTCTTGTAGTGTTGAAGTGAAAGAATGGTTGTTGGCACGAGCACAGCAACTTGTTTACTATCCGCCACGGCCTTGAAAGCCGCGCGAATTGCAATCTCCGTCTTACCAAATCCAACGTCGCCACATACCAATCTATCCATTGGTGAGCTTTGCTCCATGTCTTCTTTCACTGCTGTAGTTGCCTTCAATTGATCTGGCGTGTCCTCATACATAAATGAAGCCTCCAACTCTGTTTGCAAATACGAATCTGGAGTGAAGCCAAAACCTTGTGTTGACTTACGTTTTGCATAAAGCTTGATCAAGTCGAATGCAAGTTCTTTTACTTTCGTCTTCGTTTTTTTCTTTAACGTCTGCCATGCATTGCTTCCCAATTTATCAATCGATGGAGCGCTACCGTCTTTGCCTACAAATTTGGAAATACGATGCAAACTGTGAATACTTACATAAAGAATATCTCCGCCTTTATAAGTAAGGCGAATGGCTTCTTGCTCTTTGCCGTTCACGTCTATTTTTTGTAATCCACTAAACTGTCCTATACCGTGGTCAATATGCACTACGTAATCTCCTGGTTGGAGCGACATGATCTCTTTTAATGTAAGAGCCTCTTTACTTTTCTTGAAACCTTCTTTTAATCGGAAGCGATGATATCGCTCAAAGATTTGATGATCTGTATAAAGTAAAATCTTGGATTCTTTGTCTACAAAGCCTTCGCTGAGTTCTATGTGAATAGGATAAAAATTTACCAAATGATTTTTATCCTCAAAAATTTGATTGAGTCGTTCTATTTGTTTGGCTTGACCGGCTGCGATAATAGGAGAGTAACCACTTTTGAAATTGGTGTTCAAATTTTGACTCAACATCTCGAAGTTCTTGTTGAATGCGGGTTGTGGAGTCATATCAAACTCATAGGTTTCGGATTCAACGAATTTTCGTTGTGGTCCGAACTCCACGATATTCATCTTCGAAGCGATGCGAACAAGATCTTCTTTTGGTGTATAAAGTTGTTCTGGTTTTTCGTGCGAGATGACATTGTTTAATTTGTCATATTGCGTTTGCGCTTTTTCTAGTTCTTTATCGCACTGTTCCAAACAGCCCGCTAAATCACGTGTCCAGACTACTGATCCTTCAGGAAGAAATTCGAGTAGATTTATTCGAGCTTCTTCGGTTGTTCTGCTACTTACGTTTGGAACTATTGTAGCTCGTGTCATTTTATTGACAGAAAGCTGTGTTGATGGATCGAATTTTCTGATGCTTTCCACGTCATCTCCAAATAGTTCTATTCGGTAAGGATGATCGTAGGAGAATGAGAATACATCGAGGATACCGCCGCGCACTGCGTATTGTCCAGGTTCGTAAACGTAGTCTACTTTTTCAAATCCGAAATCATGAAATATTTCATCAATAAACTCAAGTGAAATTTTGTGGCCCACTTCAACGTCGAATGTGTTTTTCGACATCTCTTTTTGTGTCACTACTTTTTCTGCGATTGCTTCAGCGTATGTAATAACAACCGCCCCATCTGGGCGTTTGTTTAGTTCATTGAGTACCTCCGCACGCATAGCGACGTTGGCATTTTCTGTCATCTCCGATTGATACGGAACACGAGCACTACGCGGGAAAAATAGAATATGTGATTTGCGTGCTTTTATAATTTCCTCTTCGCCTTTAATGGTACCTGTATTATCGCGGTCATGAAAAGGAAATACAATGTTTTCGAGGTCATTTAGGAAATATGCTGCCGCTTCTTTATCCTCGAGAATAAAAACAGTGGTTTTTCCGCAATCTTCTAGAAACGCGGATGCGAGCAGGGCAGATGAAGAACCTACCACCCCTTTAAGATGGGCTTTGGCCCCTGGAGTTGATACATGAGAAAGCAGGGACACGTTGTGTCTGTGCTTTTTATAGGCTTCTTTTAAATCGTAAATGGTCATAATTAAAAACGGCATAAAGCACATAAGGGACAAATCCTGTTGGACCTATCCTTTATGCACTGGCTGTTAAATACTTCGATGTGAAATTTTGTTCACTTCGTCTGTAGCAAAGGTAGTGCACTAAATTCGCGCTATCTAATTATTCAAAATGCCTGAGAAAGCGCAACTTCATATTTGGCGACTTGTTATCGATCTTCCCGATTGGGAGGGCTATGTGTCTGTATGGAGGCCTAATGATTCTGAGCATTGCCTGCTTGCATTGGGCGCGGAAGAGGTAATCGCGAGTGATGATTTGAAGCGTTTGGATGAAATTCAAAATTCCGGGGATTGGTGGTTTGGCTACTTATCCTATGATTTGAAGAATAAAATAGAAAAGTTAGATTCTGAAAAGCCTCATCCAATGGGGTTTCCGGGATTTTCTTTTTTCAAACCAAAGGTCGTGCTTCAATTGGATGAAGATTGCTGGCAAATAGAAAAGGACACTACAGACGGCTTTTGGAGAGGATCTATAGTGGACACGGAGCCTTGGATTCCGAAACCACAGAAGATTTACTGGAGGCCAGATCAATCGAAGGAAGATTATCTCAAAGCGGTTAACGCATTGAAACATCATATCCAATTGGGTGATATTTATGAAGTGAATTATTGTACGAGTTTTTCTTGTGAAAGGAGGCTGGATGATAATTTCACCTTGTTCGAACATATCAACGACAAGACCGAAGCGCCATTCTCTGCCTATATGAAGCAAGGAAGGCATGAGATATTATGCGGCTCCCCAGAGCGATATATTCTGAAAGAAGGATCGCATTTAAGTTCCTATCCGATAAAGGGCACAATTAAGCGAAGTGCGAATGAAACTGAAGATTGGACATTGCGTGAAACGTTGCGCACAGATAAAAAGGAGCAAGCGGAGAATGTGATGATTGTTGATTTAGTGAGGAATGACTTATCGAAAATTGCAATTAAAAATTCAGTGAAGGTTGATGAGTTGTTTGGAGTTTATTCCTTCAAAACTGTTCACCACATGATCTCTACAGTGTCATGCGAATTGAAAGAGGGTGTTGGTCTGACAGAAATAGTGAAAGCCACTTTTCCTATGGGTTCTATGACTGGTGCGCCGAAAATTCGAGCGATGCAATTGGCGGATAAATATGAGCTCAATGCGAGAGGTATCTATTCTGGGTCAATTGGAGTGGTTTTTCCAAATGGCGATTTTGATTTCAATGTTGTGATTCGCACCATGACTTATGATTCAGAGCTTTGCCTAATAAGATGCAATGTTGGCGGTGCCATCACCGCGCTGTGCGATGCAGAGAAAGAATACGAGGAGTGCTTGCTCAAAGCAAACGCATTACTATCTATTGGTAAATAAGGTTTAGTGTCGTACTTTTATCGGTACAATGCATCACATTCAAAAACTGGTTTCTGATTTTTATTTTCAAACCGAACAAAAATTCGGTTTGAAAAAGAACGATTTAGTAATCGTTGCGGTTAGCGGTGGGTTAGATAGCATGACCCTTCTTACTGTGATGCATAGAGCGGGATTTAATATTGCTGTAGCTCATGTCAACTATGGCCTTCGCGGTGAGGAGTCAGACTTAGATCAGAAATTGGTAGAGGATTATTGTGAAAAGCTTTTTGTGTCGTGCTATGTGAGAAAGGCCGATCCAGTTCAAATGAGAAAAGGCAATTTGCAAGACAACGCACGTGTATTTAGATATCGTTTTTTTGATGATGTAGTGGAGGAGCATCACGCAAAGTATATAGCAGTAGCGCATCATGAAGATGATCAAGTGGAGACCTTGCTATTCAAGTTTATCCGCGGCAGCTACAGTTTTTTTCCTCGAGGTATGAATGCTATTCAAGGTGCTGTTATTCGTCCTTTCTTGCACATGCGAAAATCGCAGATCCACGATATAGCGCTTGGCTACAGTGTGCCTTGGAGAGAAGATTCTTCTAATGCTAAATCTGATTATTCGAGAAATAAAATTCGAAATGAAATGATTCCGATTGTCGATATGATGCAACCGGGATTTCATGATATGCTTTTAAAAAGAAATAATCTCAACGCCATTAGTGATGATTATATCAACTCGATGTTGGGTGCGGAAGTTGATGCCTTTCTTCAAGTAAATGAGTCTGATATTCTTATATCAGACGGATGGAGAAGAGCAGATGGATTCGATGTGTTAAGATCTGCTTACATTTTAAAGTATACCGATTTCACGCATCAACGAGCAGAGGAGTTCTTGAGTTTGTTGGATGGAGTTATTGGAAAAAAATTAGAATCCCAGAATTGGGAAATCTACCGAGAGCGTGAAGGGGCTAGAATGATTAGGAGAAGGGAACATAATGAAATGGAATTAGAAATTAGTTCCAATGCAACTTCTTTTGAGCTACCCATGCGGATCCGCATTGAGAAATCAAAGGTGAGTCAAGATTTCTTGAAGAGCAGATATGTTGGTGTTTTCGATTTTGATAAACTCGAATTTCCTTTGATGCTAAGAAAATGGAAAGAAGGTGATCACTTCCAACCGCTTGGAATGAATGGTAGAAAGAAGGTGAGTGATTTTTTGATTAGTGAGAAAGTAGAGCTCTCTCAAAAAAGGAAAGTACATGTTTTAGAGAGCAACGGAGAGATAGTTTGGGTGGTGGGAATGCGGATTTCGGAAAAATACAAGCTAGCCGAAAGCACCACTGCCATGTGGATAATGACCGTGGAATGAAACCTTCGTTGGGGTAGGCCCGTTATAAGCCTAACCTAACAAGAATTATGAAGCCAACGAAATTTACCGACCCTCTCCGGTTCAGTATTGAAAAGCACAATTTCAAATCAGATGATGTGCTCCGAAATCAAAGAGACAGAATTAAACGTACAGCACAACTTCTGCGCGCAATGACTTTAGAAGGAATTGACCAGACAGAAGTAATACTTACTTATCAAGATGATTTGGAACTGAAAAGAATGCGTGCACGCGTATTTGTTACAGCAGACGACTCCATAGTTTTGAATCATGGCAATACATTGCCGATTCATTGCATCTTGGATGTAGAGTTCATTGAAAATTGAAAGTAAGCTGAGAATTTTGCCTTGGGAAACCAAGGATTTATTTTTGGATTGATTATTAAAACAGGGGTTTCCCTGTTTTTTTATGCCTTGAAAATCCAATTGAATTTTTGCTTGGTGGAACGCCATCTATAACGATGCGCTACATTTGAGCCAATAAGAAAATCACATTGGCATGAAGACAGATATTTTGAAGAAGTTTTTGATAGCACTTGCAGGAATCCTCCCTTTTGTTGCTTCTGCTCAAATAGTAGATCCAGTGAAGTGGAAGTTTTCTTCTGAATTGATTTCAGAGACAGAAGCGGATATTATTGCCACAGCAACTATCGAAAGCAGATGGCACGTCTATGCCCAAATCATTTCGTCAGATCCAAAGGCTGCGGATTCAGGTCCAATCCCTACCAAATTGTCTTTGTCGAAATCAGACAAGTTCACAACGTCTGGAGGCTGGGAAGAAGGGAAATACATTACTCACAATGATCCCAACTTTGAAATGGAACTCAATTACTTTGAGAATTCTGCAGTATTTAAACAAAGAATCAAGTTCACCGGTACAGAAGAGTTTGAAGTAAAAGGAAATCTAGAGTACATGGCTTGTGATGACTCTCGCTGCATTTTCCCAGATCCAGTTAATTTTAAATTGAAAGTTGTTCCTACTGCTAAGCAAGGAGAAGTAATCGCTGAAGAAGCTCCTGCTGAAAACCTCAGTAATAAAGGCATTTTGAAGCCTGTGAAATGGACAGTGAAGTCGGTTGATTTGGGCAATGATATGTACGAGATCATTTTTACTGCTGTGATTGACGATAAGTGGCATTTGTATTCTCAAAAAATCACCGGCGATGGTCCTGTAGCTACTTCTTTCAAATTTGAAAACTCTGCGGATTACTCAACAGTAGGAACTACAGAAGAGCCACAACCAGAAAAAAAATATGATCCAAACTTTATGATGGATTTGTCTTTTTTCTCAAAAACAGTTGAGTTCAAACAACGCATTAAAACTGCTGCTGGTAAAAAGCCTGTGGTGGATTGCATGGTGAACTTTATGTGCTGTGATGATGAAAAATGTTTGCCTCCTACTGATGTGCATTTCAAAGTTGATCTTGCTAAAGGAACTGGTGCGGAATATGATCCATTGACGGGTAATCTAATCGGTGGCCCTTCGAAATTTAGCTACTCAATTCCTTCTATAGATTTAGACAATCCAGTATATGCGGATTGCGGAACTGTGGTGTCGGCACCTGTTAAAGGTTCAAGTTTGTGGGACCTTTTCATTCTAGGTTTTTTGGGTGGATTGATTGCGCTTCTTACTCCATGCGTATTTCCAATGATTCCGCTTACGGTTAGCTTCTTTACAAAGAGCTCAGGACAAAGCAGAAAGAAAGGTGTTATCAATGCAGCGATTTACGGTGGATTCATCTTTGGGATTTATCTTTTGTTGAGCTTGCCTTTCCATATTTTCACATCGATTGATGAAAATATTTTGAATAATATTTCGACCAACGTTCCATTGAACATTGCATTCTTCGTGATCTTCATCGTGTTTGCAATTTCGTTTTTTGGTTATTTTGAAATCACTTTGCCATCTTCATTGGCTAATAAAATGGACAATGCGTCGAACGTTGGTGGACTTCTTGGTTCATTCTTCATGGCGCTTACACTTGCAATAGTATCATTCTCATGCACCGGTCCAATCTTGGGTTCGCTACTCGCAGGCTCGCTTTCAAATGATGGTGGTGCTATTCAGCTTACCGCTGGTATGGGTGGATTTGGTCTTGCACTCGGAATTCCGTTTGCTGTTTTTGCGGCATTCCCAGGTATGTTGAAGTCACTTCCAAAATCAGGCGGCTGGTTGAATTCGGTGAAAGTTGTTTTAGGTTTTGTTGAAGTAGCTCTGGCATTGAAATTCTTCTCGCAAGCGGATATGGTAGCGCACTGGAATATTTTGAAATATGAATTGTTCCTTGGATTGTGGATTGTTATTACAATTCTTACAGGATTGTACATCTTCGGATTTATCAAATTCCCGCATGATAGCCCCATCAAAAAACGCGGTTGGTTCCGCCTAAGTTTCGGAGCGCTATTCATAGCTTTCGGTGTTTATCTGGCAACTGGATTTACATACAATGAAAAATACGACACGTTCAACTCACTTTCATTGTTGAGCGGACTTGCACCTCCAGTTGGTTATTCTTGGACATACAAGAAAGATTGTCCTCACAATCTAGATTGCGAGCACGATTATCTTGCTGCCCTTGAACGAGCAAAAAGAGAGGGCAAACCATTGTTTCTCGACTTTACTGGTTACGCTTGTGTGAACTGTCGTAAGATGGAAGAGCACGTTTGGATTAAGCCAGAAGTACTCAGTAAATTGGAAAAAGATTTCATCGTTGTATCGCTGTATGTAGACGATAGAAAAGAACTTCCAGCTGAACTTCAAGAGGTCTATACCTCAATGAAAACAGGGAAAACGAAAGAGATCAAAACCTATGGTGATCGCTGGTCTGCATTCCAAATTGAAACATTTAATAGCAATTCTCAACCATGGTATTGTATTGTTTCACCAGAAGAGAAATTGCTTAACAAACCAGTTGGCTATACTCCCGATGTGGAAGAATATGTGAAGTGGTTGGATTGTGGTGTTAAGGCTTTTGAAAGTCAAAAATAAACCTATCAACATTCGATAGTTACAGTTTGATTTTTTGCTCCGCGAGTTGTCACTTTTTTTTAGTTTCTTCGTAACATATTTATGAAGTGGACAATGCGCTTTTCAGCATTCTTAGTTCTTGCCCTTTTTGCCATCAATTCGGTGGCTCAGAAGACTATTGTCTCAGGTAGAGTAATTGATGCTGACACGAAGGAAGCGATGATGTTTGCTCCGGTGTTTTTTCTCGGCACCAAGTCAGGCGCTGTCACAGATGAAAATGGAAATTATCGCATTGAAACATATTATAGCAGTGATTCATTGCGCTGCACGAATGTGGGGTATCAAGCACAAACGGTAAAAATCAAACAAGGAACAACTTCCGTTGTCAATTTTGAATTGAGATTGACGGGTGATATGAAGGAAATTATCATTAAGCCTGAGGAAGGTCCAAATCCGGCTATTGTTCTTGTTAAAAATATTTTGAGAAATAAGAAAATTAACAACCGCGAAAAACTGGAGTCTTATGAATATGAGACTTACAACAAGGTTGAATTTGATTTGAATAATATCACACAAGAATTCCAAGACCGAAAGATTTTTCAACCCTTTGAGTTTGTGTTCGCTGGAGTTGACACCACTCAAGAGAAAGCCTACCTGCCAGTATTCATGACAGAATCTCTTTCTGATCACTATTTTAGAAAAACTCCTCGCGTTGAAAAGGAAGTTATAAAAGCTACAAAAGTGAGTGGTGTGGAAAATGAAAGTATCAACCAGTTTCTGGGGGATATGTATCAAAACGTCAATATCTACGACAACGAAATTGTTGCCTTCCAAAAAAGCTTTACCAGTCCTATTTCTGCCTATTGCCTTGGGTTCTATGATTATGATTTAATAGATAGTGCTTGGATTGAAGGCAAGTGGTGCTACAAATTGCAATTCTTCCCGCGCAGAAAACAAGAGCTTTTGTTTTTTGGAGAAATGTGGGTGAATGACTCGACCTATGCGATCAAAAGTATAGAAGCTACAATCGCGGAAGGTGCGAATATTAATTGGATCAAAGAATTCAAAGTGAAACAAGAATTCAATGAGGTGGAAGAAGAAGTGTGGATGATTACCAAGGACGAACTTTTAATTGATTTTAATATTAGTGATAAGAAAATGGGGGTATATGGTCGGAAGACTGCTACCTATCGAAATTTTGTGATAGATAAACCGCGAGATCCCAAATTTTATTCAGGGATAACAGACATAGTCGTCAATGAAGACGCTTCGGATAAGACAGAGGAGTTTTGGGAAGAGTCACGGCACATCGAGCTTTCGGCAGATGAGATGCGCATCTATCACATGGTAGATACACTGAAGAATTTACCACAGTTTAAAACCGTTGCAAACATCATTTCACTATTTGTCTCCGGATATAAAGTAATAGGCAAGTTTGAACTCGGTCCTTACTACACGTTCTATAGTTTCAATCCAGTTGAAGGAAATCGAGTGCGCTTGGGCGGAAGAACAAGCAATGAGTTTAGCAAGAGAATTATGTTGGATGGATACCTTGCCTATGGAATGCTCGATGAGCGTTTTAAGTACGGTGGAGGATTTATTTACATGTTGAATAAAAATCCGCGAATGGCAGTGGGAGCAAGCGCCAAGCGGGATATGGAACAGCTCGGTCAGGCGTCGGGAGCATTCAGAGAGGACAACGTTTTAAGTTCTTTATTCCGAAGAAATCCAGCAAATAAATTGACTGATGTAACCGAACTCGAAGGTTATCTCGAGAGAGAGTGGCTTTATGGTTTAACCAATAAATTGATTTTTACCCACCGTGTTTTAAAGCCAGCAGGAGACAAGTATCGCTATGTTCGCTTTGAGCCAGACTTGACCGCAGAACAAGAAGTAGATTATCTTATCACTTCTGAAGTAACTCTCTACACGCGCTTTGCTTACAAGGAGAAATTTGTCTACGGAGAGTTTGAACGAGTGAGTTTGGGAACGAATTATCCTGCGCTCGAAATCAGCTACAGCTATGGTATGCCGAGAGTATTGGGTTCTGAGTTTGAATACCAGCGTTTGATAATGCGTGTTCAAGATAAAATGCGTTTTGGGCCATTTGGATATATTGACGCTACTGTGGAAGCAGGACGTATCTTCGGAAATCTGCCATATCCTTTGCTCATGTTGCACCAAGGAAATGAGACTTTCTTCTATGATGAAAGTTCTTACAACACCATGAACTTCTTCGAATTTGTAAGTGACAAATGGGTGAGTGTGTGGGCGACTTATCACGCGGAGGGAATAGTATTGAATAAAATTCCAGTAATGCGTCGATTGAAATGGCGTGAGGTAGTAAGTGCTAAAGCGCTTGTGGGTGGCTATGATGAAGCAAACGATGCAATTTTGTCGCGAGATTTTAACTACGATGGACAGCCGGATATTTATACCCTTACTAAGCCTTATGTTGAGGCAGCTTTGGGTGTAGAGAATATTTTCAAAGTACTTCGCGTTGACGCGCTGTGGCGTTTGTCTTATCTCGATCACGAGAATATTGTGAAGTTTGGTTTGCGCGCTACCTTCCAAGTTAATTTCTAAGTATTATCTTATCTTCGCACAATGAAGCTTCGTGCAGAAAATATTGTCAAAAAATATGGTCAGCGAACTGTTGTTCGCGGCGTTTCTTTTGACGTTAATCAAGGAGAAATTGTTGGATTGTTGGGGCCTAACGGCGCCGGCAAAACAACGAGTTTCTACATGGTAGTTGGCTTGATTAAACCGAACGAAGGGAAAATACTCCTCGATGATCAGGATATTACTGCTGAGCCGATGTATCGCAGAGCTCAGATTGGCGTGGGTTATTTGCCGCAAGAGGCTTCGGTGTTTAGAACACTTTCGGTAGAGGATAATATCAAGGCTGTTCTCGAAATGACAAAGCTTACCAAAAAGGAGCAGTCTGTTAAACTCGAAATGCTTTTGGATGAATTTGGTTTGACTCCGAAAAGAACATTCATAGGTAACCACCTTTCTGGCGGCGAGCGCAGAAGAACGGAGATAGCAAGAGCATTGGCTACAGATCCCAAATTTATTCTTCTAGACGAACCTTTCGCTGGTGTCGATCCAATTGCTGTAGAAGATATTCAACGTATTGTAGAGCAGTTGAAATTGAAGAATATTGGTATTCTAATTACCGATCACAACGTTCAAGAGACTTTGAGCATAACAGATCGCGCTTATTTGCTTTATGATGGTTCAATATTGAAATCCGGAACTGCTGAAGAATTAGCGGCAGACGAAACTGTGCGTAAAGTCTATTTGGGACAAAACTTTGAGTTGCGTCGCTCTAAAGTGTTGTAGTATTCTCTACCCAATCGCCATGAGTCTTGATCAAATCGATCAATTCATCCACGGCATTTTCTTCAGGTACATTTTTCTTTACTACTTCTTTCTCTTTGTATAAAGTGATTTTACCAGGACCCGTGCCTACGTAGCCGTAGTCAGCGTCGGCCATTTCTCCGGGACCATTTACAATACATCCCATAATGCCGATTTTTACCCCTTTCAAATGAGATGTACGCGAGCGAATTTTTGCAGTTGTTTCTTGAAGATCAAACAGTGTGCGACCGCAACTAGGACAAGAGATATATTCTGTTTTTGAAATGCGCATGCGCGCTGCTTGCAGAATTCCGAAAGCAGTGCTATTGATCTTTTGCATGGGAATTCCCTCTGCGGAAATCATTGCTCCATCGCCCAATCCATCGATTAACAAAGCACCTTGATCTGTTGCACTGTAAAGCATAAAGGCATCTTCTTCCAAAGAAGAATAGGCCGTATAATTAATTACAGGAACATTACATTTTTCATTTAATAATCTGAAATATGCTGCTCTTCTATCGGCAACACCGTGTGCATTTTTACTATCTAATAGTATAACTAGATTGGCGAATGACTTGATTTCACGAATGAATTCGTGCGTCAATTCTTTCGCTTCTAGTTTTAGAAAATTCAAATTAGTAGATCTGTCACTCCCTGCACGCCATGAGTCCATTGTGTGCAAAGGATAACAACGATCGCGATTAGAAACTTCCGACCAAGTGGTTGAATCATAGATTAATCCTAGTGTTCCCGGGATTTCAAATTCAACACGATTAGTTCCACAATAGATGTAATCACAAGCAAGATCTGTGATATTCCACTTATCTAAAGGCACAGAATAATTGTATCCAACAGCAAAGAATGACGCTGCCGAAATTTCTGTTTTGTGACTAAAATCTGCAATAACGCGAGGAACATTTTTTCCCCCAATATTTTCTACATGCTCGCTATGTCTGCGCTCATGGTCATAAGGATTGATTGGACAAGGTTCCTCTGCAATTTCTGCATGTGCAGTGCGGTTTGCGTAGCGTTCTGCAAGCATTCGCGCAACAGGAATTTCTGCTTCTGGTTCTTCGGTTAGTGATACACGAATCGTATCGCCGATGCCGTCTTCTAAAAGTGTACCTATTCCAACAGCGGATTTAATTCTACCGTCTTCGCCGTCTCCAGCCTCGGTTACACCAAGGTGTAAAGGGTAATTCATATCGTTTTTGATCATCTCATTGACCAATAAGCGATATGCTTGAACCATCACTAAAGCGTTGGACGCTTTCATCGAAATAACGATTTCATGATAATCATTATCTCTGCAAATTCTTAAGAATTCCATAGCACTTTCTACCATGCCCTGAGGCGTGTCGCCGTAGCGACTCAGAATGCGATCGCTTAATGAGCCATGGTTGGTTCCGATTCGCATCGCAGTGCCATTTTTCTTGCATAAAAGAACAAGCGGAGTGAAACGCTCTCTAATGCGATTCAGCTCCGCCTGATAACTTTCGTCTGTATAATCGATTTCTTCAAACTTCTTCTTGTCGGCATAATTGCCTGGATTGACGCGTACTTTCTCCACGATTCCTGCAGCGATTTCCGCTGCATTGGGTGTGAAATGTATGTCGGCAACAATAGGAGTTTTATATCCTTTTTCTACAAGCCCTTTTTTGATGAGAGCAAGATTTTCTGCCTCTTTTTTACTTGGCGCTGTGATGCGCACAAGCTCACAACCAGCATCAATCATTCGAATACTTTGTTCGATGGTTCCATCGGTATTCATGGTATCAGTGGTGGTCATACTCTGAAGGCGAATTGGATTATCGCCACCAAAGCCCACATTGCCGATCATTACCTCACGGGTTTTGAATCGGCGATAGGAGAAGAGACTAGTGCAGTACAAGTGAGTTGTAGAATGAATTTAATTATTTACCTAATTCAAAACGACGGTTAACCTCGTCCCAATTGATTACATTGAAAAACGCTCCAATGTAGTCTGGACGGCGGTTTTGGTAATTCAAATAGTAAGCGTGTTCCCAAACATCCAATCCTAAAATTGGGAATCCAGTGCAGCCAACACCTGGCATCAACGGATTGTCTTGGTTTGGTGTAGAGCATACTTCAACTTTACCACCAGAATGAACACAAAGCCAAGCCCAACCAGAACCGAAGCGAGTTGTAGCTGCTTTTGTGAATTCAGTTTTGAAGTTTTCATAAGAACCATATGCAGCGTTGATTGCTTCTGCAACAGCGCCTGTAGGTTCGCCACCGCCATTTGGTGACATCACTTCCCAAAAAAGGTTATGATTGTAAAAGCCACCGCCATTATTGCGAACTGCTGGTTTGTCCATTCCCTTAACAAGAATCTCTTCAATCGTAAGATTCTCTAGGTCTGTACCAGCAATAGCTGCGTTCAAATTGTTGGTGTAAGCTGCATGATGCTTATCGTGATGAATTTCCATCGTGCGTGCATCAATATGAGGCTCCAAAGCATCGAATGCGTAAGGAAGCGGAGATAATGTGAAAGCCATATTATTTAAATTTATGAAGCAAAGATAGTGACGGACGACCGACGGCCGGTGACTGACGACTGGTGACTAGTGACTAGTGACTGACGACTAGTGACTGGTTACTGGTTACTGGTTACTGGTTACTGGTTACTGAGTTAAAAAACAGTTTTGTGGAATTTTTGTTCGTTCGGGGAGGATGAGATTGCTTTCGCAATCTGGTTCGTGCTTCGCACCTCACACTTCGTGCTTCGCATATTACACATCAACCATTAGACATTAGCCCTCAACCATACATCAACCATCAGACATCAAACCTCAAACATAAGCGAAGCGCAGACGGTTGATAACTCGGGCAAAATGTTGAAAGCAGTGGTGTGCAAAAGCTGTTGATATGAAGATATATTTGTGGCAAATTGCATGTTTCAGAGAATTCACTGGAAAACAGCAATTTTAACAATCGACAGGAGAAGTTAACTACAAGAAACCAACGCTCATGGGCCTTTTCAGTTTCCTTACACAGGAAATAGCTATTGACCTCGGTACCGCGAATACCATCATTATCCAGAACGACAAAGTCGTAGTGGATGAGCCATCGATTATCGCGCGAGATCGTGCAACCGGACGTACAGTGGCGGTTGGCCGTGCTGCACAACAGATGCACGGAAAAACACACGAGAACATCAAGACCATCCGTCCCCTCAAAGACGGCGTTATCGCAGACTTTCACGCAGCTGAAGACATGATCAAGGGAATGATCAAGATGATCAACCGAAGTAAAGGTGTTTTTCAACCTTCACTTCGTATGGTGATCTGCATCCCCTCTGGCATCACTGAGGTGGAGAAACGCGCGGTGCAAGATTCGGCTGAGCACGCTGGTGCAAAAGAAGTCTTCTTGATTCACGAACCAATGGCAGCCGCTATCGGTATCGGTATCGACGTGGAAGAACCAATGGGAAATATGGTCATCGATATCGGAGGTGGTACTTCTGAAATCGCTGTTATCGCCCTTGGTGGTATTGTTACAGACAAAAATATCCGTGTAGCTGGTGACGAACTAACTCAGGATATCGAAGAATACATGCGCCGTCAACACAACATCCTTATCGGGGAGCGTACGGCGGAACAAATCAAAATCGAAGTGGGCGCTGCGCTTCCTGAACTCGATAATCCCCCAGCGGATTACAGCGTTCGAGGACGTGACCTCATGACCGGTATTCCAAAGGAAATTTCAGTTTCTTATTCAGAAATCGCTCACGCATTGGACAAATCAATTTCTAAAATTGAGGAAGCAATCATGAGCTGCTTGGAAAATACACCGCCTGAACTTAGCGCGGATATCTACAAAACAGGTATCTATCTCGCTGGTGGTGGTGCATTGCTTCGTGGATTAGACAAACGTATTTCTATGAAAACGAAACTACCTGTGCACGTGGCGGACGATCCATTGCGCGCTGTAGCTCGCGGTACTGGTATCGCTTTGAAAAACGTAAACAAATTCCAATTCTTGATGCGTGGTGCATAATCACCCCGTGCTTATTGGACAATTCTAGAAGTGAGCGCAAATGAGAAATATCCTTGCACTGATTCGACGGTTCTACGTGTTCTTGCTTTTCCTCGTTCTTCAGGGTTTCGCTTTTTACGTTCTTTTTAGTAGCAATAATTTTCACAAAGCTGAATTCATCAACCACAGTCGTGATTGGGTGGGAAGTATCTATTCCAAAAGAGCTCAACTCAAGGAATACCTTGCACTCGGGGAAATCAATGACCAACTTTCTTTGGAAAATGCCTTGCTGAGAAGTCAACTACCGGGTAATTACCTCGTAATTGATACGGTGATGCAGCACTATAATGATACCCTCACGAAAATGAGATATGATTATAGAACAGCTAAAGTCGTAAATACAACACTAAATCGCGAACGCAACTACCTGACAATAGATCGAGGCTCAGTCGGAGGTATTGAGAGAGAAATGGGTGTTATCGCCAACGGGTCAATCGTAGGTATTGTTAGCAGTGTTAGCGATCACTTCTCTGTGGTAATGCCTGTTCTGCACAGCAAATTTCAAGGTAGCGTGAAGATGAAAGGCAGTGGCGATTTTGGACTTCTCGTTTGGCCAGGTTTCGATTCTGAAATCGCAAACGTGAAAGAAATTCCAAAACACGTTCCTGTGGCAATTGGAGATACTGTTGTTACTTCCGGCTATTCATCGCACTTTCCAAGCAATGTCATTGTTGGCTACGTTTCGGCAATGGATGATAGAGCAGAAGAAAATTTTCACCGAATATCCATTCGGTTGAGTACTGACTATAGAAAGTTGAGTTACGTACAAGTCGTTAACGACCGTTTTAAAGAGGAACAAGATTCATTATTACAACAAGTAAGAGCGCTCGATGGCGATACAGATTCTCATTAACATATTGCGCATTACTTTTCTGATTTTACTTCAAAGTCTTGTTGTAAATCGGATGCAGCCACTTGATGGACTTATACTTCCATGGATTTATATTTTCGGAATTTTGATGCTGCCATTCAACACTCCGCGATGGCTCATGCTTCTCATTGGTTTCGCCGTAGGTTGGATTATGGATTTATTTACTGGTCCTCCAGGTCTTCATACTTCTGCTTGTTTGTTCCTTACCTTTTTATTACCAAGCGTACAAAAACTCTTCTCTCCTCGTGAAGGATATGATGTATCAATGAAACCTACGGTGCAGAAAATGGGATTGGCGTGGTACCTCACCTTTGCGGGTATTCTCACCTTCGCGCATCACACATGGCTCTTCTTTTTAGAAGTACTTCGCTTCAGCGATTTCTTCTATCAATTGCTTCATATCATCCTTAGCAGCGCGGCAACTTTGTTCTTAATGACCGTTGGTCAATACTTGATCTTTACTTCAAAAAGCTCAGAACAGTGAACCTTGATGGGAGGAGAATAACAATCATTTTGATCGTAGTGGTCATCGGAATAATCTATTCCCTGAGATTGCTATCGCTTCAAGTGCTCAATCCTCATTGGAAAAATAAAGGAACAGCACTCACCGAAAAAGAGGTTATCGTCTATCCTTCTCGCGGACTTATTTACGACAGAAAAGGAAGATTGCTCGTAACCAATCAAACGGTTTATGATCTTATGGTGCTTCCTAAAGATGTGAAGCCTTTTGATACACTCGCTTTTTGTACCCTTGTGAAATTGACAAAGGAAGAATTGGTTTCCGGTTTGAAAAAAGCAGTGTCGTGGCCAAACGTGAAGTACAAGCCATCTACTATTATCAAGCAGATGACTCCTCCAGAATACGCTCGCATCTCAGAGGAATTATATAAGTATCCCGGTTTTTTCGGCACTCCTCGTACGCTTCGAATTTATCCTCAATCAATAGGAGCCTTACTCCTTGGCGACGTAGCGGAGATAGGGAAAAGTGAACTCGAGAGCAAACCAGATTATAGAAGAGGTGATTATATCGGAAAAAGTGGTATCGAAAAATCATACGAAGAAGAACTACGTGGTACACGAGGAGTGAAGTATGTATTCAGAGATAACTTAGGAATCGAACGAAATGTAGCTGATGGAAGTCTCGATATTGCCGCTATTGAAGGAACAGATCTTATCGCTACAATCGACGCCGAACTTCAACGATATGGTGAAGAATTGATGCAAAATAAACGCGGCTGTATAGTTGCCATCGAACCTTCAACAGGTGAAATTCTTGCACTTGTGAGCGCACCAACCTATGATCCTAACCTGCTTGTAGGTCGCGCGCGGGGACATAATTTTAATATATTAAATACAGATAAACAGAAGCCTCTTTTCAACCGTGCTACACAAGCACAGTATCGCCCAGGTTCTATTTTCAAATTAGCGCAATCACTCGCTGCTTTGCAAATTGGATCCATCACTCCGGCCACACGTATTGCTTGTAATAGAGGAATCATCGGATGTCACGGTTCGCACAGTATGGATGATCTTGAAATGGCCATCGTCCACTCATGTAATCCTTACTTCAGAGGTGTAATGCAGCGCATGGTGGAGGGTGATCGTGATAAGACTAGTCGTTTTAAAGATGCGAAAATAGGATTGGAAATTTGGCAAGAGCATATCAAACGATTTGGTTTTGGTGGAAATTTAAGTACCGATATTCCAGGTGTTAAAACAGGTCTTGTGCCCGGAGTAGCCTATTACAACAAGTGGTATGGCGAATTGCAATGGGCTTTTAGTACTATTTATTCATTGAGTATTGGTGAAGGTGAAATGCTAGTTACTCCGATTCAAATGTGCAACCTTGCTTGCATTATTGCCAACCGCGGCTGGTACGTTCCGCCTCATACAGTGAAGCAAATTGGAGTAGGCGGAAAGCCTCGCGACGAATTCTTGATACGTTATGATACTGGCGTCGACACAGCACATTTCCGCACTGTAATCAATGCTATGGAAAAAGTTTTGGAGCCAGGAGGAACTGCTTCCAGAGCGAAATTGAAAGACATTGTTATTTGCGGTAAAACAGGTACCGTGCAAAA
>CALRZB010000009.1:0-24725 GCA_943372555.1 Chryseobacterium gleum | reverse complement strand
CTGGACATGGAGAGTTTTTCATTCGTGCTGTTGTAGCTTATGATATTTCTTGTTTGATGGAATACAAAGGAATGAGTTTGAAAGAAGCTTGTGAATTTGTAGTTAATGACAAACTAGTGAAATTTGGCGGTGAGGGTGGATTGATAGCTATCGACAATCAAGGAAATATTTGTTTGCCTTTTAATTCTGAGGGAATGTACAGAGCTTCGGCAAATCAAGACTTCAGGAAGGTTGAAATCTACCGTTAATACTCAGTGTTTATATTTGCGTGATTAAATCAAGTTTATGAAAATCTCTTACAATTGGTTAAAAGACTATATCGCATGCGATCTAACTCCTGAGCAAATCGGAGAAGTATTGACTGCGATTGGTTTGGAAGTGGAAGGAATTGATAAAGTAGAAACCATTCCTGGTGGTCTCAAAGGCGTAGTTGTAGGAGAAGTATTGACTTGCGAAAAACATCCTGATGCGGATCGCTTGCGCATTACTACAGTAAATCTTGGTGAAGGTGAGCCAGTGCAGATTGTGTGCGGCGCACCAAACGTAGAAGCAGGTCAAAAAGTACTTGTGGCTACTGTGGGCACTACTCTTTTTCCATCGGGTGGAGAATCATTCACAATTAAGAAAAGTAAAATTCGCGGAGCTGAATCTATTGGAATGATTTGCGCTGAAGATGAGCTTGGATTGGGTGGTGATCACGGTGGAATTATTGTTCTTGATGCTTCTGCTGTTCCTGGAACTGCGGCAGCAACACAACTTGATATTAAAACAGATTTTTGTCTTGAAATTGGATTAACTCCAAATAGAACAGATGCATTTTCTCATTATGGTGTAGCACGTGACCTAGCTGCTGCATTGAGAAATATGGAAGGAATTGAAAAGCACAGCTTCACCTTGTCGAAGCCTGAATTAATTTCTATTCATGAAAATGAAAAGTCTCCAGTAGCAGTGGAAGTGCTTGATTCAGAGGCAACACCTCGTTATGCTGGTGTTACTATCACAGGTGTAAAAGTTGGTCCTTCTCCAAAATGGATGCAAGAGCGTCTTGCCACTATTGGATTGAGACCAATAAATAATATTGTTGACATTACCAATTACATTCAACATGAAATTGGACAGCCTCTGCACGCATTTGATGCAGATAAAATTGGAGGAAGAAAAGTTGTTGTGCGTCGCGGAAATGACGGAGAATCATTCACTACGCTTGATGGAGTTGAACGCAAATTGACTTCAGAAGATTTGATGATTTGCGACAGCGAGAAACCCATGTGCATCGCCGGTGTATTCGGTGGATTGGAGAGTGGAGTTACAGATTCTACAACTTCTATTTTCTTAGAAAGTGCTTATTTCAATCCGGTGGTAGTGCGCAAAACTGCACGTCGCCACGGACTGCATACTGATGCTTCTTTTCGTTTTGAAAGAGGAGCAGATCCGGAAATTGCATTGTGGGCATTGAAACGTGCAATCCAATTTATTTTGGAAAGTGCAGGTGGAGAAGTCTCTTCTAAAGTGATTGATATTTATCCAACTCCTCTTTCTAAGGAGGAAGTGAAATTCAAATGGGCTAATTGCAACCGCCTTATTGGACAAGAGATTCCGCGCGATCGTGTGAAACAAATTTTGTCTGATTTAGAAATTACAATTGCTAGTGAAACAAGTGAAGAACTTTCATTAAATGTCCCTCATTACAGAGCTGATGTGACTCGTGAAGCAGATGTTGTAGAGGATATTCTACGAATCTATGGCTACAACAATATTGATTTTCCGAAAGGATTAAATAGCTCTCTTTCATTTGCGCCAAAACCTGATCCTGAGAAAATTCAGAATAAGGTTTCTGATTTCTTGGCAGCGAGTGGCTTCAATGAAATCATGTGCATGTCGCTCACAAAAGCGAAGTATGCCGAGATCTTGGATGAAGAGGGATACTTAAAAGATAACGCGGTAGAACTTTTGAATCCTTTGAGTCAAGACTTGGGAATCATGCGTCAGACGATACTTTTTGGTGGTCTTGAGAGTATCGAATTGAATCAGAATCACAAAAATCCTGATTTGCGTTTGTTTGAATTTGGAAAAACATATCGCAAAATAGAAGGGAAGTATGTTGAGAATATGATGTTGGGTATTTGGCTGAGTGGCCGCAGAAATCCTGAATCGTGGAATACATCTAACGATGCTGTTTCCTTTGCTGATTTAAAATCATCAGTTGAAAATATTCTGCGCGTTGCTGGTATCAATGGATGGACATGCACGTCAACAACGACAGCGCAATGGAGCGATGGATTACAATATTCATTGGGTAAAAAAGTAGTTGCTCGCCTAGGTGTTCTTGATGCAAAAATTCAAAAGGCTTTTGATATCAAACAAGCGGTTCTATATGCAGAATTGAATTGGGAGAATCTCATTTCATTATTGCCAAAGAATGCAGTTCAATATAAACCAGCTGAAAAATTCCCTCCTGTTCGTCGCGACTTGAGTTTGTTGATGGACAAGAATGTTCGCTTCGCGGATGTAGAGAAAATATCATTTGATGCAGAGAGAAAACTTCTCCGTCAAGTTGGACTTTTCGATGTTTACGAAGGAAAGAATTTGGAAGAAGGCAAGAAATCGTATGCAGTGAGTTTCATTCTTCAAGACAGCACCAAGACTATGACAGACCAACAAGTGGATTCTGCCATGGATAGAGTGCGCAAAGCGTTGGATGAAAAGCTCGGTGCTAAGGTTAGAGGCTAATTAGAAAGCTGCAATCAGCAGTTTCAGGGGTTTCCAAGACAAGTCAAACATGCTTGCCACACCTTCATGGGTGATGGTGCCGTTGTACATGTACACCCCGTGTTGGAATCCTTCAGAATTTTTCACCAGGTTCGCTATTCCGCCTTCATCTCCAATGCTTAATAGGATAGGAGCGAAGATGTTAGAAAGCGCATAAGACGCTGTTCTAGATACTCTTGAGGCAATATTTGGCACGCAATAGTGAATTACACCATGTTCTTTGAATACAGGCTTATCGTGTGTCGTAACGCGGGAAGTTTCGAAGCATCCACCCTGGTCGATGCTTATGTCTACGATAACGGAACCGTATTTCATTCCGCTTACCATGTCTTCGCTAACGATAATTGGGGTGCGACTTTTTGAAGTGTGCATTGCTCCAATGGCGACATCAGCGGTGCTAAGGGCTGTTGCTAGTTCGTGCGGTTGAATTGTAGAAGTCCAAAGTCGAGTGCCGAGGTCGTTTTGAATTCGACGCAGACGATAGATGCTATTATCAAATATTTTTACCGAAGCACCAAGTCCTATTGCGGCGCGAGCAGCGAATTCAGCCACTGTTCCTGCTCCAATAATCACAACTTCTGTTGGCTTTACACCAGAGATTCCACCAAACATGAGTCCTTGTCCGCCTTGGCTATGACTAAGGTATTCGGCTGCGATAAGCACCGATGTATTTCCGGCAATTTCACCCATGGCGCGCACGACTGGGAAAATATCTGTTTCGTCGCGGATAAAGTCCCAAGCAATTGCAGTGATTTTTTTTGCTGAAAGCATTTTGAAATTCTCTGCTTTTTGCACGGGAATGTGCACTGCCGAAATCAACGTTTGTTTTCCAGGCATAAGCGCAATCTCTTCCAGGCTCGGTGGGGCCACTTTCATGATTACATCAGCTTGGAAGACGTCTTCGGCGCTATATACGATGCGAGCGCCCGCTTCAGAATAGTCGTGATCTTGGAAGTTCGACTCCTTACCTGCATTGGTTTCCACAATTACTTCATGACCATTTGAAACGAGAAGGGCAACGCTTTCAGGCACAAGAGCCACGCGACGCTCCTGAAATGAAGATTCCTTCGGAATACCAATCACAAGATGGTATTTCTTTTTTGAAACGGCTAGCATTTCTTCTTGGGGCATCAGAACAGCCTCTTTTGCAAGGGCTCTGATTGACTCTTTCTTATTGTCCATACAGGTAGCTTGAATCGAATTTCGAAAGTAAGGAATTATCGCATAAATTCGCAGACAAATACTAACCCTTTTTCAGAAAATGGCAAGTCACGACACAAACCAACCAAGTTCGAAGCTACTTTGGTCAATTGGACCAGCGGCACTTCTTTTAGCATTAATGTTCATTTCATGGAACCATAAGTCAACTCCAAACAAAGAAGAGTTGAGTGGAGGTTTACCAGCATCAAAGAAAGTTGAAGCTCCTGCACATCAAGAAGCTGCTCATGCTGATACAACAGCGCATGCTACTATGCCAGCTGATGCCCTTGATCACGAAGCTGCATCAGGAGAAGCTCACGCACCAGCAGCGTATTAAGCCGTAAGCTGCAGGCTGTTGGCTATAAGCTATAAGCTATAAGCTATATTAGAAATAAAGACTGTAATTTATAAAGAAAAGCCCTGATAACAATAGTTTCAGGGCTTTTTTTATTTGGAATCCGGAATCCGGAATCCGGAATTAGAAATCCGAAATCCGGAATCGTATTCAATTCTGCGTTGCTTTCCTTCAAACTCAATGGTGAGTTGAACGTAGGGTGGTAGGATGAAGGCTTCGGCTTTTTCGGGCCATTCTATAAACACATAAGCGCCCGAATCTAAGTACTCTTCGAAGCCGAAATCAAGCGCTTCTTCGGGATTCTTTAATCTGTATAAATCGAAATGAGAAATAGTATGTCCATCATCTCCTCTGTATTCATTGACGATAGAAAACGTTGGACTCGAACTTTCTTCAATTCCTTTTTTTCTGCAAAAGCAATTAATAAAGGTCGTCTTTCCTGCACCCATCTCTGCATCCATTCTTACCGTAACAGGGGCGGGGAAATCAAGAATAAACTGATCCAGCACAGCATCTAGTTCGCTTTCTTCTGAAATTAGAAAACTCCTTTTCATTTCTACTTAGCAGTTAAAACAATAAAAGGAATCAAACACTCTTCCATTGAAATACCGCCATGTTGGAAGGTATGCTGATAGAAGTTTACAAAGTGATTGTAGTTGTTTGGATAAACAAAGAAATCGCTGTTTTGAGCGAAAATATACGATGTGCTCACATTTGTTTTTGGAAGGAAACCATCAGCTGGATTGCGAATTTCGAATACTTCTTTGGGATTGTAATTCAAATTGCGACCTTGCTTGTATCGTAAATTACTGTTGGTATTTCTATCGCCAACTACTTTCACGGGATTCTCTACTCTCACCGTACCGTGGTCTGTAGTGATAATCAGCTTGCAATTATTCTCTGCAATTTTTTTAATAATATCTAAAAGCGGTGAATGATCAAACCAAGATGACGTTATTGATCGGTATGCAGGTTCATCATCTGCAAGTTCTTTGATAACCTCCATTTCCGTGCGGGCGTGACTAAGCATATCCACAAAATTGTAGACGATAAAGTTTAATTTATTCGTCATCAAATTTGAGAAATTATCAGAGAGTTTTTTACCTGCAGCTAGTTGAGTAATTTTATTATAACTCCACTTGATATCAAAACCAAGGCGCTTCAATTGAGCTGCCATCAATTCTTCCTCGTGCATGTTTTTTCCACCTTCATCTTCTTCATTTTTCCAAAGGTTGGGATGCATTTTTTCAATTTCACTCGGCATCAAACCCGCGAATAGGGCATTGCGCGCATAGTGCGTTGCGGTTGGAAGAATACTAAAAAATATTTCTTCAGAATCAACTCGAAAATATTCTTTCAAGCGCGGAGCAATCGTTTTCCATTGATCCCATCTCAAGTTGTCTATGACTAATACAAAAGTAGTTTCAGCACTATTTGCTTTGATTACTGGTGCTATTTTATTCTTTACCAAAGTGTGCGACATAATAGGAGCAATAGCCGCGTTTTTCAACCATCCTAGATAGTTGTTTTTTATAAATTTTGCGAATTGCTCATTGGCTTCTTGGCGCTGTGATTTGAAAATTTCAGTCATGCCTTCATCAGTCGTGCTCTGCAATTCCATGCTCCAATGCACCAATTTTCTGTAGAAATCAGACCATTCTTCAGCATCCATTCTGTCGCCTAGACGCATCGAAATTTCACGAAATTCTTGTCTGTAATCACTAGTTGTTTTTTCACTAACCAAACGCTTTTCATTCAAATTTTTCTTTAGAGAAAGAAGAATTTGGTTTGGATTTACTGGTTTAATGAGGTAGTCAGAAATCTTTGAACCTATAGCATCCTCCATGATTTGTTCTTCTTCACTCTTAGTAATCATCACTACAGGAAGGGTTGGATCGATAGTTTTCAATTCTTGTAGTACCTGCAATCCACTTAGGCCAGGCATGTTCTCATCTAAGAAAACAATGTCGAAAAACTTCTCGCGCACAAGGTCGATTGCGTCGCGCCCATTATTGACAGTTGTTAGGTTATATCCTTTTTGTTCTAAGAAGATGATATGTGGTTTGAGCAAATCAATTTCATCATCCGCCCAGAGTATGCGTTCGTTAGCCATTTTGTCTATTTGAGGGTAAAGCTACTAATGTTATTGATATGTCTGTCAGCAGCGGTCTTTTGAACCGATTTTCCTTAGTAATATTGCATCACCATGCAAAATGAAGAACGCAAAGCGAATAAGCGAAAAATTATCAATGATCCTGTCTATGGTTTTGTAACCTTTCGTCACGATCATTTGTTGGATTTGATTGATCATCCCTACTTCCAAAGGCTCCGCAGAATCGCGCAATTGGGATTGTCGTACCTCGTATATCCAGGTGCCGTTCACAATAGATTTCAGCATGCCATTGGTGCATTGCATTTGATGCAAAATGCGATAGAAGAAATTCGTTATAAAGGTCACGTTATTACAACTGAAGAAGAATTGGGTTGTCTTTGTGCAATTCTATTTCACGATATAGGCCACGGACCTTTCAGTCACGCCTTGGAACACTCAATCGTAGACAAGGTCCAGCACGAGCAGATTAGCGCCTTTCTAATGGAGAGATTAAATGCCGAATACAATGGAAAATTCACTTTGGCAATTGATATTTTCAATAATAGATATCACAAAAAATTCTTGCATCAATTAGTCAGCAGCCAACTCGATATGGATCGTTTGGATTACTTAGCTAGAGATAGTTTCTTTAGTGGAGTAGTGGAAGGGCAGGTGGGAAGTGAGCGTATTATTAAGATGCTCGATGTGGTGAATGATGAATTGGTGGTGGAAGAAAAGGGAATTTATTCAATTGAAAAATTCATAGTTGCGCGTCGTTTTATGTATTGGCAAGTGTATTTACACAAGACAGTTTTGAGTGCGGAATTTATGCTTGTTAACGCTTTACGACGTGCTAAATTCCTTGCTGAGCAAGGAGAGACGGTGTTCTGCTCACCAGCGCTTTATTATTTCTTGTACAATAAAATTGGACAAGAAGATTTTGAAAATGGTACAGAAGCAATAAATAATTTTGTTCAGTTAGACGACTTTGATATCATGGGTGCCATTAAAGTTTGGCAATTTCATGAGGATAAAGTTTTGTCTGAACTTTCTAAGGGAATAGTAAATCGGTCATTGTTCAAAATAGAAATGTCTCGCGAAACGGTCGATCCAGCGCGTATTACAAAGAAGGTAGAAGAGCTTTCACAAAAGATGAATATTACAAAAGAAGAAGCTTCCTATTTTGTAATAAGTGATCAGGTATACAACAGAGCATACAACGTAAAAACCGATGTCATCAAAATTAAAATGAAGGATGGTAGTATTGTGGATGCAGCGCAAGCAAGTGATCATTTGAATCTACAAGCCCTAAGCGAGTCAGTGCAAAAGTACTTCCTAGCCTACCATCGGTGACCAACGACTAGTGACTAGTGACTAATGACTAATGACTAATGACTGGTTACTAGTTACCTATTACCTATTACCTATTACTTACTACTTATTACCTACTACCTATTACCTACTACCTAAAGCTAATAGCCAACAGCCAATAGCCAAAAGCCTAAATAGCGATTTCCTCTGCTTCTTTATCAAAGAAATGATACTCGAGGAGTTCTGATGAGGTGGAAGCTTCAACGACGATCTTAACACCGTATTTCTTCCGCCATTTTTTGATGATGCTGTTGAACCAGCCTTTTGTTAGATATGCTTCAACCATTTGGTGCACTACAAGGCGGATTTCTTTGTGATTACCGCTTTCACTTAGGAATCGAACACTATTTTCGATTTCATCGGTGAATAGTACTGAAGCTTGAACGACACCTTTACCACCGCAGCTTGGACACTTTTCGGTGGTTACTACTTTGGTTACAGGTTTTACTCTTTCACGAGTAATTTCTACAACGCCGAATTTACTTGGAGCTAAAACGTTATGTTTTGCTTTGTCGTCTGCCATGAAATCGCGAATCGCGTCATGGAGTTTTCGCTGATTGTCGCGGTTTTGCATATCGATAAAATCGATGCAAATAATTCCGCCCATATCACGTAAGCGAAGCAGACGAGCCACTTCTTTCGCACATTCGATATTGGTTTGAAGCGCATTTTCTTCTTGATCTTTCACAGTAGCATTCTTGCGATTACCACTATTGATATCAATAACGTGCATGGCTTCAGTGTGCTCTACTATAAGGTAGGCGCCACTTTTAAGATTGACTTGTTTTCCGAAAGAGGCTTTGATTTGCTTATGAATACTAAATGCATCAAACAAATCCGGAACCTTGTGAAACTTAACAATATTCTCCTGCGAAGGAGCAATCGATTTCATATATCCACGAACCATGGCAGCCACTTGTTCGTCGTTGACATGGATATTTGTGAAGTTGTCAGTCAGCAAATCACGAATGACTGATGAAGTCTTGTCGATTTCACCAAGAATTCGTTGTGGAGCGCGCGCATTTTTGAGCGTTTTATACATATCCTCCCAGCGCTTAACAAGATCATTGAGGTCTTGGTCAAGTTCTGAAACACTCGTTCCTTCTGCCTGAGTGCGAATAATCACACCCATATTGGCAGGGCGAATACTGTGCATTAACTTTCTCAGGCGATCTCTTTCTGGCTCATCAGTGATGCGCGATGAAAGAGATACTTTGTTTGAGAAAGGAACTAACACTAGGTATCTTCCTGCAATAGTGATTTCAGAGGTAAGGCGAGGACCCTTCGCGGAGATGGGTTCTTTCGCTACTTGCACTGGAATCACATTGGCTTGGCCCATCACATCTTTGATTTTTCCTTCTTTGTGAATATCCTGTTGTAGAGGGAAACTCATAAGGTCGGCAGATTTCTGCTCGCCACTAATTGTCATTCTTGTGAAATGATTTAGTGAACCGAACTGAGGACCGAGATCTAGGTAGTGAAGGAAGGCATCCTTTTCATAGCCGACATCCACAAATGCAGCATTCAAGTGAGGAATCATCTTCCTCACTCTACCTAGATAGACATCACCTACTGCAAATTGCTGGTTACGTTGTTCACGATGTAACTCGACCAGCGCTTTATCATTCAATAAGGCAATGTCCACTCCGGATGGAGTAGCATTTATGACCAATTCTGCATTCAATGGGAATGGGCTTGGAATGGATAAAAAACGAGATTGGAGTGGATATAACTATCCCCCCTTAGATTGAAATCTAAGCGGTCGGAGGGTAGATTGAAACACCGAAATGGTTCAATTTACCCAGCGACCTAGATTAAGACGCGCAATTACTAGCGAACCTTCTTCTTGTGACGATTCTTTCTTAGACGCTTCTTTCTTTTGTGAGTAGCCATTTTATGGCGCTTTCTTTTCTTACCGCAAGGCATTTGTTCTACGGGTTTAGTTTTGTTTCTATTCTATTTATAAAATCCTTAACTCGGTTCACCACAATGGTGTCGCTGTTATGTCTTAGTAGTTGTTCGTAATGCTTTTTAGCATCCAACAATAATCCCAGGGATTCTTCGGTCTGAGCTGAAAAGAGCAACGCAAAATTATTGGTTGAATCTATTTCAATTCCCTTTCTGAAGTCGGCAAGGGCTTTTGTTGTGTCTTGCATTCCTGCATATAATCCACCGCGATCTATATACGCGGCGATATAAGTTGGGTCAATCGCAATTACAGTATTGAAACGAGCTAATGCTTTATCCAACTGTTGCGATTTTACTGCAAATACACCTAGCCAATACTGTGCATCGATATTCGTTGAGTCCTTTGAAACTAAATCCCTTAAAATGGTAATCCCTTCCATTGGATTGGGGCCATTAACTAGATCAATTGCTTGAGCTAATCGCAGAGAATCAGCATCCATAGGCTTATTTACTTTCTCAAGTACAGAAGCTGGCTGTTTTGGTAATACTAAAAAAAGAACGAGGAGCCCTAGGCTCAATGATAAAAGAACTATGAGACCTGTCTTCTTAGACATGCTCAGCTACTTTCACTTTTTCTTTCACAGAATCTACAAACTCCTTCGCAGGTTTGAATGCAGGTACGTAGTGAGCAGGGATAGTAACACTTGTTTTCGCCAAGATGTTTCTTCCAAGTTTCTCAGCACGCTTCTTCACAATGAAGCTACCGAAACCACGCAGGTAAACGTTTTCACCGTTTTCCATTGAGTTTTTTACAGTAGTCATAAATCCTTCAACAATTGCCAGCACGTCTTCTTTGCTGATTCCAGTTTTGTTGGAGATGTCTGTCACGATATCTGCCTTCGTCATCTTTCCTTAGGTTTTTATTGAGTATTAATGAATATTCGCTATTAATTTGGGGGCGCAAATATAGTGTAGAACAACCAAATTCAATGCGTTGTTTTTCCGAGTGTTAGCTTTTTTTTATCTTTTCTATGAATTTTAGTAAGAATCTTATCAACTGGTACGTCCAAAACAAACGTGACCTACCTTGGAGGGAAACCACTGATCCTTATAAGATTTGGCTCTCAGAAATCATTCTCCAACAGACACGCGTGGACCAAGGAATGTCCTACTACCACAAATTTGTTGACCATTACCCAACAGCAAACGATTTGGCTAATGCTCAGGAAGACGATGTTCTCCGGGATTGGCAAGGGTTGGGCTATTATAGCAGAGCTAGAAACCTCCACGCCTCTGCAAAAGTGATTAGAGATCAATTTAAAGGACAATTTCCAGACAACTATGATGAAATACTAGGGTTAAAAGGAGTCGGGACTTATACAGCCGCCGCAATTTCTTCTTTCGCCTTTGGATATGTAAAACCAGTGGTCGATGGCAATGTTATGCGTGTAATATCCCGTGTTTTTGGTGTCACCGATCCAATTGACTCTAAAGAAGGAATCTCACAAATCAATCAAATCGCTGCTGATTTGATAGAAATCAAAGACCCAGCGACCTACAATCAAGCAATTATGGAGTTCGGGGCAATTCAATGCACACCTAAGAAACCGAATTGTGCGACTTGTCCTTTTAAAACCGAGTGCCATGCTTTAAAGCACCAGATCATTGATATTCTTCCGATTAAGAAGGGGAAAACTAAGGTTTCTCAAGTGTATTTAAACTACGCATTGGTGCAATTTGGTGACAGCTATTACTTCAAAAAAAGAGATGATTCAAGCATCTGGAAAGGTCTATATGACTTTCCTTTGTTAGAATCTCCCGAGAAAATCGAAGACCATGTAGTTATCAAAGAACTTTTCAAATCATTTGACTTACCCGAAGGAAGTGTTTTTGATAAAAAATCTCCCGAAATCACCCATTTACTCTCTCATCGACGCCTTTCTGTATGTTTTTATCATATAAGTCTTAAGAATAAATGGAATAAAACTCCAGAGGGTGTTTTTCTGATGAATTTTGAAGAATGCAGCAAAAAGGGACTGCCAAGAGTGATCGAAAAGTATTTAAAAGATATTAACTGGTATGAATAAGTTGAATATCATATAAACCGCGTCACCCTTAGGGAAAGTGGTATATTTGCCATGTTCAATTATTAATTAACCAGTTAATACCAAAAACAATGGCTAGTGTAAACAAAGTGATCCTTATCGGAAATCTCGGTGCGGATCCAGAAATTAAAACTTTCGACAATGGTGGTCAAATTGCAAAATTTGCTATCGCAACAACTGAACGCTGGAAAGACAAAAATTCTGGCGAGCAGAAAGAACTAACAGATTGGCACAACATCGTAGTGCGCGTCCCTGGTCTTATCAAGGTAACTCAAGATTATCTTAAGAAAGGAATGAGCGTTTATGTTGAGGGTCGCCTTCGCAATCGTCAGTATGAAGTTAGTGGTGAAAAGAAATACATCACAGAAGTTCATATTGAAGAACTCACTATTCTTACACCTAAGAGTACAAACGGAACAAGCTCTGCACCTCAATCTCAATCGGCTCCAATGCCGGTGAACTCTGATGCACCAGCTGCCGCACAAGTAGAAGACGACCTTCCATTTTAATGGACAAGTCGTAAAATGTTGAACTAAAACAAATATTTTGGAAACAACCGGAACAGTTTTTCTGGACGTAATAATATTAAGTTTTCTCAGCAGCGCAGGCCCATTGGTGCTTGTGCTGTTGCTGTTATTGTGCAGTGCCATGATTAGCGGAAGCGAAGTGGCACTTTTTTCAATTACACCAGCACAAAAAGCAGAACTCAAAGAAGCAAAAGATAAAAGCAGTCAAACCATCATCGAATTGCTTGAAAAACCTGATAAAGAAACAGGACCAAAGCGTTTGCTTGCAACCATTCTTATCGCCAACAATGCTGTGAACATTGCCATTGTTTTAGTATCAACACAGTTGGCGGCAACATGGTTTCCTGCAGAGCAATATCCGGATTGGATAAAAACACTGATTGATGTTGTCGCAATCACTTTTATCCTTGTTCTTTTTGGCGAAGTAATTCCTAAAGTTTATGCCACGGGAAATAACTTGAAAAGCGCGCGCTTTATGGCTTTTCCTCTTGTAATTATTCAAAGAATATTTGCTCCGCTTACTTTATTCTTAATGAAGACTAGTAGCATTCTTGAAAATAGATTGAAAGCAAATACTTCGAGCAATATTACAGTAGATCAACTTGGACATGCACTTGAACTTACGCAAGATGACAATCTATCTATCGAAGAAAATAAAATCTTGGAAGGAATTGTCACTTTTGGTGCTAAAGAAGTAGGTCAAGTGATGACACCAAGAACAAGTATTGTTGCACTTTGGGAAGATGATTCGTATGAGGAAGTACTAGCAACCGTATTGGATAAAGGATACAGCAGAATGCCGGTCTTCAAAGATTCGCAAGACCAAGTGGCAGGATTCTTATTTATCAAAGATTTACTTCCTCATTTAGAAGAATTGAATTACGATTGGCAGAGTCTAATTCGTCAGCCCTTCTATGTGCCAGAGAATAAAAAAATTGATGATCTATTGAAGCAGTTTCAATCGGAAAAAGTTCACCTTGCAATCGTTGTAGATGAGTACGGTGGTACTTCTGGCTTGATTACACTTGAGGATATTCTTGAAGAAATTGTTGGAAATATTAGCGATGAATTTGATGATGAAGAAATTCATTTCTCTAAGTTAGATGAGCGCACTTTCGTGTTTGAGGGTAAGACACAACTAGTTGATGTTTATCGAGTTTTAGATATTGATAATACTGCTTTTGTGGAATCAAAAGGAGATTCTTCAACACTCGCCGGATTTGTCATCGAACAAGCGGGAAGAATCTTAGTAAAAGGCGATGAAATCGATTTCGAAGGCTTCACTTTTACAATCGAAGCAGCAGACAAAAGAAAAATTAAGCGTATTAAAATTACACTTCCGATTCCTAATGAATAATATGAGATTGGTCTTGACATATGGAGTATTCATATTGCTTGCAGGACTTGTGTCATGCCGAGATGCCGCTATTCCAAAACCAGCGGGTTATTTTCGAATTGATTTGCCAGAGCATAGCTATACCCGATTTAATTCAGATTGTGATATGAGTTTGGATGTGCCAAATTATTCTCGAGTAGAAAATTTTAAAGATCGTCAAGGAACAGATAGTTGTTGGTTTAATATCTCCTATCCGAAGTTCAATGCCATAGTTTATTGCACTTATTTTAATGTAAACAACAACATCGATAAGCTAGTTCACGATGCGTATGGATTTGCAGTTAAGCATGAAATGAAGGCTACAGGTTTGCGCAGAACATTAGTAGAGGACGTCGACAATCATCTGGATGGAATCATCTATGATATTGACGGAGAAGCGGCCTCACAAGTGCAATTCTTTGTTTCTGATAGCACGAATCACTTCTTTAGAGGAAGTCTTTATTTCAATAATAAACCAAATCCTGATTCTATAGCACCGGTATTGGAATTCGTTCGAAAGGACATCGCGCACATGGTTAACTCAGTGCGTTGGTATCATTCTGCTAGCGATTCGTTGCCCGAATAATCATTACAATTATTGCAATCAGAAATATAAGGATAGAGATTCGATTCATCCCATGCATGAATCTTAAGTTCAAGTCCACTTTCTTTTTATTGAAAAAAGTCATTGGATTTAAATAATGCAGAAATTTCTTGAATAACATTGTATGTGATTTTGACAAATATAACAAGAGACTAACCTGAATGTTGCTTCTCGATAATTATGATAGTTTTACTTACAATCTTTTTCATTATTTAGAAGGAGAAGGGGAGCATGTTGTAGTGCGTCGAAATGATGAGATCTCGATACAAGAGGCATTGACTTTTGATAAAATCGTATTGTCACCTGGACCAGGCTTGCCGAGCGAAGCGGGTATCATGCCAGAACTTTTAAGAATTCTGCCTGATACAACCAAAGTTCTGGGGGTTTGCCTGGGACTGCAAGCAATTGTGGAATGTTATGGAGGAAAGTTGACCAACTTGGAATCAGTGATTCACGGTCAATCTTCATTAGCTAATTGCATCGATGACTCTGATATTTTATTTAAAGATATTACAAGTCCGTTTCAGATTGGCCATTACCACAGTTGGGTAGCGAATGAAATTGGAAAAGACTTAATAGTAACTTCGCGAAACGAGAATGGATTGATTATGTCGATAAGACACAATACTAAACCAATTCACGCAGTGCAATTTCATCCCGAATCAATCCTCACACCAGAAGGAAGAAAGATGATACGGAACTGGGTAACCAACGACCAGTGACCGACGACCGACGACTAGTGACTAACGACTGGTGACTAACTACTGGTTACTATAGACTAGTTTGAAATTATTAACCAAAGCCTACAGCCTACAGCCAATAGCCAATAGCTAAAAGCCAATAAAAATGAAAAAAGTAATTACAAGCTCAAATGCACCAGCGCCGATTGGACCGTACAGTCAGGCGATTTTAGTAAATGGAATGTTGTTCGCGAGCGGACAGATTGCCATTGATCCTGCTACAGGAATCTACGAGCCAGCTGATGCTGCAACTGAAACGCGATTGGTTATGACGAATATCAAAGCTATATTGGATGCTTCAGGGTTGGACTTTTCGAATATTGTGAAGACTTCAATCTTCCTGAAAGACATGAATGATTTCGGAGTTGTAAATGAAGTCTATGCTTCTTATTTCACCTCAGATTTTCCAGCACGCGAAACTGTTCAAGTTTCTGTTCTCCCAAAAAATGCAAGAGTTGAAATATCTGTCATAGCTGCAGAGTGAAATTCCTTATTTTTGTGAAATGAGAATTACAGCTGTTTTAGCACTTGTCTTTTTATTAGCGACTTCTTTCATGGCGCCATCTTATCAGATCGCGGTAATGAAATATAGAGGTGGTGGAGACTATTATGCTAATCCTACTGCAGTCCCCAATCTTGTCGAGTATGTCAACAAGAATTTGAATATGAACATTGATCTCAATGTTCCATTCGCTGATGCCGGTTCTCCTGAGATTAATAATTTTCCATTCGTGCACATGACAGGGCACGGAAATGTTGTTTTCTCTGCATCTGATGTATCTAATTTGAGAGCTTATTTGATAGGTGGTGGATTCCTTCACATTAGTGACAACTATGGAATGGATAAATTCATTCGCAAGGAAATGAAGAAAGTATTTCCTGAATTGGATTTTATTGAATTGCCATTCAGTCATCCAATCTACCATCAGACGTATGATTTTCCGAACGGCTTACCAAAAGTGCATGAGCACGATGGCAAAGCACCACAAGGTCTTGGTCTAATCTATCAAGGGAGATTGGTTTGTTTTTATGATGTAGAATGCGATCTTGGTGACGGATGGGAAGATCAAGAGGTGCATAAAGACAGCGAAGAAGCGCGCACCAAAGCACTCAAGATGGGCGCGAACATCTTGCAATATGCATTGATGGGTGAGTCAAAATGATAAAGCAGTTTTCTGAGTGGAAATTACTTCTCGATCCACTTGTAGAGAAGTATGATAATCCAGCATTCATAGAGTTGGATCCTATTCGAATTCCTCATCAGTTTTCTCGAAAAGAAGATGTTGAAATTTCCGCATTTCTGGCGTCCACAATCGCTTGGGGAAATAGGAAGTCTATTATCAATAATGCATCAAGTATTATCACTTTGATGGATGCACCGCCGCTAGATTTCATTTTGAATTTTTCGAAATCAGATGAAAAGCGTTTCGAAAACTTTGTGCATCGCACATTCAATTCTACAGATTTGCTTTTCTTTTTTAAAGCTCTGAAGAATATGTATAAAAATCATGATGGTATCGAAGGTGCTTTCATGCAAGAGTTTGACGGCAAGGATATCCGCACTGCAATAGCAGGTTTCAGGAATTTATTTTTTGAAATAAAGCATGAGCAGCGCACCACAAAACATGTCTCCAATCCTTTGACAGGGAGCGCTGCGAAGCGTTTGAATATGTATTTGCGTTGGATGGTTCGACCGAATAACACAGGAGTAGATTTTGGTATTTGGAAGGATATTCCTACTTCTGTTTTATCGATTCCCCTCGATGTTCATTCGGGCCGTGTTGCGCGCGAATTAGGAATGTTGAAGCGCACACAAGATGATTGGAAGGCGGTGGAAGAATTAGATCAAATTCTCCGTCAACTCGACGCCAACGATCCCGTCAAATATGATTTCGCGCTCTTCGGGAGTTCGGTTCAATAAATATTGGACACAGAGGCCGCAAAGTTTCACAGAGCCCCGCAGGGGCGATGTTCATCGAAATATAATGAGCGATTTCTCTCAAGCCCCGAAGGGGCGCATTATGGTAGAAACAGGATTGCGCGATTTGTTGCAAGCCCCAAAGGGGCGTATTATGGTAGATATTGGTCGGAATATGAAATACCGTTGATTTCAAGAAATTGTTTTAATTCCAAAGTGAAATCTTTCATGCCATGATGTGATTCTTGATTGTCGATATAGTTAACTACCTTTTCTCGTGCGTTTTGTGAATAGGAAAATGCCGCATATCCTTCTTGCCAATGAAATTTTTTATTCTTAAGAAATTTATCCCGTATAAATATTCCTGAGTTTCTTTTCAAATCTGAAACCAAATCAGATATTGAATTTTTCGGGTTGAGTCCGATAAACACGTGAACATGGTCATCGACTCCATTTATAATTATTGGATGTGATCCTTTTGATTTAATCGTGTCAGCCATGTGAGCAAAGACTTCCTTACGCCATGACTGCGAGAGCAATGGTTCGCGATGTTTTACCGCAAATACAATTTGAATGTTTAATCGTGTGTATGTTCCTGCCATGCTTCTGTTTTTTAGGCGAATTAAATGTGATTTTTTAATGTTGGATGTTGACTTGATATTCAGACATAAACGCTGAATATTCTGCATGATTGATAACCGTAATGCGCCCCTACCGTAATGCGCCCCTACCGTAATGCGCCCCTTTGGGGCTTTCAATGCATGCCGAACTCCTTGTCTATCATAATGCGCCCCTACCGTAATGCGCCCCTTTGGGGCTTGCAACGGATATCGAACTCCTTGTCTACCATAATACGCCCCTTTGGGGCTGGTAATTGCGACAGCGACCAACGGAATATGCGATGAATAAATTCGTATAAATTTTTCAAAGAAAAATTCAAATGGTATTTCAAAATAGCAAACCTACTTGCCCCAAAAGGGTCCAATGGTAGAAAATCACGTTGCGCGATTAATTAAAAGCCCCAAAGGGGCGCTCTATGTAGAGCGTATTATGGTAGAACGTTTTATAAAAAGAAAAACGCGATCATTTTGATCGCGTTTTTAAATAAAATATTCAACAAAAAATCAGGAATCAGGAATCAGGAATCAAAAATCACCCCTCGACAGGCTCGGGGGTCGTCCTTATGATGACCATCTTGGAGCAAGTCATTACTTCCCGATGAATTTCGCGGCAACAACTCTTCTTGATTCTTTAATGTTGAATGGCTCAACTTTGGTGAACCTTCTTAATCCCATCAACATCATCTTCAACTCATCCCCTTCACCAAATGAAATCAACGCTTCTTTACCTGCTGCGCTAATCTTCTCAGCTGCGCTGTAAATGAAGCACTTCATCATTTCTTGTTCTACTAATATGGCATCGGCGCCTTTCATTGATGCTAGCTTTTCTGTGCGCAGTAAAACACTTTCTGCACAATAAATCTGAATAGCCATGTCTGCTACATTCATCAATATCTCTTGCTCTTTTTGAAGTTGCATCGCTAATTTTTGAACTGCTGCACCTGCCACTAAAAGCAATGCTTTTTTGAACTTCGCAACTACCGCATGGTACTCTTCAAAAATATTATTCGGTGCATCCCCAAAATCAGGAATCGACATTAATTCATTTGCTACGCCCATCGCTGGACCCATCAAATCGAGCTCGCCTTTCATCGCTTTTTTCAATATCATATCTACTGTGAGCAAACGATTAATCTCATTTGTTCCTTCAAATATTCTGTTGATACGAGAGTCCCGATAGCTACGCTCTACGCGAGTTTCAGCGCTGTATCCCATTCCGCCAAAAATTTGTACGGCTTCGTCTACGCAATAGTCGAGTGTCTCTGATCCGAATACTTTTAAGATCGCACACTCCGGTGCGAATGATGCAATACCTTTTAATACTGCTTGTCCTTTATCCATTCCACCTTCTATCAATGATGCAATAGCATCGTCGATATTTTGTGTAGCACGATATAATGCACTTTCTAATGCGTAGCAACGAATAGCTTGCTCTGCAATTTTGAAACGAATAGCACCATATTTTGAAATAGGACGACCGAATTGCTCACGCTCATTTGCATAACGAACGCTTTCATCAATTACTGATTTTGCTCCGCCAAGAACACCACCAGCCAATTTAATACGGCCAATGTTTAGAATGTTTACAGCAATCTTAAAACCGTTGCCCCGCTCACTCAATAGATTTTCAACTGGAACTTTAACGTTGTTGAAGAAAACTTGGCGTGTGCTACTGCCTTTGATTCCCATCTTCTTTTCTTCCGCATTGAAAGAGATTCCTTCCATGTCGCGAGTAAGAATAAAAGCAGATAAATTCTCGTCGTTATCAATCTTTGCAAATACAGTAAATACCTGCGCGAATCCACCATTGGTGATCCACATTTTTTGACCATTAATAGTATAATGTTTGCCGTCTTCTGAAAGAACGGCTTTTGTTTTTCCACTATTTGCGTCCGAACCACTGCCTGGTTCTGTTAGGCAATAACAGCCTTTCCATTCACCTGAAGCAAGCTTTGGTATGAAACGATTTTTTTGATCTTCATTTCCATAATAAAGAATAGGAAGTGTCCCAATTCCTGTATGAGCGCCGTATGCAACAGAGAAGCTGTGGCCGGCGCCCAAGGCCTCAGTGCATAGCATCGATGTTTTGAAATCCATTCCGAGTCCACCAAGACTTTCTGGAACTGTTACGCTCAACAAGCCTAGGTTTCCCGCTTTGTCAAGAATGCTCTCCATTAATCCCGGCTCTTGATGATCGATTTCGTCGAGTTTTGGAACAATTTCTTGGTCCACAAAATCCTCGCACATTTTCTTCATCATGATTTGTTCTTCACTCCATTCCTCTGGAATGAAAATATCTTGTGCAGCGGTGGTGCGAATTAGAAATTCTCCACCGGTGATTGCTTTTTGCTTAGTTTCTGACATGTGATTTCTTTTTAATAGTTAGTTATAGCATTTCAAATACACCGGCTGCACCTTGACCAGTGCCTACACACATAGTCACTACACCGTATTTCTGATTTCTTCTTTTTAATTCATTCATCATTTGAACAGTCAACTTGGCTCCAGTACATCCAAGTGGATGGCCTAAAGCAATTGCACCGCCGTTGACATTCACGAGTTCTTGATTCAACTCAAGATTGCGAACTACCGCGAGACTTTGTGATGCAAATGCCTCATTCAATTCGAAAATATTGATGTCCTCTTTTTTCAAACCAGCGCGTTTTAATGCACCTGGAATTGCTTCAATTGGACCAACACCCATGATTCGTGGTTCTATTGCTGAAACGTGATAGCTCACCAAACGAGCGATTGGCTGAACATTCAATTCCTTCAGCATTTTTTCTGAAACAATCATTACGAACGCGGCGCCATCGGAAGTTTGACTGCTATTACCCGCAGTGACACTTCCTTTCGCGTCAAATACTGGTTTCAATTTTGCAAGCGCTTCAAGTGATGAATCTTTACGTGGACCCTCGTCTGTGTCGACGATATATTTTCTCTCTTGACGTTTTTCATTTCCATCAAGGAAAATTTCGGTTACTTCGATTGGAACAATTTCATCTTTGAAATGACCACCTTCAATTGCCATGATTGCACGTTGATGTGATTGCAATGAGAATGCATCTTGGTCTTCACGATTCACTGTGAACTCACGAGCCACGGCTTCCGCGGTCAGTCCCATATTCCAATACCAGTCAGCATGCTCTTTTGCCACCTTTGCGTGAGGTACAATTCTCCAACCTCCGAAAGGAATTGGCGACATTGTTTCTACACCTCCTGCAATGATGCAATCAGAAATTCCCGCATGAATTTTTGCAGCGGCAATAGCTATAGTTTCCAATCCGCTGCTGCAATATCTATTCACAGTCATACCAGGAACTTTCACCGTATTCAATCCCATAAGAGATATCATACGACCAACGTTCAAGCCTTGTTCAGCTTCGGGTGTTGCGTTTCCCACAATTACATCATCAATTAGATTTTTGTCTAATTGAGGGAAGTCAGAAACTAATCTTTCAATCACTTTTGCCCCGAGTTCATCTGGGCGAACAAATTTGTAGAATCCGCGTGGCGCTTTGCCTACCGCTGTTCTGTAACCACCTATAATGTATGCGTCCATTGTTTTTTCGGAATAATCAGTTTCTAAGAATTTTACCTGTTGTAATCAAACTCTGCATTCTTTCAAGGGTTTTCTTTTGCATGCAAAGCTCTAGGAAAGCCTTGCGTTCAAGGTCAAGGAGATATTGCTCACTCACTGTTTGCGGTTGAGAAAGATCCCCGCCTGCAAGCACAAAACCAAGTTTTTCAGAAATGAGTTGATCATGTATGCTGATATAATTTCCACTCATCATACTATTTGCGCCAACGTAAACAATTCCAAGTGCTTCTTGACCAAGAATATTAATGTCTTTGCGTGGAGTAGGAGCAACGTAGCCTTTGTTGTATAGCTCTAGTGCTGCTTCTTTGGCGCGAGCCAATTGCAATTCCCGACTAACTACAACTTCATCAATTCCTTCTCTCAAATAGCCGTGTTCAAATGCTTCATGCGCTGATGTAGAAACTTTCGCTTGACCAACTGTCAAGAAGCGTTTTCTAAATGTGTTGATCCTGATATCACCTTCTTTCATTTCATCTGAACAGCGAAGTGTAAATTCTTTTGTGCCACCGCCGCCTGGGATAAATCCAACGCCGAATTCAACAAGTCCCATATAAAGTTCTGCATGTGCTACAACTTTGTCACAGTGCATTGAGAACTCGCATCCACCGCCTAATGCCAGTGAGTGCGGTGCTGCTATAACTGGCACACTGCATGTTCGAAGTCGCATGGATGTTTGTTGGAATACACGCACTGCCATGTCGAGTTCTTCATATTCTTGTTCTGCCGCTAACATGAAGATTAGTCCAACATTTGCTCCTGCACTGAAGTGTTCAGCTTCATTGAAAAGTACAAGGCCTTTGTAGGAGGCTTCCGCGAGGTCCATGGCTTTATGTAAACCTTGGATTACATCACTACCGATCGTGTTCATTTTCGTACTCCATGAACATGAAAGAATACCGTCTCCAATATGTCTAACAGTGACCGTTTTGCTTTGCCAAACGATTGATGTTTCAGGCAATTGCGACAGAACGATCATTCGGTCGCTGGCAGGAACAGCCTTCATTTCTTGTGAAGGAATGTCGTAGAAATATTTTTTGCCTTCGCAGAATGTGTAGAAGGTTTTGTGGCCCTTTGCTACCATTTGCTCTACCCATGGAGCGATTGTAACACCAGCAGCCTTTGCATCAGCGATTGCTTTTTCTACACCAATTTTCTCCCAATATTCGAATGGTCCCATTGCCCAACCGAATCCAGCTTTCATAGCATCATCGATACGATAAAGTTCGTCGCTGATTTCAGGGATGCGATGAGAAACGTATGAGAATAAACCAAGGAAACTCTTTTTATAGAATTCTCCCGCTTTGTCTTTTCCATTATATAAAACTGGAATACGCGCTGCGAGATCATCAATTGTTTTTGTTGATTCTAGCGTTGCGAATTTTGATTTCTGCTGATCCTGATATTCTCCTGTTTCTAGATTTAGGGAAAGGATTTTTGTTGCGCCTTGCTCATCTTTTGTCTTTTTATAAAATCCACCTTTTGTTTTATCTCCAAGACGATTTTCTGAAACCATTTTAGAAATGAAATCAGGTATCTCAAATGCTGAGCGTGACTCATCATTTGGACAATTATCTTTTACGCCATTAGCGACATGCACCAATGTATCTAATCCTACAACATCGCATGTGCGGAAGGTTGCGCTCTTGGGGCGACCTAAAACAGGTCCCGTAAGTTTATCTACTTCTTCAACACGCAATCCCATTTCTTTTACAAGATGGAAAAGTGCTTGAATGCTATATACACCAACGCGGTTGGCAATAAATGCAGGAGTGTCTTTACATAAAACAGTCGTCTTTCCGAGGAAGCGTTGTCCGTAATCTTCTAGGAAAGAAATCAAATCTCCATCCGTTTTTGGTGATGGAATAATTTCAAGAAGCTTCAGATAACGAGGAGGATTGAAGAAGTGGGTTCCGCAAAAGTTTTTCACGAAATCTTCGCTGCGCCCTTCGATGAGAAGATGAATTGGAATTCCAGAAGTATTAGTCGTTACAATGGTTCCTGGTTTTCTGTGCTGCTCAATCGCTTCATAAACGCGCTTTTTGATGTCAAGGCGTTCTGTTACTACTTCAATTATCCAATCTACCTCTTTCACTCGGCTAATATCATCTGTCAGGTTTCCCGTTTGAATTCGAGAAGCGAATTTCTTTAGATAAAGCGGAGCAGGGTTAGAGTTGATAGCTGTTTGAAGAGCTTCATTTACAATACGATTTCTAACTTGCTTACTTTCTAATGTAAGACCTTTAGCGGTTTCCGCATCGGTCAGAGCATTAGGAACTATATCAAGTAAGATCACATTAACGCCAATATTGGCGAAGTGACAGGCGATTCGAGAGCCCATGACGCCCGAACCTACCACTGCTACTTTACGAATGGTTCTTTTCATGTTCATTTTCTGTGATTGAATCAAACAAAGAGTTTTGTTCTAGTAATCCGTTTATTTCTGTCATGATTTCGAAAAACATGGTCATTTTTTTCGAGCCAATGTTTGTCTGAATATATTCATTGAAGCGAATAACCGCTTCTTTAGAAGTTTCACGTTTTGCTTTTCCTTTTGAGGTCAAGTGCACTCTCACAACTCGTTTGTCGATTTTGTCTGGACTTCGAGAAATGAGATCCATTTCTTCCATGGATTTCAGAAGTCGTGTTAGACTTGTTGGCTCCATTCCCATCTTGGGTCCAAGCTTGGTGGATGGTGTTCCGTCTTTGTCAATGTTGAGTAAGACATACCCAATAGCCATTGTACCGCCAGATTTGAGCGCCTCCGCATTGTATGCCTTGGAAATTTTTGACCAAGCCCAGCGTATATGAAAGTCTATTGTTTCTTCTGGTTTCAAGTGGATTGTGTTTTCTTCGATACGAATAAAAGAAAAAAAACCCAATCTTATGCATGCATAGTAAAAAAAACTTTCTTTTTTAATAAATCATTGCAATCTGCTTGAGATCTGCACTGATTTTATTCCCCTCAGAATCGAGGAGCATAAGGTGACCTAGCGTATTTACACCTTGAATAGTCGCCATTATCCTTCTGTCCTCGAATATGAATTCAGCTTTTTCATTCTTTTTGAAAAGGTGTTTTTCATATTCAGCTTTAATAAAATCTTTTTGACCTGATTCAAGTCGGCTGTACCAATTGTCGAAATAGGCGATTACACTTTTCTGCACTTCTGAAAGCGGAAGGAATTGGGAGATCACATTTTTAACGGAAGTCGCCTTTGGAATCATGAATTTTTCTTGGTTAACATTTATTCCGAAACCGATAATAGCGCTCTGAATTTTGAAATCGGACCAATTGTTTTCAATTAGAATTCCAGAGACTTTTTTGTCCTCAACAATAATATCATTAGGCCATTTGATGAATATGTCTTTATCTGTCAGTGCTTCGATGGTTTCCCGAATCGCTAAAGCTATTATGCGCGAAAGCATGAAGGTTTCGTCTGGCGCTAGAAAATTTGGGTAAACAATTATGGAAGCTAAGAGGTTATCACCTTTAAATGCAGTCCACGATGAACCTCGCTGACCTCTGCCATTGGTTTGCTCTTG
>CALRZB010000008.1:0-24776 GCA_943372555.1 Chryseobacterium gleum | reverse complement strand
ACCAATCAGGTTTACAAAAACTGGCTCAGGTTCTTCGAGAACTACGGTATTGAAGATTACACAACCATTGTTGTCTGTGACACGAATGAGGTAGGTTCCAGCACAAAGATTAGTTGCGTTTTGTTCAATAGATACAAGATTGTTATCTTCATCTAACCATGCGAATAAGTATGGAGTCTCACCGCCAGTAACTGATACATTCACAGCACCATCGCAAGCACCAGTGCACGAAATTGGGAAGCATCCGTTCAATAGAATTTCAACATCTGTGATTTCGAGTATGTCAATTTCGATGACTGTAACACACCCTGAAGCAGTGCAACCGCTAGCGTCTGTTACATCTACACAATATTCTCCATCAGCAAGATCTGTTAAATCTTCGTCGGAAGAAACAAAGCCATTAGGGCCAGTCCAACTGAATGTGTATGGTGCGTTTGCGTTTAAAACAGTCAAATCAACTGTTCCAGAAGAAGCATTTCCACAAGTGATTGGATCAGTGTCTAATCCTAGGGAAATGTATGAAACTTGAATTTCTATTTGGTCAGTTGCTTCACAATCAGCAACCGTAGAAGTCAAAGTGTAAGTTGTAGTTGTTGTTGGGCAAACAGTTGGGGTCAACGTGTTTGAGTTGGTCATATCGTCTGTTGGAGACCAAATAAATGACGATGAACCTTCAGTAAGCGCTGTACCAACTAGGTCAACACACTGTCCGCCACAGATTTGAGTAGAAGACGCTTGAACATCAACTTCCAATAAGTCTTGGATATAGAAGTTCAAGGAGTCTAGTATTTCTGTAGTCGTACAATTTGGATTGGCTAGAAATATCGTTAAGTACTCATTTCCCTCTAAAATTTGATCGTCGAAGGCTTCAATTGGAATTGAAACACTAAGCTGGTTTGCAGGAATTGTAATAGTAATTGGTTCTAGCGGAACACCTGTTCCAAGAAGTGTATAATCGACGCCTGAAGTTGCAGTACCACCAACGAAATAAGTAACTACTTGTGGACTTGCAGACGCTTCTTGGCGACTAAAAGTAATAGTACCATCGTTACAACCTTCAATCATATAATCTAAACCTCCAGCTGTCGCTGAAGCAACAATTACCGGGTTAGATTCAATTTGGTTGACGAAAACCCATGAGTCATATAGACGGTCGCTACCATCAGCAATCACAAGTTTCAAGTGGTATGTTTCGCAGGGGATAAGATTTCCTACAGCAGCTGCAAGGCTAACTGTGAAGGCATCACATTGCCATCCCGCACCTGGAGGTGTCGAGTTATTTTGCCAGTATTGTGAATTTGTATTTGCATTTACTGAGTTGATGGCCACAGCAGTTGAAGTATTTGGAATCAACGCGATGTTTACGTCAGTTCCAATATTTGGACCTGAGATGAAGAATCCGAAAACGTCATTGAAAGGTGAGCCAACCCATTCATTATACTCTTCTGATGCAAATGTGTATGCAAAACGAAGAGAATCTCCTTGCGGGATGATATCGAATTCGATTTGAGCAGCATCAAAAGTGTTTCGGTCTTGAGCTTGATTTAGTAATGCACTTCCAGGAGCGTTGTTGTTGTATTGGCTACAGTTCAAGCAAGTAAAGGTGGGAGGTGGGCCTAATAGTGGCAATCCTGTTTCATCGTTTGGTCCTAGAGCGTTGATTGCTTTACCGGTTGATAAAAGGATACCTTCTGAGGTGCCAATTTCAGATGCTGTTGACGTGTAATACCCGTAAGAGCCTGTTGGTGCAGTCAAAACTATGTTTGAGATTTGAACACCAGACCCTACAAGGTTTTGCACCATGTCTTGAATAGGCATCGCTGTATCTACAGTCTGCGAGCGTCCTTCAATAAGGAAAACTAGCATGAATGCAGCGAATAGGGAAAGCCTAAGTGCGTTGAGTTTTTTCATACAAAGTATGGTTGAATTATAAGTTGAGTTGTTCAAAATTATCTGCCTAAACGAGCTTGAGAGCAGCGCTCCATAAATTTATCATCGTTGAAGTCAGCCAATAGCTTCACATCACCTAGCTGCAAGGAGGCAGTTTGGCTTTTGAATCCATTGAATAATTGTTGTGTATTTCCTTCTTTTTTCAATTTGATGGAAATTACGTGTGCAGGCACACAGGCTTCGCCTACTTCAAAATCAGGATTGTTTTTGAGATTGTTAAGCAAAGCTCCATATTTCTCTGGAGTAATTGCTGAGCACTCGATATACATAATGCTTGGGGTAGAACCGCTTTGTGCAAAGGATGTGCTGCTGAAAATCAGGAGCATGAATGCACAGATAGCAACAAGAGTAATCTTGTTTTTCATAACATTAAGGATTAATTAATAATAATGAAGACCCTTTTTTTGGGGCATTCGTTGCAAATATCGTTAAAACAACGACTATTTAGTAATGATTTTTTACACTTTTCTAATTGACTTTGTGCAAAAAGTATGAAACTCCTTTTGAGTAGAATGAGTTGTCTTATTTTATCCTTCTTTGACGATTGAGTTCGTACATGATAATCCCTGCAGCCACTGATACATTCAATGAGGATGTTTTACCTTCCATGTGGATCTTGCCCAAAGAATCGGCCTTTCGAATGAAATCGTTTGATATACCTGTATCCTCAGAGCCCATAATTATGCAAGTTGGTCCAGACATATTCACTGCATCAATAAACACTTCTGTCTTTTCAGTGCATCCAACCATGGCTATTCCAGCGTTTTGGAAGATTTCAATTGCTCTAGCTGCATTTGCAACGCGGCAGAGGGGGATATGGAATAATGCTCCTGCCGAAGTTTTAACCGCATCTTCATTAACTTGAGCAGCGCCTTTTTCTTGGATTACAACAGCGTGAAAACCATTGCATTCCGCGCTTCTGCAGATTGCTCCAAAGTTTCTAACGTCGGTAATACCATCCAAATAGATGAGTTTAGGCGTTTCCCCACTTTCAAATGTCATTTGAATAATTTCCTCAAGCGGTTGAAAAGCAATCGGCGAAGTGAAGCCAATTACCCCCTGATGATTTCCTCTAGAAAGTTGTTCTATCTTCTCAAGAGGTACCAACTGATAAGGGATGTTGAAATCTTGAAGTCGCGCTCGCAACTGATTGAAAAGATCGCCTTTAAGTCCTTTTTGAACAAGAATTTTATCGAATTCTTTGTCAGCATCAATTGCTTCATTGATTGCACGAAATCCAATAATCATATTGGTATATTTCTTAGCAGGACTGTTGAACTTTCTATTTGGATACACGGGATCAATCTTAATTGTTATACACTCTGCCATTTCTCCAACTAGAGACCCTATTTTCCCAATGCGACTTGAATAGCGGGTCGCGATTGAGCACAAATAAATTATCGGTCCAAGGGGACTCTATTTTCTGAAAATGGAAATGCAAAGATGCATTGGATTCTTCTTCGCCGTAAATCCATGTCTCAGAATTCTTGGTTCTATTGATTTTTGTTGGACTTCCAAACACAAGATGTATCATGCCTCTGTCGGTGCGCCAGCCTTCTGTATAAGAACTGAAAAATGTATTTGCTTCTTCGACACGGTGATAGAAACTGCTTATCAATACGCGAGCTCTATCCTTTGTTCCGGCAGATTCAATCCAAAATTGATCAAGTTTTTCTTTTGGAAATTTATTCTTTGCAATGTCATCAAATTCGGCTTTCGTTGTCAAATATCTTACAGGATAATGCAGTTGGTCAATTTTTCTTACCGTCGGATATCCCCCCGAAACAGTGAAAAAGGCGCAACCATCATCACTTCCTTCCGCAGCTGTTGCGAAATATAGACCCTCTTCTGTTATTAGAGAATTTGAACTATCTGACTTCAACTTCACAAAATCCTTAAAACTTGGGATGTCTGGACTATTTGAGGAAAATGGGGCTGGGGGAAGTTTTATTTCCGGTAAATATTTATAAAATCGTAAAACACTATTCGAATTTCTCTCAGAAATAATTCTTATTGTATCTCCCTTTTTAATGCTATTTACAGTCTCAGGAACAGTTGATGAATTTCTGAAAAGCAAGTAGTTCTGTCTGCTTGACTTATTTCTTTTGTCGACCTTAAGCGTTTGTGTAAAGGAACTTCCTCTTCGAAGATCTTTTATACTAATCGACATAGAATATAAACCTTCTAAAAGTTTGAATTTGGAGGTGAACTGAACTTTTGATTTTTGACCGTTAGATTGTCTATCAATAAAACGAACTTTTGTTGAATCGATTAATTTTTCAGTATTGTTTTCTTGTGTAAAAACTTTATAAGATATGTCTAGTTCTGCGCTAAAATATTCATTCGAATTCGCCCTTGCATAAAGGAGGTCCGAAGAAAAAATATCAATGTAAAATTGCGAGGAATCATCCGAATAATGATATACACAAATGGTAGGATAAAAAACAAATTCTTCGCTGTCATAAGACATCGCATCTGAACTTTGCGCAGTTTTTTGAGGAGCTGTGCAGTTGGAAAGAAATAAGGAAACTATTCCGATAAACAGAGTGAGGCGAGCGACTAAATTATACTGAATGAAATGCATTAAAAAATGTTTTTAAAACCGAAACTGATTTTTGCGTTCCTAATAAGTATTGGGTTGTCGAATTGTTGTCCCAATGCATAGTTAAAAGTAAATATACCTGCTTTTGTCTCAAAATTAGCTCCTACACCAAAACCTCTTGGTGTATCTGAAACAAAAGAATCTATTGCCTTTTGTTCATACCATGCTTGATCGACAAATACATATAGAGCTGTGTTTAGTTCTGGAATCCAACGGTACTCTATTGTTGACACTGCATAACTTGAAGCAAAAATGGACTCTTCATCTATTCCACGAATAGTTCGCAAACCTCCAATTCGCGACAACTCATTACTATAAATATTATCAGTAATCAATGTACTTCCATTCAAACCGAGGTGAATGGATTGTTTTTTGAATATTGGGAAATACACGTTAATCGCTGTTTCCGCCCGATATATTGAGTTTTGTTCGGAACTGCTATTGTCTTGAATGTCGGCTAGAATTTTTCTCGTGCCCGCACCAGCCTCAACTTGCAAAGAATAACCTTTAGTAGGATTGAATTTGTAATCCAATTTTTCGCGAAGAGATGATATTCCATAGATGGTTGAGTTTACATCCTTCAAGGCCAGAGCTGTGAGATTGGAAAGTCTGTTTGATGTGTTTTTTTCAATAAATACTTTAACGAAATCACTACCACCGAAAGGTATTGATATTCCCGCGTTAGCCCGAGTGGATGAAAAGGATGTGTCGCGACGATATATTTTCAATAGGCCGTCTAATCCAATAGGAAGGGAAAAAACAAATGGTATCCGCGTATTAATGGACAAATCTTGGGTCTGAGGCTGAAGTCTTTTCCAGTTTAAATTAATATCCTCACCCTTGTTTACTGCGTTCTGAAGCTTTATTTCAATATCTCCAGTAATATTTACTTTATCTGTTTTTTCATCTGGGCGAACTCCAATAATTCCGTTGAAATAGTTCGATTTTTTTCTTTCGCAGAAAATATAAACTGTTGCCTTGTTTTCATGAAACAGGACCTCGGGTGCTCGTAGGATTTTTAAAAATGGAATCTCTTGTAATTTTAATTGAAGAGCTCGCAATTTTGACTCGTCATAAACGTCCTCCGCATCTATATCACAATAGTTAATGATATATTGAATAGGAATCTTATCATTAGACCGAATCACCAAACTATCTATTGATATTAAAGGGCCTTTGTCAATTTTCCAACGGATGTCAATACACTCTGTAGCAGTATTCTTTTGAATGTCGATAGGTGCTATTGTAGCAAAGGGATAACCAATGTTTTGAAGATAGTCTAGAATTGCACGAGCATTATTTTCAATTTTATAAGTGTCTAATTTGTCGCCATTTTCGGATAATCTTCGACGAACAATATTTGTTAAATCCAAATTGCCCTCAAATAGGTTTTCACCAATACAATAGACTTCACCCTTTTCGATTTGAACGTATATAAACTGCTGGGTAATAACTGTGTCGAATCGAATATCTAAAAAACCTTGATTCACATATTTGAAATATTCCGAAGTCAGTATTGAATCAGCAAGTTGTTTGTTTTCAGTGAGTTTGGTGATAGGGGAGTGCTCGTTTTCTTGAAATATGATCGACCAAATTGAATCGTTTGACTGTGCAATTATCCCCAAACTGAAGATAAAACAACACAAAGTGACAAGGATTTTTGGAACGAGTGAATTCATTTAGCGCCCGAAAATACGTTGCTTCAACCGCTTTATTGTTAATAAGTGGAAGTAAGAATTAACACTGTTGGAAACAGAAAATGCTACTTTTGAGAAAATTATACGATTCCTTATGAAAAATCGCGCCCTTGCTCTCATCCTTTTAGTTGTGGTTGCTGTTGGTTTTGCTTCTTGCAGACAGCATAAAGAAACTTGTGCTGCCTACCAGCATGTTGAGATGAAAGGACAAAAATAATTTTCAGTTCAGACTCCCTTCCTAAGCTCGGGAGTGAATTAAGCGGTTTTATATCATAATTCGGTTCTGTCACATTTCTGGAACGTTATACGTTTTCAGTTTAGATTCCAAGGCTCAGACAAACTGAAAATCGATGCCTAGTTCGATATCAGAATGAATGCTCTTAGCCACAGGACAAGTCAAAGCAGCATTTTTTAGAATTTCTTTTTCACGTTCAGTAAAATTCAAATCTTTAATCTTGAATTGAATATTGATTCCTGACACGCGTCGAGGTTCGGAATCCATGATTTTTTCAATATCAGCGTCGATTTGTCCAAGTTGAATGTCTTTGCTGTTCGCTGTAATTCCCATCAAGGTAATCATACATGTAGTAAGGGAGGTGCAAAGTAAATCGGTTGGCGAAAATGCTTCTCCTTTACCGTTATTGTCTGTAGGGGCGTCAGTTACGACTTGATTTCCACTTTTGATGTGGGTCGCAGTACAACGTAAATCTCCGTTGTATCGAACTTTCATTGAAACCATTTTTTTTTCTCAAATGTAATTAATCACAGAAATCTGTGGGATTTTATTGGTTTTTTGACGAACTTTATAGAATAAGTATTGGTTTTTCTCGTAGCTTTGATATTCGTTCTAAGGATGAGATATTTCTATCAAATAATTGGTCTAGTGGTTTTTACCTTCTCGATGCTGAATCTTTCGGCACAGGTAACTAGTCCGGATCAACCCACTATCCTTTATAATCGACAAGCATATCTTGGGTTTAACATTAACACGCAGGGTTTTGGTGGTTTTTTCACTTATGGAAAATATCAGAATGCGTTCAAACAAACAATGTTTCACGCAGATATTCAATTCGTAAAACACGAAAAGGAAATCAAGCGTTTCTCATCAGATCCAAATGCAAGAGGATATTTTTATGGTAAAGAAAATTCCTTCTTTGTTTTGCATGCTGGCATAGGTCGAAAGAATGTAATTACCGAGAAACTCAGAAAAAATGGTGTTCAGCTTAGTCACAATTGGATGGCCGGTGGAGCTTTGGGTTTTACAAAACCTGTTTACTTAGAAATTTTTTATCTACCCACCTCAGGCCCGGAGCCGCTGGTAATTCGCGTGGAGAAATTTGATCCTGAAAAACATTACATAGATAATATTTACGGTCGTGCATCTTCGTTGAGAGGGTTGAGTGAATTGAGATTTTACCCAGGTATTTTCCTTAAGTGGGGAGTCCTAGTTGAATATAGCAATTACCGCGACGGATTGAAAGGAATTGAAGTAGGCGCTCAGTTTGATGCTTATTTGAAGAGAATTCCAATCATGTCAGAAAAAATATTGGAAGAGCAAGATGATAGTGCCAAAAATCATCAGTTCTTTCCTAGTCTTTATATCAATTTCTTTTTTGGCCAGAAGTACAATAAATTGTGATGGAAGAAACCACCGTTACGGCCCGCGTGCCAAAGCCGAAGTGGCTGAGAGTGAAATTACCAACTGGAGAAAGTTTTAGAAAAGTTCGTTCGCTTGTAGACGAACATAAACTTCATACTATTTGCGAAAGTGGAAGTTGTCCAAATATGGGCGAATGCTGGGGCGAAGGCACAGCAACTTTCATGATTCTCGGAAATATTTGTACCCGTTCTTGCGGGTTCTGCGCCGTGGCAACGGGCCGACCTGATGCAGCGGATCCTTTCGAACCAGCGCGTGTCGCAAAGTCAATCAAATTAATGCAAGTGAAGCATGCTGTAATAACTTCTGTAGATCGCGATGATCTGGCAGATGGTGGTTCAGAAATTTGGTTTGAAACAGTCGCTGCCGTTCGTCGAATTTCGCCAGGAACAACTATGGAAACTCTCATTCCCGATTTTGCGGGCAAATGGGAAAACCTACAACGCATTATCGACGCGTCTCCTGAAATTGTATCACACAATCTAGAAACTGTTCGCCGACTTACGAAAGAGGTTCGAATTCAAGCAAAATATGACAGAAGTTTGGAAGTGCTAAGACGACTTGCGCAAGCAGGTATGCGCACCAAAAGTGGAGTCATGCTGGGGCTGGGAGAATCAGAAACAGAAGTCCTCGAAACAATGGATGATCTTATTTCTGTAGGTGTGGATATTCTAACCCTTGGTCAGTATCTCCAACCAACCACCAAACACTTGCCTGTGAAGGAATTCATTACTCCAGAAAAGTTTGCTGAATACAAAGAAATTGGATTGAAAAAGGGCTTTCGATATGTGGAAAGTGGACCGCTTGTCCGCTCATCCTATCATGCGGAAAAGCACATTTTTGAGAAATGAAAAAAAAGCGAATTGCTATCAATGGCTTTGGAAGAATAGGCCGCACATTGCTTAGAATCTTATTAGAAAAAAAAGACATCCAAGTGGTGGCCGTAAATGATTTGGCTGATGTCAAAACAATGGCTCATTTATTCAAGTATGATTCTGTACATGGCAAATGGAATGGACATATCGAAACTTCCGATGATGCCTTAGTTCTCAATGGAAATTCTATCTTGTTTTTTAATGAAAAGAATGCGGAGAATTTACCATGGAAATCTTTAGAGATTGATATTGTTGTAGAATCTACTGGTACCTTTAAAACGCTTGAAGATTGCCAACGCCATATCTTTGCTGGTGCGAAACGTGTGCTATTAAGCGCACCATCCGAAGATGAACGCATCAAAACTATTGTTTTGGGCGTGAACGAAACGTCAATTACTGAAAATGATATTATACTTTCAAACGCTTCGTGCACCACGAATAGCGCGGCACACATGATTCAGATGATTGATGAACTGTGTGGAATTGAAAGTTGCTACATCACAACAGTGCATTCATATACTGGAGACCAACGCTTGCATGACGCACCACACAAGGATTTGAGAAGAGGTAGAGCGGCAGCAGAATCAATAGTTCCCACTTCAACTGGTGCCGCAAAAGCACTTACAAGAATTTTCCCAAATCTATCTGATTCCCTTGGCGGATGCGGAATTCGAGTGCCTGTTCCCGACGGATCTCTTACTGATATTACTGCTGTTGTCAGAAATAGAAAAAGCATCAATGAAATTAACCAAGCTTTTTTAAAAGCATCTGAAAGCAGATGGAAAGGAGTACTCGAATACACATCCGATCCTATTGTTTCTATTGACGTAATAGACAATCCAGCGAGTTGTGTTTTCGATTCTAAACTAACTTCAGTAATCGGCGATATGGTGAAAGTAGTGGGATGGTATGACAATGAATTTGGATATTCAAATCGAGTGGCTGATTTAATCGCCATCATAGAAGTATAATCGAGTTAATTTTATACAAGACAGTGCAAGTGTGATTGGTTGTAACTAACTTTATAGGCTATAATAGTTACATAATCATGGTTCACGAAATCGGCGCTGGAAACAGCATTTTCAATCAATTTATCAGAGAAATTCGAGACGAAGTTGTTCAAAAGGACAGACTCCGTTTTCGTCGAAATCTAGAACGCATTGGCGAGGTCATGGCTTATGAAGTATCCAAAGATATGGAGTTTCATGAAGTTGAAGTGACTACTCCCCTGGGCGTAGCAATGATTAATGTTCCTAAACATCAACCGGTACTCTGTGCTATAATGCGCGCAGCTATTCCAATGCATCAAGGGTTTCTCAATTTTTTTGATAGCGCTGACAATGCCTTCGTAGCAGCATACAGAAGACATCATAAAGGTGGCGAGTTTGAAATAGAGGTTGATTATACTAGCTCACCTTCATTGCAAGATCGTGAGTTGATAATCATTGACCCAATGATTGCCACTGGATCAAGCATTGAATTGGTATACAAAGCTCTCTTGCAAAAAGGCACACCTTCTAGAATTCATGTTGTAGGTGCTATAGCAACAAAATCTGGAATAAATAAGGTACGCAGCAAACTGCCAGAGAATACCAAAATTTGGGTAGGGGCTATTGATTCTGAATTAACTGCTCAAGCTTATATTGTACCTGGTCTTGGTGATGCCGGTGATTTAGCTTATGGGAGGAAAGATTAATGCTCGCATATATGCTGAAAGTAATGATGTGGTGGGCGGCTAGCATTATCAAATTTCTTTTCACTCCTTTTGTTATGATGTCGAGTCCGCAAAATTGGTCTTGGCTAGAGATTATTTTAATCACTACTTCTGGTGGTGCTATTGGCAGCTATGTTTTTTACCATTTTGGTGAATTTTTAATGCATCAATGGGCGAAGAAGTTTCCATCTAAAAAGAAAGTATTTACGCCAATGAGAAGACGTATTATTCGTCTCAAAACGAAATACGGTATAAAAGGTCTAATGCTTATCTCAGTGCTAATATCAGTTCCTGTATCTTCGATACTTACAGCGCGCTTTTATAAACACGATAAATCAGCATTACCCAAATTGATATTCGGTTTTTTCCTTTGGTCAATCCTACTTACATCAATTGCATACTCATTTAGAATATTAGGAAATCAACTGTGAAAAATTACAAGCATTTATTCTTCGATTTAGACGGGACCCTTTGGGATTTATACAGAAATACCGAAGAAGCCCTTACGATTTTGCGTGATGAATTGAGCGAGAAAGGAATTGAGATTAAAGATTTTAAGAGGTTTTACCAAAGATATCTTCATCACAATGAAAGAGTATGGGCACTGTATCGTGTTGGTAAAATTGAAAAGGATGTTCTTCGTGTAATACGCTTTGAACGGGCGTTTCAAGATGTCGGAGTCTCATTAGACGCCAACACAATTGACTGGTTCGCTGATCGTTTTTTAGACGTTTGTCCGAAACTACCCAACGTACTTCCCGGCACAATTGAATTGCTTGATTCTTTGAAGGGAAACTATCACATGCACATTATCACCAATGGTTTTCAAGAAGTTCAAGGTTTTAAAATGACTGCAGGGAATTTGAATGAGTATTTCATTCAAATCATCAACAGCGAAGATGCAGGCGCGAAAAAACCGAATCCTGAAATTTTTGAATACGCATTGAATAAAGCTGGGGCAACTATTGAGGAAAGCCTTATGATAGGTGATGATTGGGATGCTGATATTATTGGCGCACGCAACTTTGGAATAGATCAAGTATTTTTGACCTATACCGAGAAAGTGATTTTCGCCTTGAACGGAAAGAATGAAGATGCAACGCCACGACATAATTATAAGCCAACATATACTATTGATTCTTTGTTGGAGCTAAAAGAAATTTTGAAGAAATAAAATATACATCATGGAAGAAAACAAAAACCAACCACAGCTTAATATCGAATTGAATGATGAAGTTGCACAAGGAACTTATTCAAACCTTGCTGTAATTACGCATTCACCTGCTGAATTTGTAGTAGACTTTATTCGCGTTATGCCAAGTGTTCCAAAAGCACGCGTACAATCAAGAATTATCTTGACACCTCAGCATGCAAAACGTCTAATGAGAGCACTTATGGAAAACGTAGGTAAATACGAAACGCAACACGGTAAAATTGCAGAATCAGGTCCAGACCACATGATTCCAATGCACTTTGGTGGACCACAAGGTCAAGCGTAATTCTAAATTACGTCTACCACTCGAACGCTGAATTTGGTATTAAAGAATGGAGAATTGATTGATTTCGATTTCCATTCTTTCTTACCGAATGTTTGTTCGGTTTCTGTAGCAAATATCGTTAAGGCTGCAGAATTGCCTTCTTTGATTGCAGGCAGCTCTCTTTTCAAAACATGCGCAGGTCCCGTTGTGAATTTGGAAAGAATTTCTTCTAAACTCAGCGTGTTTTTAAGCGCTTCATAGGCTACTGCAAAGCTAGTCTGAATAGAACAGATGCCATAATTAGCATATTCGAATTCCAATACTTTGTGTTCGTGATCTTCAGGACAATGATCGCTGCAAATCGCATCGATAACACCATCTTTCAATCCTTTAATCAGCGCTTTTTTATCAGATTCACCTCTGAAAGGGGGGAGTACTTTTAAGTTTGAATCAAAGCTCGACATGTCTGCATCTGTGAAAGCCAATTGATGACTCGCAATAGACGCTGTGATATTTAACCCATCTTTTTTAGCTTTCTTAATTAACTCGACCGAACCTGCGGTTGAAATTAATGAAACGTGCAATCTGCCTCCGCAGTAGCGAAGCAATTCAATATCTCTAGATAGTCTAATTTCTTCTGAAGCGCTTGATAATCCCTTTAGTCCTATACTAACAGAGGTAGGTCCTTCATGGAGCATACCGCCAGGATTGACACCATTATCCATTGGGAAAGAGATAATCAATCCATTGAAATTTCTTGAATAGTCAAGAGCGCGAACCATGAGTTCAGTACCTACATTTTCTTTGTCGTCAGTAAAAGCTACAGCGCCAGATTGTTTCATATCAAACATTTCGGAAAGCTGTTTTCCTTCTAATCCTGAAGACAAGGTGCCTGTGGTGAGAAGATCTACAGTGTGACCCGCAGCCTTGCGCTGAACGTATTCAATTTGTGCTTTAGTATCAAGCGGGGGATTGGTAGAAGGCATGATTAATACTGTCTTGAATCCACCTGCTTTCGCAGCATTCAAACCAGAATTAAGATCTTCCTTGTATTCATCACCTGGGTCGCGAAAATTTGCTCTCAAATCAATCCAACCTGGAGAAACACAAAGGTTTTTTTCGGAAATAATTGATGCTTTCTTTTCTTCAATTTTCGCAGCAATTTTAGTAATGATATTATTCTCAATAAGAATATCTCTTTTCTTGCCATGATGCGTTGATCGTGGGTCAATAATCAGAGCTGATTTGATAATTGTTTTCATTGCTTATCTCCAAAACTTGATTAACAGAACTTCAATTGCCAAGAAGATTAATCCCCAAATTATCATGGCATACCAATACTTCTTGCCTTCGTTTATTTCTCCGGCCAATTGGCCAACACTTTCAATATCTGAACTTACTAACTCTACGTTTTTCAACCCTGCAGCCTCTATTTTGCTGCTTACATCATCAGGTGAAAGCGGTGTTGTGTATGATTCTTTTCTATCATAATTGAATGAAAGAGAAGAGAAGATAGAATCTCCTAAACTCAAACTGTAATTACCCGCATTGCGCAAATCGGAGTGTATAAAAATTTCGGTATTGCCGCCCGCATTTCTATGCTCAGGGATAATTTCTGTTCCAGTAACATTGTCTTTTAGTCTGAATGTTTGCTCGCCTGTAACGGTCACATTTCTCAACAATATACCTTGTTCTTTTCCTAAAGTATAACTCAATGCATCTGAGTTTTGACTGTACTCAGCCATGCGCAGAAATAGAGTAGGGAAGAAGCTATGTGAAGTGAAATTACTTTCTTCTGGATTTAAAGTCACAGAAGAGGTGTAAAGTCTACCTCCACCATGACGAGCAGATGTAATGAAAGGGTCATTGCTTTGCAGCGACATAATGGGCTCAACAGAACCCTGCGAAAGCATATTGATTCGCATGTAACTTCCAATAATCGGGAAATCGATTTTTTCGTTACCTGTATTGTTTTTTTCTAAAACTCCTTTCAAAAGAAAGTGATCGTAATTCACTGCTATGACGGGATTTCCAGGAACCATTCCATATGCGAATTTCCCAGTAATAGAACCAGCTTCGCATTTTGAAAGTAACTCATTGTAGGAAAAAATATCTCCTTGTGAGGAGGGAATCAATGCGCAACTTCCACCATTGGAGATGAACTTTTCAAGCTCCAAAATCAGGCCTGAACTAATCTTATTGATTTGATTCAATATCACTAAGTCGTTCTTGCCAAGTAGCGCAAAGTCAACTCCATTTTCTGTCAATGAAGTAATCTGATAATACGGATCATCGCTGAATAATAGACCCACAGGATCTGCTGTCACCTCGTTTCCTTTGATATTAAGGATGCGAATTTTTCCAGCCACGTTATAACTGAAATTGTATGTATTGTCAAATACTACTGGATGATCGTCTATAGAAACCTCAGCTAGTTTTGTACCAGGCTCCGTATTCGTGAACGATAGTTCGATTTCAGCGGTTTGATATGCATCAAGATTTGCGGATGCAACGCTTTTGCTTTGACCGTTAATTTTCAGATTAACAGGAATGTTTTCTCGCGCTACATCACCATTATTTTTTAGTCTAACGATAAGTTGCTCTACATTTTGAAGCTGTCTAACCGGTGTAGTAAACCAAACAGAATCGACAGTGATATTGGCCACTTCCTTTGAATTCTCTGGAATGATTTTGTAGGAAATACTTGAGTCAGCTTTCACGTTTTCGAAGTCAAGCATATTAGCTTGCAAATCGCTTAACAAATAGGCTGTTCTCGCTTGTTGCTGAGCATTAATCAATAAATCTTGTTGTCGTGAAATGACCTCTGAAACAGCCCGTGTAGAAGGAGAAACTTGAATCTCTTGAATCAATTGGATCATATCCTCTTGACCTACCAATCGCTGATGACGACCTTCGAAATCATTGGTTAGCAATTGAAACTTGTCTGTAGGTTTATAAGCCTCGACAATTTGAATTGCTTTGTTCTTAGAAATTTCTAGAATTTGCGTTCCTTCTGACTCTGCTTGGGTGCTAAAAGAATTGTCTATATAAATGCTAATTGCTTTATCGCCTGCTTTGAGGTCATTATCATTTAAAGGAATGTAGGGCTGAGCAAATGCTAAAATGATACAAGCCAAGGCTAACAACCTTGCGAGGAGTATTAATAAATGCTTGAGTTTGGATTTGCTTTTGGTCTCTTGCTGAATTTCTTTTAGAAAGGCGACGTTCGAAAAGAGAACTTTCTTAAAACGACGGAAATTGAATAGATGGACAATGATTGGAATAGCGAGTGCCCCAAGCGCCCATAATATTTCCGGATGAACAAATTTCATACAGCTACAAACCTAAGGGAAAAAAATGATTTTTACACTACTACTTTGCCATCGCGCATTACTAATTGGCGATCAGCCATTTTAGCAAGCTCTTCGTTGTGTGTGACAATCACAAAAGTTTGACCGAATTCTTTGCGCAAATCAAAAAATAACTCATGCAATTCACGAGCATTCTTAGAGTCCAAATTTCCTGAAGGTTCATCCGCAAAAATCACATCAGGCTGATTCATAAGGGCTCTAGCCACGGCAACACGCTGCTGCTCACCACCCGAAAGTTGATTCGGCTTGTGATCAGCGCGGTCCTTCAATCCAAGTCTTGTTAATAACTCCATTCCGCGCTTTTCGGCTTCTTCTTTATTCGTTTTTAAAATAAAGGCAGGGATACAAACATTCTCCAGAGCAGAAAACTCGGGCAGGAGATTGTGAAACTGGAAAATGAAACCGATGTGCTTATTTCTAAATACCGCTAATTGTTTATCGCTAAACTTGTGTAGTGCCTGTCCTTTAAAGAAAATAGAACCACTGTTTGGCTTGTCAAGGGTGCCTAGAATATGCAATAGAGTGGACTTACCTGCGCCCGATGCCCCCACTATAGAAACAACTTCACCAGCTTGAATTTCGAGGTCTACACCCTTCAAAACTTCGAGTGAATTGTATTTTTTTACGAGTCCTTCTGCCTTGATCATGGCGCAAAGAAACCAAAAAAAAGACCTCTTTTCGTCAAATTTTCAAACAACCTTCGGAGATACCAATCCTTGATTTACATTCGCACTCAAATTTCGAAGCATGAATATTCACGAATATCAAGGTAAGGCGATACTAAATAGTTTCGGTGTTACCGTTCAAAAAGGTTATATTGCTGAAACTCCTGAAGAGGCCACTGCAGTAGCAAAAAAACTTCAAGAAGAAACAAAAACCGGTTGGTTTGTTGTTAAAGCGCAGATCCACGCAGGTGGTCGCGGAAAAGGAGTTGTTACTGAAACCGGTTCTCACGGTGTAGTTCTAGCTAAAAGCCTTGATGAAGTGGCAGGCAAAGCTCAAGGTATCCTTGGCGGTCACCTAGTTACACTTCAGACAAAAGAAACTGGGAAACTAGTTAGCAAAGTATTCATTGCAGAGGACGTTTATTCTCCAGGACCAAGCGATATCAAGGAATTCTATATGTCTATCCTTTTGGATCGTGGTGCTGGTCGCAATGTGATCGTTTATTCTCAAGATGGTGGAATGAATATCGAAGACGTGGCTCACAACACACCTGAGCGTATCTTTAAAATAGAAATTGATCCACTTACTGGTGTAACTGATTTCCAAACTCGTATTATAGGCTTCAATCTTGGATTGAGCGGAAAAGCAATGAAAGAAATGGCCGCATTCGTGAGGTCTCTTTACGCTGCGTTTGTTGGTTGCGATGCTTCTCTTTTCGAGATTAACCCAGTTTTGAAAACATCAAATGATACAATTATGGCTGTTGACGCTAAAGTAACTTTAGATGCAAACAGCCTTGCCCGTCATCCAGATTACGCTGCAATGCGCGACGTGACTGAGGAAGATCCTTTGGAAGTAGAAGCTACTGCTGCTGGTCTTAACTATGTAAAACTTGACGGTAACGTGGGTTGTATGGTTAACGGCGCTGGTCTTGCAATGGCTACTATGGACATCATTAAGCTTTCTGGTGGTGAGCCTGCTAACTTCCTCGACGTAGGTGGTACGGCAGATGCTAAACGTGTAGAAACAGCATTCAGAATGATTCTTCGCGATCCAAACGTAAAAGCAATCCTCGTAAATATCTTCGGTGGTATCGTTCGCTGCGACCGTGTGGCTCAAGGTATCGTTGATGCATACAAGAACATCGAGAATATCAATGTTCCAATCATCGTTCGTCTACAAGGTACTAACGCTGTTGAAGCTAAGAAGTTGATCGACGAGAGCGGACTTGCTGTTCACTCTGCTATCACTCTTCAAGAAGCTGCCGATAAAGTAAAAGAAGTATTAGCTTAATTCAAGCTTTTCAAATATTAAAAAGCCATTTCGAAAGAAGTGGCTTTTTTTTGCCTTAGTATCGATTGAAGCTATAGTTCCAAGGAATTAAGACACTCGTTGAAGCATCATTACCCCATCACGAATGGCTAACAGAATGTTCTCTACACGAGGATCTTCTGTTACCATTTTGTTCAATTCAACCAGTGTCTTCGTTTCCTTGTCGTTTCCAACGATTGGTTCTACAACCTTTCCACTCCAAAGCACATTATCGATCAATATCCAGCCCCCAATGCGGGTTTTGGGAAGAATCATTTCGTAATACTTAATGTAGTTTTCTTTATCCGCATCAATAAAAACCAAATCAAATTCCTCTTCGAGAGTTGGAATTACTTCAAGTGCTTTGCCGTAAACAAATTCTACTTTATTGCCAGTTGGCATCAACTCTTGATACTTTCTGTGAAAACGAACAAGCTCATCATTTACATCTACTGAAATTAATTTGCCATCTGCGGTAAGCCCTTCGCTCATGCACCAAGCGCTGTAGCCGGTATATGAACCGATTTCCAAGATTCTTTTTGGACGAATCATTTTAGAAATAGAGCTCAACATTCTGCCTTGATAATGGCCGCTGCTCATTCTAGGCATCACCATGGTTTGCCATGTTTCACGCGTCAATTGGGCCAATAACGGGTGTTCAGCAGAGGTATGCTCTTCTGAATACTGTTCTATTTCTTCTGGTAAAAAATGCATATTCGTTGTTCAAGTCGCAAAGGTGTTAACTTTCCTTCGATTTTATCTGTTTTTCTAGCATTAACTTTGGCACATGAATTTTCAAGAAATATCTGATTGGATTAGACAATTGTTGCGTGAAGCACATTTCTCGAATAAAGATGCATCAACAGCTCATCTGCTAATTGGACTTGTGGCATTGTTCCTTTTGTGCTTTGTTTTTTGGGCAGTCTCACGTTTTATTATTATTCGTTATGTAAAAAATATCGTTCGAAAGAGCACATCTAAATGGGACGATCAACTATATAAGTTCCGAGTTTTTCGAGGAATTGCATTTATAATAATAGCGATCACAATTGTAAAAGCTGTACCAGTTTTACTTACAGATTTTCCAAATTGGAAAGAGGCTATACTAATTGTATCTAAAGTCTATGTTGTGCTCAGCATTATGTTCGCTATTAATTCCTTACTGAATGCTCTATTGGCCATTCTCGAAGCGGTTGATAGCCTTAAAGACAAACCTCTTAGGAGCTACAAACAAGTGGCCAAGATTGTTTTTTACATGGTTGGTTTTGTGATGATGCTTGCCATCATTTTTGATCAAAGCCCTGTCTATATCCTTGGAGGTTTCGGTGCTGTTACAGCTGTGATGTTATTGATCTTCAAAGATCCTATATTAGGTTTCGTTGCCAGTATTCAAATGAGCGCTATAGATCTTGTGCGCATTGGAGACTGGATTAGTGTAGACAAGTATGGCGCTGATGGAGAGGTGGTCGAAATCAACCTTACGACTATCAAAGTCCAAAACTGGGATATGACCATCACCATTGTTCCGTCATACGCCATCGTTAGCGAATCATTCAAGAACTATCGTGGAATGCAAGAAAGCGACGGTCGTAGAGTGAAACGTCATCTCAATATCAAAATATCAAGCATCAAGTTTATCGATGAAAAGCTTTTTGAAAAGTTGCTACATGTTGAACGAATAAGCGACTTTTTGAAGGAAAGAAAAAAGGAAATTGATGATTATAACAATAGTAATTCGGTAGATAAATCTGTTCTCATAAATGGTCGTCACATGACGAATATTGGTGTTTTCAGAGAATATGCAGAAACTTATTTGAAGCAAAATCCGAATATAAATACTGAAATGACCGTGATTGTTCGTCAGCTTTTAGCTACGGAACACGGTATTCCACTTGAGGTTTATGCGTTTTCTAAGTTTAAAGATTTTGATAATTTTGAAAAGAATGCAGCAGATATTTTTGACCATCTCTTGGCTGCTGTTCCATTCTTTGAGTTGGAAATTTTCCAATCTCCAAGTGGAAGTGATATGAATATGATTGGTGTTAATCGCGTTATTGAATGAATCTAAGTCGCAATTCAATACTGAAATTAGGCTTCATCACTTTAGTTGGGATGGGAATGGCGGCGGTTGTTATCGATCGCTTTTCTGAAACGGTCAACCTACGCGAGATGATTATTGGCCAAGTGGCATGGTATTATCAAATACCAATTGGCTTGGTCGTAGGAATTATTTCAGGAATTATTGCTGATTTTATAACCACCAGAAAATTCATGGAATCGGTGAGAAATAAGTACACGTCCATGATGAGTGATTTGATTTTAGATAGAAGCGATACCTATTTCATTTCATTTTGCGCTGGGGTGGGCGAGGAGATGCTATTTCGAGGAGCAATACAGCCATTTGCGGGCATTGCTTTTACCGCTGTTTTCTTCGTTGCTATTCATGGCTACCTCAATTTGAAAAACTGGCGACTTATGGTCTACGGCGTTACCATGACTATAATTATCGGATTTATAGGTCTTATGGCCGTGAAAGTCGGACTGGTAGCGGCTATGGTGGCTCACATGTTTATTGATGTTGTTCTTTTGCGCAACATGAACAAGGAGAAGTCTCCAAACCTCGAAAGCTAGGCTTATATTTGCAGAATGGCAAAATCGTTTGAATCACTGGGAGGTCTTGTTTTTTCGACAAACAAGAATATTGATCTTTCAAATCAAGAAGACGAAATAGAAACTCCAATTCCAGGGCAGCAAGATCTGCGTGTTTGGTTAGAGAAAAATCATCGCGGTGGCAAAATAGCTTCCGTGATTAAAGGCTTTGCAGGTAAACAAGAAGACCTCGAAGCGTTGGGAAAAACAATAAAAACCAAATGTGGAACAGGAGGATCAGCCAAAGAAGGCGAAATTATTATTCAAGGTGACCACCGCGAAAAAATCGTCACATTATTACAACAACTCGGATATAAAGCCAAGAAGGCAGGCGCATAATGAAATTACTTCAAGAAGGAACTTTTAAAGTTTCAGTGAAAACAATGCAGTTTTTAGAGCCTATGCTCGCTGCAGAATTAAAAGAACTTGGCGCAACCGACATTGAGCTCGGAAAACGAATAGTTCACGCAAAGGTGAATCTTGAACAACTTTATCGTTGCAATCTCGAATTGAGAACAGCTTTGCGTGTTCTCGTTCCGATTATTGAGTTCCAATCAAGAAATCCAGAAGATTTGTACAAAAGAGTAAAGAAAGTGGAGTGGGATGAGATCATTGGAATAGATCAAACGTTTGCAATTGATGCTGCCGTGAATTCGCCACAGTATCGTTTGCCTCACTACGCTGCGCTTAAAGCTAAAGACGCGATTGCAGATTATTTTAAAGAAAAAGTTGGACGTAGACCAGACGTTGATAAAGACCGCTGCGATGCGCGCCTTCATTTGCATATCGACGAACATAAAGCGACTCTTTCATTGGATAGTTCAGGCGAATCATTGAATAGAAGAGGCTATCGTGAGAACGGCGCATTTGCTCCGCTAAATGAAGTTCTTGCTGCAGCTATGGTGAAACTGAGCGGCTGGAACGGCGAAGACGATTTGTACATTCCGATGTGCGGTAGTGGAACTCTAGCTATTGAAGCGGCTATGATTGCCGATAATGTTCCCGCTTGTTGGAACAGGTCCTTTTTCGGTTTTATGAATTGGATGGGCTTCGATCAAACATTATGGAAGGCTATTCGTGCCGAAGCATTGAAGAACATAAAAGAAGCTTCATGCAGAATTTTTGCTTCAGATGTAGATGCGAAATTGATTCACATCGCTGAAGGAAACTGCGAAGCTGCAGGTATGGATAAACGAATTAGATTTGAAAGAGAAGATTTCTTTGTTATCAAAGCAGCAGGAGAAACAGGTACTCTAATCATCAATCCTCCATATGGTGAGCGTCTCGAGCAAGAAGACATTGATTTCTTTTATAAAAGAATAGGTGATCATTTGAAGCAAAATTTCTCAGGTCATACAGCTTGGGTTATTTCATCCAATATTCCCGCACTCAAGAATATAGGTCTCAAGCCAGCTAAGAGAATAGATCTTTTGAATGGCCCGCTAGAGTGTAAATACGTGGCGATAGAGCTATTCAGAGGGAATAGAGTCGAATTTGTCCAAAAGAAAAAAGGTATTATTGAATAATCCTTAACCTCTGGGCAACATTGGGTCTCTCTTAACTTAATGAATTCGCATTAATTTCGCGTTCTACTTACGAGATATGAATTTTTCGCTCAACTCAATTTTCCAAAGTCTTGTTCCAAAAGACAAGATCTTCATTCCTTTGTTTGTGCAAGCATCTGCCAATGTATTGGAGGCTTCTCGCGTATTGAATGTAGCGCTTCACAGCGATAGCGTTACTAGATTGAATGCGCATAGAACAATAGAAATGTTGGAGAGTCAAGGCGATGAATTCACACATGGCATTCTTCAAGAAGCTGCATCGAATTTTGTGATTCCGTTTGATAGAGAAGATATCCAAGCACTCGCAGTAGAGTTGGATGATGTGATTGACTTTATTCACGGCACCTCGAAGAGAATTGAACTCTATAAAATTCATCAATTGCATCCTGCAATGCTTGAAATGTCTGGATATATTCATGAGAGTTCAAAAGAGTTAAATAAGATTATTCAAAATCTTCATAATCTTCGATATACCGAAGAGATGCGTCAAAGCCTATCTATCATCAAAGATTACAGAAAAAAGACAGATCGTGTGTATCGCGATGTAATTGGAAAATTATTTAAGGAAGAAGCTGAGGCGCTCGAAGTATTGAAACTGAAAGAGGTACTCACATTCATGACAGGTGCAGCACGCAGTCTTGTGAGCACAGCAAGTGTTATCGAAAATGTACTTGTGAAATTCTCCTGATTCTTTACCTTCACGGCTTTATTAAAACAAAGCCAAAGTGAAGAAAATTGCCATAGTTACTGGAGCAACATCAGGTTTCGGAAAATCAATTGCTTATAAACTTTCAGAAAACGGATACGACCTCATTATCACTGGTCGTCGTTCTGAGCGTCTTCAAGATATTTCAAATGATCTATCTTCAAAATTCAACACCAAAGTATTATCTCTTTGTTTCGATGTGCGAGACTCTGCTGCGGTTGCTAGTGCTTTCGAAACAATTCCGAATGAATGGAAAAACTGGAGCGTTCTTGTAAATAATGCCGGTTTGGCTTTGGGCCGCGAGTCACTGGAAATGGGCGATCTAGAAGATTGGAATCAAATGATTGATACTAATGTTAAAGGTTTACTCTACGTTACAAAAGCAGCGGTTCCCGTGATGAAAGAAAACGGAATCGGTACTATCATTAATATTGGATCAATAGCTGGAAAGGAATGTTATCCTGGCGGCAACGTATACAGCGCAAGCAAGTTTGCAGTTGACTCATTGACGCGAAGTATGCGTATTGATTTTTTGCCATATAATATTCGTGTCGGACAAATCGCGCCAGGTGCAGCTAACACTGAGTTTAGTATTGTTCGATTTAAAGGTGATCAAGAAAAATCTGAATCCGTTTACAAAGGATTTATTCCGTTAAGTGCAGATGATATCGCGGATGCCGCTTGGTTTATGGTGTCGCGTCCGGCACACGTTTGTATCAGTGATATACTTATAATGCCTACGGCACAAGCAACTGCAACAATTTTTAATAAGAAGAGCTAAAATGAAATCAAGAATTTTCCTCTTCGTACTACTGGTTATTTCTCTTTCATCTTGTCATTTCGGAAATGATAAAGTAGATGTTATCGTGCACAACGCTGTGATCTACACGATGGATGAGAACAATACCATTGAAGATGCACTTGCTATAAAAGACGGAATCATTGTTGCGATTGGTCCTGAGAGAGAAATCATGAATCAGTACGATGCCCCTATTGTGATTGATGGTCGCAAGCGCCCGATATATCCGGGTTTCATTGATGGACATTGTCATTTCCTTGCCTATGGCTTGATGATGTTTGATGCAGATCTTACTGGCACAAATTCTTTTGCGGAGGTTTTAGATCGTGTGAAGAAATATGAATCTACTCGAATGTCGGAATGGATAATAGGAAGAGGATGGGATCAAAACGATTGGAAAGAATCGATGAAGCTTGCAAACCCTGACTTGGCGGCAGTTCCAGAAGAGGAGTTGGAAGTACCTTTTCCTGATAAATCAATACTTGATAGTTTATATCCAAATACTCCAGTATATCTAACGCGTATAGATGGTCACGCAGTTTTGGTGAATCAAAAAGCGTTAGATTTAGCGAATATCAATGCCTCCACAACAATACAAGGAGGAATGGTAGAAGTAAAGAATGGTAAATGCACGGGTATCCTGATAGATAGAGCCAGCACATTGATAGAAAATATAATGCCTGTTCGCACGAGAGAAGAAAAGCGAAAAGCTTTATTAGCTGTGCAAGAGAAGTGTTTTGCACTTGGACTAACTACAGTAGACGATGCAGGAATGATGCGGTCGGATATTGAATTGATAAGAGAGATGCAAGCATCAGGAGAATTGAAGATGCGTATTTATGCGATGATGAGTGACGCGAAAGAGAACTACGACTATTATTTAAAGAACGGCATTGATACATCATCAAGGAGTCTAACAGTAAGAAGCTTTAAGTTCTACTCAGATGGCGCGCTTGGTTCGCGAGGTGCATGCTTATTATCGCCTTACGAGGATCTATTCGTTCAGAGCGGTAGAAAGGAATACGGAATCATGTTGGATAATGCATCGCACTATGCAGAGAAGGCTGAATTATTGAAAGGCATGGGATTTCAAATGAATACGCACGCGATAGGCGACAGTGCAAATCGTGTGATGTTGGGTATATATAAGAATGTATTAGGAGGAGTGAATGATTTGCGTTGGAGAATAGAGCACGCGCAGGTTGTGAGTGCGAATGATATAGATGTGTTTGGTGACTATAGTATTATACCATCTGTGCAGCCGACTCATGCCACCAGCGATATGCCTTGGGCGTGGTTGCGTTTGGGTAAAGCGCGAGTTGCTCGTGCGTATATATATAAGGATCTGCTGAATGAAAATGGACTTGTGGCTTTGGGAACGGATTTCCCCGTAGAGGGTATTTCACCTTTCGCAACGTTCTATGCAGCCGTTGCGCGTAAGGATAGTAAAGGAATGCCAGAGGGAGGATTTCAGATGGAGAATGCATTGAGCAGAGAAGAGGCAATGCGAGGTATGACGATATGGAATGCTATTGCCAACTTCGAGGAGAAGTTCAAGGGAAGTATAGAAGTAGGGAAGGTGGCTGATATGGTGTTAGTAGATAGAGATATCATGAAGTGCGAAGAGGCAGCGATCTTGGGGAGTAGTGTTGATTTGTTGATGTTGGGTGGTGGAGTGGTTTATTCGAGGTAGAGAGTTCGTGGGGTAGTGAGTTCGTGAGTTCGTGGGGTTGTGG
>CALRZB010000007.1:0-25728 GCA_943372555.1 Chryseobacterium gleum | reverse complement strand
AAGAAATTAGAAACTTCTTCTTTTAATACGTTGCCATTTTGATCCAAGAAGGTCAAGTATAAATCAACCATGGTGGTGTCTTGATTTACATCGTCGATATAGTAGACATTTAAGAATTGATTCTCTACAACTGGCGATAGAAGCTGCGGAGCGTAGATATAGTACAATGAATCAAACATGGGTTTTGTATTCATTTTATAATCTATAGCACTCCAACTGAAACTTGGCCAAACATCATTCAATTGCCAGAATAATGTTCCCATGCAATAAGGCATATTGCGACGATGGGCTTCTATTCCCATCATCATTCCTTCGCATTGCACTTGTCTTGTCAATTCTCCATAAGCTTCTGCGTTTTCACGAGACGGAGCATCGTACCAGCGCTTCATATAGTCATCCATCAATTGAAAACCTCTGCCATGCTTTTGGTGCATTGTAAGACCTGGATCTTTTGGGTCGTACGTTTCTTGAGTCAACATTTCCTCTAATACTTCTTTGCTAGGATAACTTTGCATACCGAATTCACTCATGAAGCGAGGCACGCGATCATTGAGAATTTCGAAAGGCTCTGCATCATGCCACAATCCCCAGTAATGCGAATCGCCTTCGGTTAGGCTCTTTTTATCACCTCTTCCATAACGCGGACTACTTTCCCAATAATTGAGATTGGTATTTTCAGCAACAGCGTTTGGTAGAATTTTTCTAAACACATCGTCGTATCCTTTCTCGAGTTTCGCTTTTTCGGTATCACTCAAACCCATTTGCCAGCCCCAGCGAGCCCAGCCTTCGGCGTTTTCATTATTGCCACACCAAAGGGCCATACAAGGGTGATTACGCAAACGTGTAGTTTGTTGGCGTGCTTCTTCTTCTACGTTTAAGAGAAACTCTTTATCTCCCGGATACATGGAACAGGCAAACATGAAATCTTGCCAAACCATTATGCCTAGTTCATCACATAAATCATAAAATTCTTCTTGCTCATAATATCCACCGCCCCAAACACGGAGCATGTTGAAATGAGTGCCTTTGCACATTTCTAGTAGTTGCGCATAATCATCTCGTGTGGATTCTTGTGGCAACATGGTTAGCGGAATGAAATTGGCGCCCTTGGCGAAAATGGGCTTTCCATTCAATTCAAAATAGAAGGACTCACCAAATTGATCTTGCTGCGTAATAAGCTTGATCGTTCGCAATCCTATGCGGTCTTGCTTTTGATCAATTATTCTACCATCGCGAAATACAGTGGCGAAGAATGAATAGAACTCTTGATTCCCGTGATCATTGCACCACCACAATCGTGGTTCTTCTACTTCAAAATCTATTTTGTAAGTGTGACTTCCTTTTTTTATTTTAACTTTTTCAGTAAAGGTCAAACGCGATTCTTCATCCGTGACTGAGATTTCTGAATTGAAATCTTCCAAAGAATGAATTGTTACCTCTGCTGTTAGCAGAGCACGTTCTTGTGTGATTTCATTTTGCTTGAAATACAAATCAGAAATACGTACTTCATCATAGGCAATCCATTCTATTGGACCTGTAATGCCTGCTGTAACAAGTTTAGCGCCCCAATCCCAACCAAAGTGGTATTGAGGTTTTCTGCTTACAGCGCGAAGGGCATCGCCTGGGAGTTTGTAGCCAAGCGCCTTGACTTTTTTCTGACCTTCAACAACGGCTGATTTGAAAACAATACGCAATACATTTTCCGACTTTTTGATATAGGGTTTTACGTCTACTTCATAAGCTCTGAAAGTATTTGATGTTGAAATTATTTTTTGATCATTCAAGTAAATCGTTGCATACGTATCGAGTTGATGGAAAAGCAACCGAATAACCGTTCGGTTATAGATTTCATCTGGACAATCAAATGATACTGTTTGATATTCCCAATCTTCTTCGCCGACCCATTGGCAAACCTCTTCGTTTGTGCCGGTAAGAGGATTTGGGATTTGCTGATTGTTGTAAAGATCAGTGTGCACATTGCCAGGAACAGAAGCGTCCATCCAGCCTTCAGCACCAATGCGATTGAACACCCAACGGGCCTCGAAAGGAAATTGATTGTATGATTCTTGTGCGAAATTTTTCATTGAGAGTAATACTCCGATAATGATCAAGAGCAGACGCATGGGCTGTTATTTTGTATTGTGTATGCTTTGAAGCTTGTCCCAAAATTTCTGAGCAATGAGATCACGCGTAAAGTTTTCTTTCACGTATTCGTAACCGTTATTGCCAAAGCGAGTGCAAGCTTCTGGATCACTAATTAATTGTCTCACTTTGAGAGCTAGGTCTTCTGCATTCTCGGGTTCAAAAGCCAAGCCAGCTTTACCTTCATCAATAAATAACTCTTTCGCTTCGCCTAGAACACCTAGGAGAATTGGCTTTCGCATAGCGAGGTTTTCGAATATTTTTGAAGGTATAGCTCCAAGAAAAAGATCAAGTTTCTTTAGTGGAATCACAGCGGCATCAACGCTCCTGACGATGGTCGGCATTTCTTTTTTGCCAACAGCTTTAAGGAAAGTAACATTGCTCAAGTGCAATTCTTCTTTGAGTTGAATTAGTTTTTCTCGTTCAGGTCCGCTACCTAATAAAAGAAATTTGACATTTTTTTCATTCTCCAAAATCTTAGCAGCACGAAGGATAACCTCCAGACCCTGCGCATGGCCTATAATTCCCGCGTAGAGCACGAGCATATCTTCTTGCGCAAAGCCATGACTATTTCTCCAAGTCATGTCTTTATCGCTAGCAACATAATACTTCATGTCCACTCCGTTGGGTAGCCAGAAAATATCTTTCTTAGGAAAACGCGTTTGAATATCCTTGCAGATTCCTTGCGTTTGTCCAGTTATCAAATGAGATTTTTTATACAAGAATTCTTCTAACCAAGTAGCAACAGAAAGAAATGTTTTGTTTGTTACAATACCCAATTTTTCAGCGCTTTCAGGCCACAAGTCACTCACGTTGAATATCATTTTCGATCCTCGTAAACGTGAAATGAGGTAAGCTGTTTTACCAAGAAATAGGGGAGGGCTTTCTACTAAAATATAGTCATGCTTAGGAAGACGAAATAGTCCCGTAAACAATGAAGATATAACGAATGAATAATAGTTCAATAGACGCTTGGCGATTCCTTTGGAAGTAGAAGCGTATATCCAACTGCGGTGCACTGTAAGGCCGTTCATTTGTTCTTTAACATGCCATCTGCCTTTATACTCTTTATGAATTACCATCTGAGGATAGTTGGGCATAGCAGTTAGAATAGTCACTTCAGCGCCTCGCTCTTGAAGGCGAACAGCCAATTCATACAAACGGTTCTGAGGCGCTCCCACCTCTGGGGGGAAATATTGAGAGAGTATAACTATTCTCATTTTTTACCTCCAATCAATGAGGAGTATAGGTTCACCATTTGGGTCACATTGTTTGGCCAATCATATCGCTGCAAAACGAAGGTTCTGCCGTTAGCACCCATCTGCAATCGCAATGATTTGTCATCAATTAATTGGAGAAAAGCTTTTGCAGTTTCATCCGCATTTTGAGGCGGCACGAGCAATCCAGAATGATTTTCTGAAACAACTTCCGGCAGTCCACCAACTCGAGTGGCAACTACAGGAAGTCCGCAAGCAGAAGCTTCTACAGAGGCAACACCAAATGTTTCGGAATCAATTATGGAAAGAATACTGAATATGTCAAAGCTGTCTAGCAACTTTTTGTATCGTTCAAATTCGCTGTTTTGATTCACATATCCATGAAAAGTAACCTTCTCGGATACACCAAGAGTTTTGGTGAGTTCAACAAGAAACTCTCGTTGTGGCCCATCACCAACAATATCTAAAATAACATTTGTTCGAATGGATGCCACTTGAGCAAATGCGCGAATTAAATATTCAATTCCATATTTCTCTGAAAGTGTTCTTACTGTTCCAATGCGAACAATGTCGCGATTGGAGCGATCCACCGCATCGAACTTTTCAGTGTTCACTCCGAATGGAATCAACTGAACATCTTTCTGAGTGTATTTGCTAATTTCTTTTTTTGTAATAACGGATAGAACAGACATTGCATCGGCTTTTGCAAATGAGTACATCAGCAAGCGGCGCATGAAGAAATTCTTGGGACTATCAAAAATATCAGCTCCCCAGCCAGTAATTACAAGTGGATGAAAATTTGCTTTAGCTGCAAGGTATCCATAACTAGTTGCATAATGCGCATGGACTAGGTCTGGAGAAACTTCTTTGATAATTTGTTTTACTCGACCTGTATTGAGAATATAGTCGAGCTTATTTCCTGCGTATTTTTTCAAATAGTGATAATGGACATCATCATACTTAACACCACGGTCAAAAGTGATGACGTGCATCTCGATGTCGGCGCGATCTGCAAGAGCGCGAATCCATTTTTGAATGTGTACACTTCCGTTTTCTCCGAGCAGGATAATTTTCATAGCCAATGTTGGTCACGATAATAGGCTACTAAATTACGAATTCCCAAGCGAAGTTGGGCTGTTTCGTTGGTTGGGTGTATTGATTGGATTTTTGCAGTGCCATAATAGCGGTGCGACGTGAGTTCGCGGTATTTTCCTTTTGAGAAGAATCTGTATTTAGATGGCAACAGTTCAAAGCAATTGGCCACTAGATTGAGCAAAGGCTTTAAGAAGCCAGGTAATCGCTTTACAGGAGAATTATGTTGTAATTCTTCCGAAATCATATCTATAAATTCACCAATGGTGCAAGGTGAATTGGAATTGAAGAATTCATTTTGAAATTTATCTTTTTCTATCAGTGCCCACATGGCATCTGCAACTTGTCCAGCGTAGACATAATTCACCATCGCTGATTTATCGAGGTGAAAGAACTTCCCGGATTGAATAGCCTTGAACAAGTTGAGTAGTTTTCTGCCATTGTCCCATTCTCCCACAACGTTGGTGGGGCGTAAGGATGCGAAGCGACCTGGATGTGAATTTCCCCAAGACGCTAGTATCATTTCTGCGCCTAACTTAGTGCGTTCATATTCATTGTTGGGTAAACAAGTAGTTTCTTCAGTTATGACATCGACCTTTTGTTGCTCAATTCCGTAAATTCCTGCACTACTGATATGAAGTATTTTCGCATTATGCTTTTCTGCAAGAGCAATGATTTTATGCATCCCACCTACATTTACTTCAAGCATTTTTGCTTCATCACGCTTGTTGCCAGCGATGTTCACTATGATGTGAATTGCAGGTAAATCAGGTGATTCCAGATTATTTAAATCACCTTGGATATAGTGAATGTTCCCATTTGTCTTGCCTGTTTCTTTTCTCGAAAGAACATAGATATTGACGTTTTTTACAGGAACATTTTTTAAAAAATGCAGTCCTATAAACCCTGTTCCGCCTGTCACTAATATGTTCTTCATTTCACTCATTTGATTCCTTTGGGTGGATTGAATAGGCGAGGAAATGTGTATGCGTATGCTTGTGCCTTTCTAAAGTAAATGACATTGAAAGGAGAAAGCAAACTAAACACAACGAACTTCGTGATGACATGAAAGGCGCTCAACGTTTTTACAGCAGCTGTGGCAAGCGCTCCGTGATGTTTTTGATAAAACTTTATTTTATTAAAAATTTGATTCGATAATGAAATCTTGTAGTTCTTCTTAGCACTCTGTCCGCTGTGATGCACGATAGTGGTTTGCGGCAAGTAGATTAATTTTTTACCCGCTTCCTTTGCACGATAGCAGAAGTCGATGTCTTCTATCCAAAACATCGTTTCGTCGAGCATACCTATTTCATTGATCAATTCACTTCTGAAGAAAATGGCAGCGCCTGAAAAGCTCTCCGCTTCAAAAGATTGTGTCAAATCTTTATCGCTGTAGTTCTTTGAATTCACCAAGAAATTCAAGTAATACATTTCTCCAAAGATTGATTTCAAACTTGGATAACGCCAAGCGCTTATTTGATGACTCTTGTCTGAATTGAGAAGACGCGGCGCACAAATTGAAACATGGGAATGCGACTCCATATAGTTGAAAAGCACACTCAGACTGTCTTCTAGAAATTCTGTGTCTGGGTTTAGCATGAAAATATATTTCCCCTTCGCTTCCTTAAACGCTTGATTATTTCCAGCAGGAAAGCCTGCATTAAAATTATTGGCAATCAGTTTAACTTGAGGGAATTGCTGTCTAACGAGAACAACACTATCGTCGGAAGATTGATTGTCTACTACGAATACCTCCAATTTCAAATGCGAGGATGTCTTATTGTACAAACTACCTAAAGCCTGTAATAACAGGTCTTTCACGTTGTAGTTGACGATGACTACTGATATGTCGAAAGTGTAGTTCATCTGAATATTTTAATCAAGAATTTCTTGAAAATATAGAATGGACTTAAAAGTAAAGTCATAGCGGTCACATCATCTGGAAAATTGTTTTTCATCGCTTGAGGTACGCTGAGTGAGCGATTGCGCAAGCGTTCTAAAATCCACGATGCTAGCATGCGATTGTATTTTCTGCGAATTAGTTTCTTTTGGTCTGATGTTGTTTGATTACTGAGATAATACTTCGCTATGACATTGGCAGTGTCTCTTCGATTTCCTGTTAAATTGGTACGGGATGAACTGGAAGGGTGAACTCTGTAATACGCGCCAATCATGGCATTGAAATGATACTTTGCTTTTTGTAAAGAGAACAATAAGTGTAAGTCCCAATCTTCATGGGTCTTGAAATTGGGATCCATGCTTCCCCATTTTTCAAAACATTCTTTTCTAAAAAGAAATGAATGAATTGGTATGGTAAGACCTTCTTCCCAATTGCTTACAAAGTCTTCAAAAGGATCATTGTGAAGTTCAACTCTTCTATAGTCTTCTTTCCATTCTTCTTTTCTGTCATGACTTACAAATCGGAAGTCGGTGTAGACGATATCAATAGTAGGGTCGGATTGATATATTTCAATGGCTGCTTCAAACTTATCGAAATGAATAAAATCGTCGGCGTCTATGAGTTGTATAAATCTTCCTGAGCACAGCGAAATGCCCATTCTGCGCGCTGCAGCTGGACCTGAGTTCTGTTGCTGATGCAATTTGAAGCGCGCGTCAGTTGCTATCTGATTCTGAATTATTTCAATGCTATTATCATTCGAACCATCATCAATGATGATGCACTCCCAGTGCGGATAAGTTTGATTTGTCAAGCAATGAAAAAGCTCGGGCAAATAATGTCCGTAATTGTAATTGGGAACCACCACCGATATGAGCTCATGTGAATTCATCGGTTCAAACCATTGGTATAACGTGAAACCATAACAATGAAACTCCCAATTGGAGAAAGCCAAGAACTAGCTTGTAGTTTTTTCCCAACACGATAAGTGATGGAGCGTGACCAGATTTCGAGCTTCTCTATGTGTTGGATGGTTTGATCATCGAAGTATTGTTTTTGAATGCTTCTTCTTTCCTCCGCGTGGCGCTCGGCATGCGCGGGATTGGAGCTAACCCCCGTAGTGTCGAAATCGGATAATACGATATTCAAATGTTGGTAGCTCACTTCATTTATAAGCGCTGTTCTCAAGAAGAAATCATAATCTGCAGCAATGCGAAATGCTTCGTTGTAATTACCATAAGTGTTAAAAACGCTTCTCTTAATTAATGTAGCGGGATGCCATATTGATGAAAGAAAGAGTGTTTCTTCTTTAACTTGTTTGGATTGCTTTCTTATTTCAATTCCAATTTCATATAAGAAAGCCATATCGCATGCCACGAGATTAGCGTGTGGCTTTTTATTGAATACACTAGCTATTGTTGTTTTGGAATGCAAAGTGTCACCTGAATTCAGAAAAAGACAATACTGTCCTGTGGCCTTAGCTAAACCTTTGTTTTGAGCATTGAATATTCCGTTGTCTTTTTCTGAAACCCAAAAAGCAATTTTGTTTTCATATTTCATAATGACCTCTGCACTTGAGTCAGTAGAACCTCCATCAATTACAATAAATTCAATATTACCGAATGTTTGTTCGGTTACGCTCTGAATTGTTTTTTCCAATCCTGCAGCGTCGTTGAAGTTGATTGTTATGATAGATAATTGGATCATACTAGAAATTATTCAGGGCTTCGACAACTCGAACCACATCTGCTTCTGTGTGATAGAATGAAATCGGTAAGCTCAACGTAGTAGCGTGAATTAGCTGTGCAATGGGAGTTTCTTGTCCATCGAGAATTCCTCTCATTGCTTCCTGGTCAACAGGAGCTACGGGATAGTGTATCTCCGTTTTAATATTATTATCCAACAAATGTTGTCTTAGTTCATCGCGTTTGGGATGGCGAACATTGAATATGTGATACACATCGAAATAATCAGGATGCACTACAGGCAACACGAAGTCTTCGTTCAATGTGTTGAGGTAGATGTCCGCGAGTTTTCTTTTGTGATTGTTTATCTGATCTAATGCTTGTAATTTGATCGAAAGAAATGCTGCTTGAATTTCGTCAAGTCGTGAATTATAACCCACTACTTCATTGTAGTATTTCTTTTGCGAACCGTAATTGCGCAGTGTAGAAACTTTCTTTGCGAGCTCGGCATCGTTTGTTGTCACGGCTCCACCATCTCCAATTGCTCCAAGGTTTTTCGTGGGATAAAAACTAAAGGCACCGAAATGTCCCCAGTTTCCCGCTTTTTTTCCTTTATAATGTGCACCATGTGATTGCGCACAGTCTTCAATTACTTTTAAATTATTTCTTTGCGCAATGCTAATAATCTCGGGCATTTCGCAAAGTTTGCCGTACAAGTGAACAACCAAAATGGCCTTAGTTCGTGGGGTAATTTTCTCTTCGATTTTTTTAGGATCGATATTGTATGTATTCAGATTGGGCTCAACTAAGACAGGTTTCAAACCGTTGTGAACAATTGCTAGAATGGTTGCGATGTATGTGTTGCTGGGCACAATTACTTCATCGCCAGGTTGGAAATCGTAGGAGCGCAAAGCGAGAATAATAGCATCAAGTCCATTGGCAACACCGATGCAATGTTTGGTTTGGCAATAGGCTGCGAATTCGGTTTCGAATTGCTTGACTTTATTACCGAGAATATACCATCCGCTATCAATGACCTCTTTAAAAGCCAATTCAAACGCTTCATTGAATGGTTGGTTTAGTCTACCAATGTTTTCGTATTCTATCATAAATCAATATGGTTCATGAATGTAATCTTCTGGATCGAAGAACTCTGATGCAAATACCATGAGAATGGCATCGGGTGTGAAATCATACATGGCATGCCAATCGCGCGGTTCCAGAAGTAGACATTTGTTGGGTTGATCGAGTCTAAAGGTCTCTTCTTTTTCACCATCATGATTGTAGATGGTGCAAGCCCCTTGAATGCAAACAGCTCCTTGAACGGTAACCTTGTGACGATGTCCACCACGACGTGAATCGTCTACACCGTAGATGTAGAAAATTCGTTTGATATCAAAAGGAAATACTTTCTCAAGTACAGTCAAATTTCCTCTTGGATCGGAAAAAGTCTTAAGGTCTATGATTCGGGCCATGTCCGCAAATTTTGCGGAAATTTACGCATGAAAACGCGTATCGTTATAGAAATAGTAATGATGGCGGATTCTTTGTCGCAATCCCTTCCCGAATACGTTGCCAAACGAGCGTTTCACGCCAGAAAGGTAGAATCTGACAATCACCAAGAAATTGAGCGGAGTATAGGATGATTTGCCAGCAGAACCATGAGGGTTAAAACTTGAGTCAACTTCTAAAATGCGCTGTTTAGCTTCGTTTAGGAGCTTCACATAAGGGACATAGAATGTCTCAATAATGTTCGGCTTGATATCATATAACTCTCCAGTGAGAGATAGGATGTTTTCTTCGTAAAATTTCAATCCGTGAAAATGGAAGAAAACCGCATTAAATTCATTTCCCGAGCTGATTTCTTTGCCCTTGATTTTATTGTCAGAATTGAAGGTGTATTGCTGAATATTCCAAGGCGCAAGTCCACCGCCGAGATGATTCAATTCATGCACACCACCAAATCGCGATTGAAATTCATCAAGGTATTTCTGATCTCCAAATTTCCCGTCTTCCACTCGTGCATAACACCATTTCAAGCAGGATTGACGCCACCATTCAAGGATTTCCATTCCTTTTGTATCATTTTTAAATGTCACAAATTGAACACAGTATTTTCCGCTTATGGCTGATTGGTCGTAAGCAGAAGTATATCGATGCGCAGTGATTAAAGCAGATCGATCTCCCATTTCATCGAATAGAATTCTTGGGTCTGCAAAAAATTGCATGTCCGCATCGATATAAGTACAGTTCGATAAATTGAACGTAGTTATTGAATAGTGAATTGTTGCTGCAGAGCAGGTCCAACAATATTCTGCGGCTGATCTTTCTTTTTTAACTGCTAATAATTCGGGACTTTCAAACTGCTTTAATCCGATAATCGTGGCTTTCGAGAGTTTTAGTTTTTTGAGAACCTCTTCTGATTTTTCATCAAACGCATAGATGTACAAATGAAAATCGGCACAGTTTCGCTCGAGCGATTCATACATAACTAACCCTCTTGAGAGATAGCTTGAATTGAATAAAGTGCAAAAATTCAGTGTCATTTTTTTCGTTTGAAAAGGAAACCTCTGCGGTATGTAAACTCACCGTCGATATTTTCAGCGGGATCAAAAGTAGATTCTAATTCTTCAATCAGTTCATAGCTTTTTTCAAACGCTTCAATAAACTTCTTTTTATTAAAAAACCATGAAGGGTAAGATGCGCTGTAAATGCTCGTAGGCACTATCTGTAGCGTGATACGGTCATTATTTCGGTCAACAAAAGCTGTGCGGTCAATAATTATATAATCGAAATCATAGGATATTAATTCTTCAATAAGTTTGTATGGCTTTTCAAAGTATTGAATCACACTTGATACAAGAAGAACATTGTTTTTTCTTTCTTTTTGTGCATCACTTACCGAGAAAAAGAAATGCAAATTTTCATCTTCAAAATACTTCTTACCACATTCGATGAAGTGTTTTTGTTCTACAATACTCCATTGAATGGATGAATTGTTTTTGATGAAATTCTTATTCTGGAAATAGCTACTGCCAAGGGAACCACCGAAGTCCACCAAGTGAAGCTTTCCATTAAATTCATCATTGATTTTTTGAAGTGATTTGAGCAATGGTTCTGATAGTTGAACCTTATCAAAAACTACGGAATCACGCTCATAAACAGCCACGCCATATTTTACTTTGAGCAGTGCATCTTTTACTTGATTTAAAATATTGGATTGATCGTATCCTGTGCTTTTAGCTTGAGCTGATGACCAATCGGGATAATCACCAAACCATCCGAATTCCTTTTTTGAAGGAGAAATTTGAGTTGTTATTTTCTTAGAATAGTATCGAAGTCTGCGACCTATGCCTGAGAGAAACCAATCTAGTTTATTGGTGTTGGGCTGTGATTTTCTAAAGAAATTTTCAAATTCAGTTCGCTTTTCGGCACTTTCTTCAAATCTTTTTGGTAAAGAATATGAAGTGTTGTTAGAAAGATTAATTTGATAAACGCCTGTTCCCGCTCCATGCGTGCCCGTTCCGTCAGTGCCTGTGTTGTGCACAAGTGAATGTGCTGGATAAAGACAAACACCTCCGTTTACCAATGCTGTGGCGTACCATAGGACTGCCCATGATTGGTTAGCTCCGGAAATTTTGTCGTTCAACATTTCCAAATAAGGGTATGATCCATTAAATGTGAACGTGCTGATTAAGCTCTTTTCGTTGAGTTGATTAAGAAGTTTTTGTCCATCCAACTCTAGTTTATTCCATCGGTTTTTCCATGTAGCCCAGCCCCAACAATCGGCTCCTTTTATAAAGAAAGCTTCGTCATTGCTTGCAGCGATAGGGTAGGTGTAACCGGAAATACAATAGACGTTTTCAGAATTTTCATAGTGATGTAATGCATCATTCATGTAACTGAGAAAATTCGGAGCAGTTTCTAAATCATCCTCTAGAACAATTAGTTTTTCGAATGATTTGAAAATTTCTCCCACTCCATCTAGTACTGATTGATAGAGGCCTTTGTTTTTTTCTGATGCGAAAATTTGTATCGATTTGCACCCGGAGATATTGGTGGCCATTTTGCGAACTTCTGCTATACGCTGCAACTGTTCTGCGCCAGCGTTTTGTTTTGGGCCATCGCAAAAAACAAATATGTCGGTCTTATTCCAACCCTCATTATTCTGAAGCGCTTCAATCGTCTTCAGTGTGTGGTATGGTCTATTGTATAGAAATAATATGACTGGAGCTGTGTCTGCCATTATTTTTTACGAAACACAGTCGTTTTATGAAACCAAGTTATATAAGGCACAGGACCATATACATCGAGTACTTTTTCGAATTGATTGGCGAAGTTTTTTTCGAAATACTCGAGATAATATTCTCGCTCTGTGTTGTCGATGATTAGCATACCGCCCGATTTTATTTTCGGAATTGCATGATAAGTACACGAAGGTCGTGACCTGCCATCTACAAGAACTAAATCGAAATAACCGTCTTCAAATTCATCGATTTTTGTCGCATATTTTTTGAAGTTCATGTTGTGATATTCCGAATCGTCTGTGCTATAATGCAGAGGATTTCCTATTTCGGGAACTTGCGCAAGATCACCTTTATCAGGTTCAATGAGGTATCCATTCCAAGGAAATCCCATGGCTTTGAATTTGCTTGCAATATTTGCGAACCATTCTTTGTGGTGCTCTACTGTATGAATTTCACACTTTTTTCTTTCAAAAAAAATGGTAGAACCGCCTCCGCCAAATTCAAAGACACGAGCTTGATTTGGTAAATTTTCTTTGATATAATCAATAGCTTGAAAAGAGAACCAAGGCAATCCATATTCTATGGAAATCTTCGTCTCATCTAATGTTTTTATCCATCTGAAAAAATACTTCCATGATTGCTGGGAAGCGGGAGTAAGCGGCGAGTAGCGCGCTATTTCTCTTTTTAAAGTGATAATTTTTTTCAGCATATTGATAAGGATTTAGCGCAGGTCGAATTGGTGTTGCATGTAAAAATTACCTTGCCCACTTGGTGCAATCTTTCCGGTATGGAAGAAATCACCATCCTCTACGCTAAATACACCTGCTTCGATTATATAATCGGCAATTTCGCTATTTACTGTTGAGTAAAGAGTGAAACCATAATTTCCATTTTGAAGAGTTACTCTATCGAGATGAATTAGAATTTGACCAGACTTGCCATCGAAATTTTGGAAAATTTGATTGGTAAGTTCATTGCTCAAAAATGTAATTCTATTTCCATAGTCATCATCGATTCCCATTGTAACGTGGAAATTCTTGAGCGGACCATTGCTTCTTTTTTCAAAGTCGATGCAAATAGTTCCAGGCTCACCACTTTGAAGTGCTTGAATGACGTGGCCTTGCGTGTTTAGAAGAGAAACTTTTGTGAATCGGATATCACCGTTACCACTTCTTTCTTTTCTTTCTGAAAGATCTATGCTGTGAGATTCTGCAGCGTCTTTTAAATAATCATGAATGATGGTTTTGCTATCACCACTCGCAATCAATTTTCCTTTTTTCAAATACAAGCCTGTGTTGCACAAGTTCTGAATGGCCGCCATGTTGTGACTAACAAAGAGAACTGTTCTTCCTTGTCCAGCCACATCTCTCATTTTACCCAAACATTTTCTTTGGAATGCGGCATCGCCAACAGCAAGCACTTCATCCACTATGAGAATCTCAGGTTCGAGATGGGCGGCAACAGAGAATGCCAATCGCACATACATTCCAGATGAATAGCGTTTCACAGGAGTGTCGAGGAAACGTTCTACTTCTGAGAACTCTACAATCTCATCAAACTTGGATTTGATTTCCGATTTGGACATGCCCAGAATCGAACCATTCAAATAGATGTTCTCTCTGCCTGAAAGTTCAGGATGAAAGCCTGTGCCGACCTCTAAAAGGCTTGCCATGCGTCCGTCGATTGTTACTCGTCCTTGCGTAGGAGTAATAATTCTGCTTAGGACTTTTAGTAAAGTGCTTTTTCCAGCACCATTTCTACCGATTATTCCAACACGGTCTCCTGCATTTATTTCAAATGAAATATTATCCAATGCAAGGAACTCTTCGCGAGTGCCGGAGTCGTTCTTTTTAGTAAATAAATTCTTTGCTTTATTTGCCAAAACATCACGCAACGCCACGTAGCGCTCCTGCTGCTGATGGCGCAGGATATAGCTTTTGGTGAGATGCTCTACTGTGATGATTGGTTTGCTCATAAATAGGAAAGTTAGATGACGTCAGCGAATGATTTTTCGGTTTTTCTGAAATAATAGATTCCATAGAACAGCGAGAAAAGGCTGATTCCTATTGATAGTAAAAATCCCGGAAGATAGATGTCCGATGTTCCAAGTAATGACCATCTAAAGCCATCAATTACACCCACCATCGGATTGAGAGAGTAAATGAGTTTCAAATACTCAGGTATACGTTCGCTGCCATAAATATCTGCGCTTGAAAAAGCGATAGGCGAAACGTATAATCCAAATTGTACGATGAACGGAACGACATATCTAAAGTCACGATACTTCACATTAAGCGCCGCTATATACAAACCTGTTCCCATTGCTGTAACGAGCGCCAGCAGCAAGAAAAGCGGCATGAATAGAATTTCAATTCCTGGTTTGTATTGATAGACAAACATCAACACAATCAGTATGGCTAATGAAATGAAGAAGTCTACTAAGCAGACGATGATTGTACTTGCAGGTACAATCATTCTGGGGAAATATACTTTCGTAAGAAGATTGGAATTAGCAATCAAACTATTTGCGCTTTCGCTAAAGGCAGTTGAGAAAAATGTCCATGGCAAAGTGGCTGCTGCCACCAACAATACACGAGGAATACCTTCAGGAATATTGGACTCGAAAAGCCAACCGATAAATGTCATTACTGAAAGAGTCAATAATGGTCGGATAACGCTCCAGAGAACGCCGATTGCAGTTTGCTTGTAGCGTACTAGTAAATCTCTCCATGCAAGGAAATAGAACAATTCGCGAAACTTCCATAGATCTTTCCAATAGTTTTTATTGGAAGCATGGGGTTCTATTATCACGCGGTGATTGCTCATTGCAAGGATTTAACGGTAGGGCAAAGATAAACAACTATCTCATCCACAGTTGCCAGCTGCGCTCTGCTTGTAATTGCAGCATTAGCTTGCCATTTGCGGTCAAAGCACCTTGTGTTTTACCTTTCTTGAGAAACTCGGATTCCTCAGGATTGTAGGTTAAGTCGTAAAGGAAATGATCTGATGTAAGAGACTCGTAAGGTAACTCAGGAAAGGCCTCTACATTCGGGAAAGTGCCGAGTGGTGTGGTATTGACGATGAGCGGGAACATCATGATATTCGCCGCATTGATTTCTTGGTAGGAGATGTGATAGGATTCGGTAGGGTTGCGAGATGCAAAGAATACGCGAATGCCCAATTTTTTTAGCACATAAGCGACTGCTTTGGAAGCGCCGCCAGTTCCCAGGATTAGAGCTCTTTCGTATTTATTTTCCAAGAAAGGCTTGATGCTATGGTAGAAACCATAGGCATCGGTATTGTATCCGATTTTGTTTCCTTCGGCGTCGATGCAAACACAGTTAACTGCTCCAATCAATTTTGCTTCTTGATCAATGCTGTCGAGAAAAGGAATGATCGATTCTTTGTAAGGTATCGTAACGTTCAATCCCTCTAATTCTGGATGGGCTTCAATAATATCATTGAAAAGCTGAATATCTGGGATGTCAAAATTGCGGTATTCACAATCCGTGATTTTGAGATCATTGAATTTGTTTGCAAAGTATCCCGCCGAAAAAGAGTGGGTGAGTGGATGACCGATTAGTCCGAATAATCTCATGCTACTTTTTTCGAAAGTTTAGCACGAATAATTCCGATGATAATTGGCAATACACTAATTGCAATAATGGAAAGAATAACGATTTCAAAGTTGTTCTTTACAATTTCTAGATTACCGAAAAGATAACCAAGTAATGAAAGGCTCGTTACCCAAAGCACAGCACCGCCAATGCAGAACATAATGTATTTGCGGTAATTCATATTACTAGCCCCTGCAACGAAAGGAGCAATGGTGCGAACGATTGGAACGAAGCGAGCCATGATCACGGTTTTGCCGCCATGCTTTGCATAAAATGCCTCGGTATCTTCAACATATTTTCTTTTGAAGAAAAGAATACGCTCGCGTTTTTTAATTTGCTCACTAAAGTATCTTCCAATAAAATAATTGACATTATCGCCAAGCAGCGCCGCTCCGATTAGGAGTGGAATAATGATGTAAACTTTTAATTGGGAATCGGGCATTGCTGAAAGAGCACCAGCAGCAAAAAGCAACGAATCGCCCGGAAGTAGAGGCATTACAATTAAACCTGTTTCTACAAATACAATTAAAAACAGAATCATATAGGTCAACGTTCCGTATTCAGCAACGAAGAATTGTAGCTTCTCGTCGATATGAAGAGTGAAGTCGATAATTGATTGAAGGATTTCCATAATGATTATTTCTGTTGGAATAGACTAGAATCTACTTCTGCAGCATAGGCTTGAAGACCTCCGCATAGCGAGTAAACATTGGACATTCCGTATTTGGTTGAAAGTTGGTAAACGACTGCAGCGCTACGTTTGCCTGAGTTGCAATGAATCACTACAGGAACGTCCTGGCGCAATTCTGATTTGCGCGAAAGTATTTGATCCATTGGAATAGAAATACCGCCGATTGCAGCGACAGCTATTTCCTCTTCCTCGCGAATGTCGATTAGTTGAAATGATTTGGCTTGGGTTTTCCAAGTTTGCAATTCAGCAACTGTAAGCTCGTTCATTGTGCTATGCTTTCATTTTTTCTACAATGTTTTTCGGAAGGTTGTCGAAGAAAGTATCTCCTCTCAAACCAACACGAAGACATTCTAGTGGTATAACTTCGTTTTCTGCAATATTTCCTAGGTTCACGTTGTGACCTAAATGTTTGATGAAATAAACTTGCTGTGCTTTTTTAGGAGCTTCCCACAAGATATCTTCTGCTTTTACTTTAGCAAGAATTTTATTAATAAGCATCACGTGCGCCTGACCGTTTGGACGATAGATACCTACGTTGCCGCTTTCGCGCGCTTCTGCAATAACTTTCCAAGAACCTGCTTCTAGTTCTTTGTTCATCATCTTAATCCACTTTGCTGGAGAGATGAGAATTCCTTCTTCTTTAGAACCTACCTCAGAAAGGACTTTGTAATTTTTTGCATACTTGGCAATCACCTCACATTTTTCATCGTGTGGGATGGACATACTTCCGTCTGAAACTTCGAGTGTGTTGATTCCAAGTTTGTTGATATAACGCTCGTAGTCGTCCATTTGATTGCGCACGTAGAATGCTTCGAAAAGCGTTCCACCAACGTAAACACGGATATTATTGTCTTGATAAAGTTTTACCTTGTCAGCGACTTTATTTGAAAATGCAGATGTTCCAAATCCGAGTTTTACAATATCTACAAATTCGCCTGAGCTCTCGATAAGATCTTCGGCTTGACGAATTGTAAGTGCTTTATCCATTACCATAGTCAAACCGTGATTGCGGTTTTTCTGTGGTCTATCTGGCATGTGGTTGAGTGAAAAATTCATGATTAGTAAAGTTAATTGCGAAGGTTAAAGCGGCGGCAAAGATAGGACTCTTAATTGTTTTTACTTTTTATGAGTTCAACATAAAAGAGATTGTTCTTGATAGCAGCATAGTACTCTTCAAGTTCATCTGTGCCTTCCGGGTCGTTCATAAACATGCGTAACAGAAGGTCTTGTGCTTCTTCTGTCTTTCCTGATTCCAATAAATAGGCTACTTTTCTGTACCCAATCGCAGTGCTTTGGGGGTTCTTTTGCCATCCTTCATTTATGGCAGAGAGCGCAGCGTTGTAGTCTTTTTTAAGAAAATATAAATCACTATGATCCAGCCACACGTCTTCATTGTCGGGGAAGCGAACCACGAGTGTTTCGGTAATTGCTTCAGCCTCGGCGAGGTGTCCTTGCTTTTTGAACACCTCTACAAGAAATAAGTGATAGTCTGGATTTTCAGGTTCTAATTCAATGGCTCTTTCAATAAATGAAATGGCTTCAGGAGTTTTCTCTTGAAGGTCCATTACCACGCCAATACCCAAGTAAGCATCGGCATAAAATTCATCATTTTGAATTGATTTTCTATAGTAGAAAAGAGCTTTATCATATTCCTCGAGCTTTTCAAAACACTCACCAATGTGGCAGAATATAGGAGCTTGCGGGGGTTCGTATGCATACGTTTCTTCAAAAACAAGAATCGCTTCCGCAAAGCGATCTAATTTAAAAAGAGCGTGTGCTTTGTTGTAATATGCCGGGGCAAAATCAGGCTGCACTGCAATACAAAACTCATACGCCTCAAGGGAATCTTGAAGTTGATCAAGTTTTTGATAGGCATTCCCGAGGTTATACCAAGCGGGAAAACTGAATGGATGGGTATCGATAAATGCTTTGTAATACTCAACACATTCAGCAGTGCGATCAGCTGTTTCGAAGCAATAGGCCAATTCGTAGAGTAGAGTCTCGTTGTCGGGTGTTTTTAGTAGAGCTTCTTGAAGAATTTCAATGGCTTTATCAAATCGATCCATGTTTTCGTATTCGAGGGCGATTTCAAGATAGATTTCTTCTTCCATTTCATCGCCTCCCATTTCGAGTGCGCGTTTGAAGAGTTCTATCGACATTTTATGCTCTCGAAGTTGGCTATAAATAGAACCCATTGTGAGGATGACCTCTTGGTTGCCAGGTTCGAATTTCTCTAGGTTTTTTAATCGCGAAAGGGCCTTAGTAAGGCGTCCCATTCCTGCAAGAATTTGACATTCGCGCAGCATAAGGGTCGTATTTTCAGGGAAAAGGGTATATGCGTAATTGATTACGTGTACAGCATGATTGAATTTGTTGACCTCACAATAGAAGTCTATGATCTCTTCAAATTCATCAATATCAAAATAGTAAGACTCGTTTAGGGCCAGCATTTTCTCATATCTGTTCACCAATTCCTCTGCGGCATGCTGGTCGCGATCATCTTCACTCATAGGCAGAACTTGTTCAGGTTTTGCAAAGATATGAAAATTCCCCTTCGGGGGTGTACCTCGCCAAAGGCGAGGGTGTACCCTTCGGGTCGCTTCGCTTCCCTTCGGGGTGTAACGCGCTTTTGCGCGTGTGTAACTCGCCTTTGGCTCGTGTTTTTGCCTATTCGCTCACTTCGCTCGCTTGCCTGTTCGCTTCGCTCACTTCGTTCGCTTGCTTCGCTTGCTTACTTCGTTCGCGTTGCTGCTTCGTTTCTTTTGGCTGTGAGGATTATTTTTTTGAGTTTTGATGTTAGGAGCCTAATGATGAGTTTGGATTCGGGTGTTGGCTTTATTAGTCCGCTATTTGTTGCGGATTGCAGCCAGAATTTTGTTTCTTCTAGTTCCTTTTGTGCTATACGTATTTTGTGGATGAAGTCTTTTCGGCTTTCGGGTTTTTGGGCTTCGCTGATGTTTGCACCTACAGAGGTTCCACTTTTTGACAGCTGCACCGCAATTTCATGATATCCCAATTCAACCAACGCCTTCCGCCATTTCAATGTCTCGATAGCCAATAATTTGCTAAGGTCAAGTACTTTTAATTGTTGCATAGTTTTCAATTTAGACTTCAAAATTGAAACACGAATGCGGCATAAAAAAGGAATAAATTATACAACTTTATGCGAACGAAGTGAGCAAGCGCAGTTAGCAAGCGCAGCGAGCGAAGGAACGAAGTGAGCAAATAAAGTGAGCGAAGCGAACTGTTGTTCAAGACACGCGCACGAGCGCGTTACACCCCGACGGGAAGCGAAGCGCCCCGGAGGGTACACCCGCGCACAAGCGCGGTACACCCCTGAAAGGGAGCGAAGCGAGCTGCAAGGGTACACCGCTGGGCCGAGATAGGTTGATGAAGAGAACGAAAGCACCCCCAGCGTTAAGTATCTTTGCCCTATGATCCCACTCAAAATCGGCGGTGTGCCGGAACACTTCAACTTGCCTTGGCAACTTGCTTTGGAAAAAGGGTTGTTTGACCGGGCGGAAATTCCTTTGGAATGGTCGTTCTATGCTGGTGGAACGGGAGCGATGACGGCGGCGTTGAAGCGTGGTGACTTGGATATGGCTATTCTGCTTACCGAAGGATTTGTGTCTGCGATTAACTCTGGACTTGAAGCGGGTATTGTTCGCACTTATATTCAATCTCCACTCGTGTGGGGAATTTATACGGGTGTGCAAAATAGTTTGCATGATCTGCGTCAACAACACGAACTCAATTACGCTGTATCTCGCTTCGGAAGCGGGTCTCATTTGATGGCGATGATTCATGCCGATCAACGAGAGATCGCAATTGCTCAAGATAAATTTGTAATCGTCAACAGCTTGCATGGTGCGCTCGATTCGCTCGAAGCTTTACAAAGTGATGTCTTTTATTGGGAAAAATTTATGACTCGTCCTTTCGTGAAAACAGGTCAACTGCGCGAAATAGGACAGTTTCATGCGCCTTGGTCTGGTTTCTTGATTGTGGCGAGTGCTCAAGCTTTGGAGGAAAAAGGCGAACTCATCAAGGGAACATTAGACATGATGATTCCTGAATGCATTGATTTCAAACAGAATCCGAAAAGTATTAGAAAACTTACTTCACGATTTGATATGAATGAAAATGAAGCGAGTGCTTGGTTGGAAGATACGATTTGGAACAATGGTTATGACGTTGAATGGAACAGTTTGGTGAATGCAAAAAATGCATTAGCGAAGATTGGTTTCTGTCGCGAAGATTTAGATTTACACTCCTACCTCGCTCCTTGGGTGAAGGCAGTATAATTTGTTGCTATGAAAAAATATTGGGATAAAAAATGGGTCAGAAGAACAACGTATTGGTTGTTGTTTTTTGTAATTCTATTTCTCTTTAGAAACCCTATTCTTCGGGGCTTTGGTAATTACCTTGTAGCAGAAGATGAATTGCAAGAAACAGAAATGGCTTTTGTACTTGGAGGAAATAGTTTTGAGAGAGGATTGGCTGCAGTGGAAATTTCAAAGAAGTTTCCCAACCAAAAATTCATCACCACTGGAGGTAATCAACCCATGCAAATTACAGCTCTTGACACAACGATGTTTGAGGCTGAATTGACCAAACATTTTATGGTGAAAAAAGGTGTTTCGACTGATAATATAATCGCGATGTCGAAGGGCACTTCGACGTTTGAAGAAGCGCAAGAAGCATTGAGTTATTGTAAAAATAACAATATCCATAAAATTTCTGTCATCTCAAGTAGCTATCATCTTCGCCGCGTCAGATGGGTGTTTCAGGAGCTTTTTGAAGAGAATGGAATAACCATTTTATTCCACAGCGCCCCCAGCGAAGATTTTGATCCAAACAACTGGTGGAAATCTGAAGAGGGATTAGTAACCACCAACAACGAATATATTAAGTTGGTTTACTATTTCTTTAAGCATTAGAAGTATGAAGTTTGATGTATGAAGTAAAATATATTTCACACTTCAACCTTCGCTTGTCAAAAGGCTTTAGTGGGAGATGTGGGAACCATTGCCACGCCAAATTCGGTAAATGCAGCAGGTTTCTTGCGAATTCCCATTTTGATAGTATTGGATATCGCATTTTGCGACATCCAATTTTTAAATTCTTCTGTTAGATACCCAACAAGGATTTAGATTTTAGTGCCCTCCTCGGGTAGAATAAAAATTAGGACTTTGAAGTAAATCTACTTCACACTTCAAGCCTCACACTTCACACTTCAATAAGTTCCCGCGCGCTTTCTCAGCAGCCATTCTAGAGAAAGAAGTCCGATGATGAGGGCGAGGATCCAGCGGAAATTGATGAGGTCGTTGAGCTGCTTATTCTCGTAAGAAACAGAAACAATATCCTGACGATTCTTAATCTTTTCTGCAAGACTAGAAACAGCATTTGGATATACCATTTCGCCGCCATTTTCTGTGGCAAATTGATTTAATAATCTATGATCTGCAATGGTGTTTGTCAATTCCAATTGCAATGCGCTTACACTAAATTCTCCTGTTTCTTTAAGCGTTTTTCCTTCGCTTAACGTTGTTGCTGAGTAAGAATAATTCCCAACAGGAAGACTTCCTGCATTCAGCTTATATCGACCATTTGCGGGAGAGAATGAATAGTTGAATTCAGCGCCTTCTTCATTTCTGATAATCATCTGAATGTCTTTGTCTACAATAGGTTCGTAGGATGCATTGTATAATTCTGCATCAAATATGATAGGCGTATTTTCTGGGAAATCTTTAGCCCCATTTACTCTAAACAATGACTTGTCTTCTTTCGCAGCGAGGTATTGAACCACCTTTGTGGTAAGCTCATTAAATGCTTCGTGAGACTCAAATTGTCGGAATGAATTTATTCTCCATCTCCACAATCCTTCACCGGCAATCAATCCCACTTTATTGTCGTTGGCTTTGTTGAATGCAATAAGAGGTTTTGTGGTGGCGATTTGACCCACTTGCTGTCTCACGAACGTGTTTATGCCGGAACTGTATTGGAAGTCGCCAAATGGCACAGCTAGTGGCGGCATGGAGCGAACCATTTCTATCGTGTTAGGTTGCAGTTGGAATAATGTGAATCCTTCCGAAACTGCGCCATTGATATCCGTGTTGGCGTTGCGGTAATCTCCAAGCGAAAATCCTAATTGTAAATCGTTGAAAGCTCGGAAATCTGTATTCGCTCCCCAAATAAAAAGAGTAGGAATCTTCGCATCCAAAGTGTTTCTCACCTGCGTTAAACCTACACCTCCCAAAGCGGGCATCTGATGGAAAATAACAAGATTGTATTCATTCAGATTTCCATTGAACTCATTCGCTAATTTTATTTCGACGGAGTAACTGTCATTTTCTGAAAGCGAAGAACCAAGTGCATTTATATCTGGGTGAGGTGAACTTGCGAGTATCAAAACTTTTTGGCGACTGTCAAGCACGTCGATGAAAACATCTCTACGATTGTTTGATAACGTAATTTCATTGCTCACAGAACTTACTGAAACGGTGTATTTCTGAAGTCCAACAGTTTTCGCTTCCTGTGTTAATTCAATTGTTTTGAAAAAACGTTCTCCAGTGAATGTGATGTTCTCTGAATAGACCACATTGCCTTTATGCGATACTGTCAACTGCACAGTCTCACCGCTTGCTTTTCTTCCTTCAACAGTGATACTAATTGGAAAGCGATTATTCAAATAGGCTAGTCTGTTCGCGGCAACTTCGGATAGCAATACATCGCGGTGCACGGTAGTGTCTCCGAGAGCAATAGTGTAAACCGGCGCATTTAATTTGCTGTACCCATAAATAGGATTGCTGCCCTTATTGTAGAGGCCATCTGATCCAATGATAATTGCTCCGAGATTTCGACCGCTGTAACGCGTATTTATTTCTTCTAAAAGATTGGTGAAATCAGTTTGTTTTTCTGTGTAAGAAATACTGTCCAATCCTTCGTGTACTTCACTTCCGAAAGTATATCCTTTGACGTCGTAGTTTTCTCCAAGTTCTTGTTGAAGTGCTTTAAGACTTTCAAGATATGCTCCTTTGTATAATGCGGAATCTCCTGAAATGGTGAGGGATTCAGAATTGTCTTGTGCGATAACAATGATTGGCTTTTCTACATCACGTTTAATCGTTTTGATCAACGGTTTGAGAACGAAAAATGCCAAAGTAGCTGTAGCAACAAAACGCAAAATACCCAAGACAGTCGCGAGACGATTGCCATAAGTGCGATTGAATTTATCTCTGAAATACAAAGCCCCCGCGTATAATGCGGCGGCTAGTAAACAAAGCAGGATAAACCACTTTGGGTATTCTGTAAGTATTGTCATAGTTGCATTACATCAACATACCACCACAAACATGTAGTGTCTGTCCTGTGATATAAGAACTCATATTTGAAGCAAGAAATACTGTTGCGTTAGCAATATCTTCCGTCGAACCACCTCTTTTCAAAGGAATAGTTTCTCTCCATTGCTGAACAACTTTTTCATCCAATGCACCGGTCATTTCTGTTTCGATAAATCCAGGAGCAATGGCATTGCAACGGATGTTGCGAGAACCAAGTTCTGCAGCAACACTTTTTGTAAAGCCGATAATACCTGCTTTCGAAGCAGCGTAGTTTGCTTGACCAGCGTTTCCTTTCACACCAACTACAGATGACATGTTGATGATAGATCCAGCCTTTGCTTTAAGCATTGGACGAATAACAGCTTTAGTTAAATTGAAAACTGATTTCAAATTAACTGTCATGATTTCATCCCATTGTTCTTCGCTCATTCTCATAAGAAGATTGTCGCGGGTGATACCAGCATTATTCACAAGAATATCTACTGTTCCAAATTCTTTAACTACTTCGTCAATAAGAGCATTAGCAGCATTGAAGTCAGATGCATCGCTTTTGTAGCCTTTTGCTTTCCCGCCGTTAGCTGTAAGTTCAGCTTCAAGCGCGCGCGCTTTTTCTTCAGATGATGCATAAGTGAAAACAACTGTTGCACCTTCTGCAATGAATTTTTCGGCAATACCTTTTCCAATGCCTCGAGAAGCACCAGTTATAATCGCCACTTTTCCATCAAGTAATCCCATGCTATTTGATTTTTTATTCCTAATTCCTGATTTCTAATTCCTAATTCCGGATTCCGGATTCCGGATTCCTGATTCCTGATTCCTAATTCCGGATTTCTAACTCTGTATTATAAAACTGTTTCACAGCCACACTGTCTAACCGCCACACTGTCTTACTGTCTCACCGCCACACTGTCTAACTGTCTCACTATTACAAATCTGCAGCCTTTGCGATTAGCTCCGCGATATCTTGAACGACGATTTCGGCTTCTTTTTCAAAGTGCTTTACACCGTCGGTCATCATGGTATTGCAGAATGGACAGCCTGTTGCAATAATTTGTGGAGCAACTTCGAGAGCATCTTCTGTGCGCTCTACGTTCACTTCTTTATTTCCAGGTTCAGCTTCTTTAAACATCTGTGCACCGCCTGCACCGCAGCATAATCCGTTGGCACGTGAACGTTTCATTTCAACTAATTCACCGTCCAATTTAGTGAGCAATTCTCTTGGTGCTTCATAAACATTGTTACCACGTCCAAGATAGCAAGGATCGTGGAATGTAATGCGCTTGCCCTTGAATTCACCACCGTCTTTCATGGTGATTCTGCCTTCACTAATCAATGAGTTGATCAGTTCAGTGTGATGCACTACTTCGAAATTACCACCCAATTCTGGGTATTCATTTTTCAAGGTATTGAAACAATGAGGACAGCCAGTCACGATTTTTTTCACTTCATATCCTTGAAGGATTTGAATGTTTTGCATGGCCGTCATTTGGAACAAGAATTCATTTCCTGCTCTTTTTGCGGGATCACCTGAACACATTTCTTCTTCACCTAAAATGGCGAAAGAGATATTGCAATGCGTAAGGATTTTAGCGATAGCCTTGGTGATTTTTTTTGCTCGATCATCAAAGCTTCCAGCACATCCTACCCAAAATAGAATTTCAGGAACCTCGCCAGAGGCCAGGCATTCAGCCATTGTTTTCACCTGTAGTTCTTGAGCCATGCGTTTATTTTTTACTAATTATTCTTCGTTCTTAAAAACCTGAATGGTCATTTCTTTTTCAACCAAATCAGTAACCTTTC
>CALRZB010000006.1:0-26273 GCA_943372555.1 Chryseobacterium gleum | reverse complement strand
ATCGGAGGGAATTTGAAACAAGTTATAAAAGTAATTAAGAAATGAAACCAGCCCATAACAGCACCTACCCAAAAGTGGCGATTCAGTGGTTAAATCAAGCTTTGTGCTTCTATCAAAATTCGTGCTTGGTTGACAGTGAAGTGCTTCTAAATCGCCACCTTCGGGTAGCTGCAAAACGTTAGCTGTAATAAAATAAAAACACAATATAAGATTGGAACAAATTAAACTAAATAAAGAAAATCCTGAATTGGAATTCAAGTTGAATTCTGAAGACAGCTCTTTACTGATACATAGTGCTTTCGTAACATCCCAAAAGAATTTTGAAAACGAATGGACTAATTTCATTTCAAAGGTTAAACTAACCGCTGAGCTGAAATATGTTGTTTTCGATGACCAACAAGGATGCTTCATTGATGAAAGAAAAAATCAGTTTCCTATACATTTACTGGTTGACCCTTACCAAGTTCAACCGGTTTTTCATTTAAACACATTGATAAAAAATGAAACATTCACTGTGGGAATTAATCCTGAGCGAAAGTTTTATCGGACATTGAAATTAGAATTACAAGATGTTGAGAATCTTGATGAAGATTACACCTTAGAATTTAACATTGAAAAATTTAACCTAGATGTTTAAATGTACATACCGCTAACAGCGTGCAAGCAATATTGCCCTGCGCCCCTTCAGGGCTTGGCTTAAGGCCTATAGCTTAAAGCCAATAGCCAACAGCCAATAGCCCAAAAGAACTACTCCTGATTCAAATCGTACAAATCTGATGCGCTGTCGATTTGGTTTTTGTTCTGATTTCCGATTTGGGATTTTAGGATCATGTTTTTGAATCCCGTATTGTTTTTAAGGTGTTTCACTACTTCTTTCATTCCGATTATTTCGTATGAATTTTCTTTCATCAGGTATGCTTTTGCATCAAGCACTTTTCCATTGCTAATAAGGATGCTATAAATGTCTTCGCGCCCATCCTTATTGATGTCTCCGAAGCCTTGTTCTTGGCAAATAATATAGTTTGCATTGGTGTTTCGTTCTATGAAAGCACGGATTTCGAAATCCGGAATAGTATAGTCGTCGTTAAATCTTATGGCTGGATTGTTTTTGAGCGCAATGGCAGAATCAATGCTTATATGATATTCCAATTTAAAGAATTCGTTGAGACGTTCTTTTTCAGAAGCAACTCCAAATTCCTCCCAGAGAAGTTTGGTGTAATCATGCTCATATTCGTTGAATTGGTCAGTTGAACTTTTTCGGACAATAAGAAATTTAGTCGAATCTAAAGTTACGGGTGTCACAGGAATCCACTTGATGTCTTTTGTATTGCCAATGCTGATATAAGAAGGGAATGATCCGAAATTGGTCCGAGAATCATACAAAGTGATCAACTGTTTTTTCGGACTAGGCTCAATTTGAGTTTGTATATCCCACAAAGGAAGCAAAATAACCAATTCTTCTTCATCGATGTATGGTGAGTCGTTGTTTCTGCCCTTGTGTCTATTCCATGTTGAAGATTGATCGGAAGGGAAAAGTATCCTGTTAACTTCATAAGTGTTTGATTTTTTTTCGAGATGAAAGTACAATGACTCATAAATAGAATCTTGTCTCGTGCTGTGAACCTTCAGTAAGTACTTATGATCTCCTAATAACTGAAATGACAAATCATGTATATCGTTTTCTGGTGTATACTTTTTGGCGAATAGCTTTTGAATTATATCTTCATATTTATCATTATCACTATAATCAGAATTTTGATAGGAATAATCTTTCAATCGTTGAATAGGTCCTTCTTGTGTTTCTCCCAGTTGAAAGTCCAGATATTCTTCTAAAGTAAATGATTCGTTTCGGGCTCTTTGAAGTAGTTCTTTTCTTTCAGCATAAGTGAACCCAATGTTCACTTTTCCTCGCATTTCTTGGGCACACGATGAAGAGTCCAATTCGGCTTGATGTTTTGCAACAAGATTACACAATGTGCTATCGGAACCAAAATTGAGCAATGAATCAATTTGAGTGTAATCTAAAAAATCACTCAACTCATCCGCAAAATAGGAATCGTCAAAGCATTTTCGTTTAGAAAGATTGAAGTCGAAACTCTCTTTGTAGGATTTAGTATAGGTATGCTTGACTAATGCTTCAGCTTTTTCTTTTGTCAATGGTAGGTTCATTAGCTTATCCATTTCTGAAGGAGTCACAACACGCATGGAATTCACGATATTTTGAATTTTCATGGTCTGTGTTTCTTCAGGAAAAAAGAATGAATCATCGTCAATTTCAATAGAAAGAAGATTCGTATTATCAATAATTCGAAACGCTGCCCGGAACTTCATCGATTTAAACATAGCTGGGATGTCATTTCGAGAACATTCATCTTGTGAAAAGCTGAATACACCGAGGTAATAATCTCCCATTTCATCGAAACTTTGCAAAACCATCTTACTTCCATAGGGAGCGCGAGACTCGAGTTTAGCAAGCAGATTTTCTTTGGTAATGAGAGTATCGCCAAGGTTCAAACGTATCTTCAATTCAAAACCTTTATCGATTTTGCCCTCTAGACGAACACTAGAGTATTTATCATTTTCGGAATCCCTCATTTCCCATTCTTGCTTATCATAGGTTAGATAGGCAAAAGGTGGGAGATAAGCGGTATCAATCTGAGCCACGGAGCTCAGGGTAATCATCAACAAAGGCAGGATTAAAATTTTTTTCATTTTATAACTGATATACACCCCAATGGGGCAAATATATTACGCCCCTACGGGGCTACCATAATGCGCCCCTTCGGGGCTACCGTAATGCGCCCCTTCAGGGCTTGGCTTAAGGCCTATAGCATTTAGCCAATAGCTAAAAGCCAACAGCCAATAGCCAACAGCCTACTTCGCTTTATCAATCTGCTTATCCCCGGCAGCGTTGGCATCGGCAATCATCTTGTCACCTTTTACACTTGCATCTACTACCACCTTGTCTGCACGGTTATTTGCTTCGTTGATAGACTTCGTATATGCTTCATCAGCTGCTTTGCGCATCTTTTCTGCCGCGAGTTTCTTCGCTGCTTTTTCAAGTGGATTCTTTGCAGATTTCTCTGTTTGATCAGCCAACTTGTATGCTTCGTCTTTTACTTTTTGTGCCGCTTTCTGTGCTTCTGATTTCAAATTCTCTGCTTGCTTTTGCGCTTCTGCTACTAAACGAGCTTTTTCTGCAATGGCTTTTTCTAAGGCTTCATTTTTCAAGTTTGTTGCCTGTTGAATTACTTCTTGCTTGATTGCTGTCACCGCTTGATCCTTGAGGCTTTGAACTGCGTCTGCGCCCAATGCTTTGCTCGTTACACCAACTTTAGGATCAGTGATTGTTCCAGTAATAACTGCAATGACATTCACTTTATTACCAACGCTCATATTGGTGCCTAGTTTTTTATTCAAGTCACCAATGAAGCTTCCTGCTTGATTTACCAAGTTGGATGGGAACTTGTCGAATGGTACGTCCATCTCAACGTTGTAGTTGATTTGTTGATCGAGTGTGGTGTAACCAGAAACTTTCGCTGGCATATCATCCAACTTCACTACGAATGGATCTACGTTGACTTGACCATCCTTTATTTTAAAAGAAACATTCACGTCTGAGAGTTTTGGATTTTTCAATTTATCCAAGTTTACTTTCTCTGCAAATTTTACAAGTGGTGCAAAATCTTTAATTTGAATTCCCATCGTCGAAAGTGAACCTGCACCATTCACCGTTGGGTTGATAGGCATCATTGCTTGATCAAGCATTGATTTGATGTTCATTTTCGTAGTGAACTTTCCTGTGCATGATTTTGCGACAGGTGCAAGTTTGTCTATCGTGTTGAATTGATTTGCAGCTTTATTGATGTCCATGTTTTTGATATCAAACATGAAGTCCATTTTAGGAGCTGCAAGATTTTGTGCGTTGTAATTGCCGCTCATAATCACAGAACCATCAAGGACATTCATCGCAAGATTGCTCAATGTGGCAATCTTATCACGCAATGTAATTCCTCCTTTTACATTGGTGATTTCTGTTGTCTCGTAAATCATTTTTGCAAATGATGAATTCAATTCGAAATCAATATTGCCTGGCAATTCGATTGGACCAGAAGCTTCAGTTGTAGCTGCAGGTGTTTGCTCTGTGCTTGCTTGTTCTGTTGTTGTAGTTGTTCCTGCTGCATCATCTGACATGAATTCATTCAAGTCAAGAAGGTTTGAATTCACATTGAATTTACCTGTAAGCAATGAGTCTTGAAGTGCGTAAGCAAGATAGTTTTCGATTTTACCATTCGCAGCAATGTCGCTTCTGCCAATGTTTGCAGAGAAATTTGACAAGTCAACAAATGCAGGACTGAAAGCGAAGTTAGCTGTATTCACATTCAAATCATAAGGAAGTGAATCGCTTTTGAAAAGCACATTCTTAATGTCAATTTTACCTGCTGCATAAAACTCTTCGTAACGACCGGCATCAACCGAACTCATTTTACCTTTTAGTTTTACGTCTGCATCAATTTGTCCGTGCACTTCTTCGCCTTTTTCAACAGGAATAAATTCTTTTACATTGTCTAGATTGACAAAAGCTTTACAAGCAAAATCAATGTTTGGATCGCTCTCTGGAGTGCGAAGGTGAAGTGTCATGTCGATAGGACTGCTGGCCATCTCCATGTGGAATTTGTCGACGTCCACTGTGGTATTATCCATCACATTCATATCAGCGACAATCGCTGCTTTCACTTGAATATTTTCTACACTCTTCGGAAGGTCAGGATATTTGAAACGACCATTTTCTACAAAAAGATTTAGACCAATGCCAGGCATGCTAGCATCGTTGTATTTTCCTCTTACATATCCATCCAAGCCCATGTTGCCGGATGCATCAACACCATTGATGTCTTTTGCAAATTCAGCAGGAACCATTGAGAGCAGATTTTTGAAATCTGTTTTTGTTGCTTTGAAAGAAATATCCATATCGATATCTTCTGCTGGCATCGAAACCCATCCACCAGCTTCGAGATACAATTCGTTGAGTTTAATTTCATTATTCGAAATGGTGAACTTCATATTCGCCATGTCCATTTCAAGATCAACTTTGATATCTGTTTTTGCTTCGTTGATGTATGTTACACCATCAAACCAAAATGTAGTCTTGGTAGCATTCGAAGTGGTTACCAATTTGAATACATCCGCTGTGAAATCGCCAGAACCTTCGTGATTGAAGCCTTCTAATTTCATAAGCATTGGCATGCTTTGATCGTTGTAACTGATATTTCCGTTTTCGATATAGTATTCTTTCAATTTCATTTTGAAAGTGCTTGCTTCGCCTGTGGTTTCTGGTTCTACCACAGCAGCTGTATCTGGTTTTGCGATATCGTAGTTGGCGATTCCGTCAGGAGTAACGCGAACATCGAATACTGGATCAACGATGCCGATTTTTTTAATTTGAATTTCTTCAGAGAAAACGCTCATGATATCCACTACTGCAACGAGGTTTCCTATTTTAGCGAGTTGCACGCTATCGAATGGAGCGGTATTATTTTTTACAGAAAAATTGTCTATGCTCAATCGCAAGTTTGGGAAGTTGCGAATGAGCGACAAGCTCACGTCATCGAAGTTGACCACAGCATTCAGATTATCGTTGGCAGCAGTTTTCACGGCTTCAACTATTTTGCCTTTGAAAACGAAAGGAAGTACAAGTAGTAAAAGGAATATTACTCCTATAGAAATGCCAGTAATCTTGAGAAATTTTTTCATTTGAAGGATGGATATTTACGTCTGTAAAAGTAAAACTACTGACTTATTGTTTCTTTAAGATATTTTGTGTGTTTTGTAACAAGAGGGCGTCAATTAGTACAAGAGCCGCCATGGCTTCCACGATTGGCACAGCGCGGGGCAATACGCAAGGGTCATGACGACCTTCGGCACTGAAATCCACATGTTGTCCGTCTTTATTTGTCGTGGTCTGTGTTTTTGATATTGTAGAAACAGGTTTGAAGGCAACGTTGAATACGATGTCTTTTCCATTGGATATTCCTCCTTGAATTCCACCATCATGATTACTAGCTGCACCTTCACGAATGCTGTCATTGTGTTCGCTGCCTTTTCTGTACGTGCTAGCGAAACCATCTCCAATTTCAAAACCTTTTACAGCATTAATGCTAAGCATGGCATGTCCTAATGTAGCATTGAGTTTGTCGAATACAGGTTCTCCCAGTCCGGCTGGAACTTCTTTGCAAACGCAGGTTATAGTGCCACCAAGGGAATCTCCTTCTTGTCTTGTGAATTCGATGAGGTTGATCATTTCCACTGCCACTTCTTCATCGGGGCATCGGATGATGGATTCTTCAATTTTGGAAAGATTGAGGTCTTTGTATGTTTTGGTGGTTTCAATTTTATGTACTCGACTCACATAGGCGATGACGTCAATTCCCATGCGGTGAAGTATCATTTTGGCTATTGCGCCGCCAACAACACGCGAAGCAGTTTCACGCGCCGAAGCTCTGCCGCTGCCGCGGTGATCGCGATGACCATATTTTGCATCGTACGTGTAGTCGGCATGACCGGGGCGGTAGATGTCTTTTATTCCATCGTAATCTTTACTGATTTGGTCCTTATTTTTTATAACAAAGCCTATAGGCGTTCCTGTGGTTTTGCCATCAAATACTCCAGAGAGAATTTCAACTTGATCGTCTTCAGTTCGAGGAGTGGTGATATGACTTTGTCCTGGTTTTCTGCGGTCGAGTTCTGATTGGATAAATTCTATGTCGAAAGGAATACCTGCAGGGCAGCCGTCGACGATTCCACCGATGGCTGGGCCATGTGATTCGCCGAAAGTAGTAAGTCTGAATAGGGTTCCGAAAGTGTTTGCAGCCATAATGCAAATATTGTAATTTGAAAAGAAATCCTGTCTAAGGTAGGTATAAGTTTGAAAAGAAATCTAACTTGCGCCCGTATGAAAATTCTCATTAAAAATATCAAGGGATTGGTGGGTGTCTTTGACGCTGCACCAACGAAGTTGTGCGGTGCGGAGATGGGGCAATTGCCTATTCTGAATGATGCATGGTTGGCTATCGAAGATGGATTGATAGCGGATTATGGAAAGATGCAGGATTGGCCAGGGATAAGCGATTGGCGTGATTTGGAGGTGATAGATGCAGATGGAGGATGGGTGGCGCCGGCGTTTTGTGATTCGCATACGCACATTGTTTATGCGGCTGCCCGCGCTGGAGAGTTTAGTGATAGAATAAAAGGCCTGACTTACGAAGAGATCGCGGCTAGGGGCGGGGGAATTTTGAATTCAGCCGCAAAACTAGCTTCAGCTGATGAGCAAGCTTTATTTGAATCAGCTTTTACGAGATTGGAGGAGGTGAAGTCGACAGGAACGGGAGCAATTGAAATTAAGAGTGGATATGGATTGAGCGTTGAAGCAGAATTGAAAATGCTCCGCGTCATTCAACGATTGAAGGAAGAGAGTCCAATGACTATTAAGTCCACATTCCTAGGTGCGCATGCTTATCCTGCAGATTATAAAAATGATAAAGCAGGTTACATCAAGTTGATCATTGATGAAATGATACCTGAAGTCGCAAAGCAAGGATTGGCGGACTATATCGATGTTTTTTGTGAAGAGAATTATTTCAGTGTAGATGATACGCTTCGCATTTTGGAAGCGGGAACAAAGCATGGTTTGGTGCCGAAAGTGCACGTCAACCAGTTTAATAGTATCGGTGGGGTAAAGGCTTCTGTTGATTCAGGAGCTTTGAGCGTTGACCACTTAGAGGTAATGAGTGAAGGAGATTATGAGGTTTTGGTGAATAGCACTTGTATTCCTGTGGGATTACCGGGCTGTTCTCTTTTCATCAAGATTCCATATGCTCCGGGTAGGGCAATTATAGATAGAGGGTTGCCGCTCGCATTAGCAACCGATTACAATCCGGGCTCTTGTCCTTCGGGGAATATGAACTTGGTGATGAGTTTGGCTTGCATTCACATGGGAATGACACCAGAAGAGGCGATGGCAGCGAGCACGATTAATGGTGCTTATGCAATGGGTGTTTCGGATATTCTTGGAACTATTACACCCGGTAAATTGGCCAATATTGTGATTACTCGTCCAATGAATGAGTTGGCGGAGTGGCCATATTACTTTGGCGCAAATCCGATAGTAAGAACCTTGATAAAGGGGAATTAAAGTTCTGATTTGATTGCTTCGATGGCTTTGCGGATTTTTGCATTGCCAACTGCAGCTTCTAGTTTGAAAATTTCGCGACTTAGATCCATGCCGTTGCTTACGGGAGTAACTCGGGTATACGCTTCTTTGATTATTTCGAGTACTTCTTCTTTGGCATCTTTTACAATTTCCCAAGTTTCGTTAGAAACATAAATTTGAAGGGAAACATTGTGTTCGAATTCTTCGCGTACACTTCTTATAAGTTCTAGTTGCAGGGATCCTGCACTAACAGATGCGATGCTTTGGCGCATTACCAAGCTCGATGGAGCAATTCTTTCAAGCATTATTACAAGTCTTTCATAAGCAGGGATGCGCACGCTGCTCATTGCTTTATTATTGTCGGCTTTGATTGTAAACATCCAAGAGCGCTCTTTGAATTGCAACCATGCAGTAAACATTCGGTTTACGAGCACTAGAAGCAGAATGAATGCTGCTAAAGCAAGGAATAAAAGTGAAAGGTTTTGCATAATTGAAGGGCTATTGGTGTAATTCGAGGCGAAGATACTAAACATAGAAGCAACCCTTAAACGAAGGAATTATTGTTTGATGTTTTCGGATTTTTCTATTGAATAGTTTATTTATCTTTGGATTGTAAAGTGAAATTCCAAAATACTTAAAGCCTGAATGATATGAAACACCTATTATTATTTATCACTCTGATAGCAGCCTCTTTTGGCATTTCTGCTCAGGATTTAATTGTAAAAACAGATTCTACAAAAGTTGAAGCTAAAATTACCGAAATCTCGGATTTTGAGATTAAGTACTATGATTGGGATAGTCAGTCAGGACCGTTGTATATTATAGCAGTTGATAAGATTGCCTATATCAAATTTGCAAATGGAAAAATCACTAAGTACTCTAATCATGTCAACTCTCTGAGTACAGATGTGGATGCTGCTGCAATTAATCGGAAGAATATTCTAAAGGTTTCTCCATTTTCTCCAATGACAGGACATTTGGATTTTGAATACGAACGTGTTTTTTCGAAGAGAATGTCTTGTGTTTCGGAGGTCGGGATCATTGGTGTAAATGCCAATAAATACGCCGACAATAAGGGCTTGGGAGTATTCTTTTCTGGCGGAGTGAGGTTTTATAAGGGGCAAGAAATCAGGGAGAAAAATACGTTTTACAATAACAATTTTTCAGGCTTGTATGCACAAGCTAAATTAGGTTTTGAAGTCTATAATTTCGATTATGATTACTGGGAACAAACTAGCACAGGCAGCGCTGAAAAGACCCAAAATGAAAATGTAGTTGGTGGCAGTATTATGCTAGGACTAGGCAAGCAGTGGGTCTTTGGCAGCAGAGTTACAGTTGATGTTGGTGTAGCCTTAGGATATGTATTTGTGAATGAATTTACGTATACAACACAAGAATCTTTGTGGGATGGGAGTTACACAGCTAACACATATACAATAACAAATAGCTTATTTCACACCGGAAATTTTGGAAATGATTTAGGACTCGCGGGAGACGCGTGGCTTCGAGTTGGCTATGTATTCTAATTCTCAATAATCTTCGACATCAATACCACAGAACCTTGTTTGGTGAAAATTTGGTTGAGCATGTAAATGCCTCCTCCGATATTTTGTGCTCCGGGTTGAACTTTTAGATTCTTTCCAGAAATGGTTTCTACTTCTTTAACATCTCCCATTTTCTCGACTGTAATGGGAGTTAAAATGATGTGATTGCCAATAAGATTATCAATTGCTTTTTGATTAGCTGGGTCGCGCACTACTTTAAGTTTTGCTGGGTCCCATGCTTTTAGTACGTCATTTGTTGGCGTAAGAATGGTATAGGTTCCATTCACTACGTCTTTCGCCCATTTCGAACTTTTTACCATTGCAGCCCACATGTTGGTTTCAGGACTAGTCTCGATGTAGCGGTAAGCAGACTCTTTGTTGTAAGGCTGATTTCTTTTTGCTCGCTCTCTTTCTAATGTTCTGTTCGGGTTGAACTTAGTAGTATCTGCAGCAGGTTTTGGGGTATTCGACTTTTGGTCTGTAGTAGTATTGCATGCCGAAAGCACCAAAACGGTGCAAAGAATGGCGAAGGTTTCCTTAATTTGCATGTGGCGAAGTTAACACAACCCAAAATAGGTTCGATGAAAAAGCAAAGGTTTGTTCTATTCATATTGGCAATAACACTCGGAATTACGTTTGATTCGAAGGCACAGACTCTTCAGAGAGAGTATAATATTGATGTATTGGTGGAGGGTGAAATGTTGGACAATCCATGGGCTGGCGGATTGAATTCTCCTCAGTTTAGCGCTATGGATATTGATATGGATGGTGTCGAGGATCTCTTTGTTTTTGATCGCTCGGGCAATAGACTTCTAACGTTCATAAAAGAAGGTGCAACGCAGTATCGATATACCCGAGAGTATAACGATGCTTTTCCAGATGATTTGGTAAACTGGGTTGTGGCGCGTGATTTCAATTGCGATGGCTTAAAAGATCTGGCCGCTAATTCTCAAAGTGGATTTAAAATTTATCTGAACACCTATACTCCTGAAAATGGTTTAGGATTTCAGTTGATGCCGTATAGTTCAACCAATGATTTGGTGCCTGCATCATATCAATTCAACAACAATCCATTCAACGCTCCTGTCTATACAATTTCTCCTGACATGCCGAGCTTTGTGGATTATGATGATGATGGAGATATTGATGTTTTTACATTTACTGAATACAGCACTACCATATATTTTTTTAAAAATATGGCTGTAGAAAATGGCAATTGTGCGGTTCCTGAATACATCTGTGCTAATCGCTGTTATGGAATGTTTAGTGAAAGTCCAGAAAGCTTTGCGATCTACACCGGATCTGAAGCTGAGTGCACATTTAACGTTGTTGATCCACAAGGAATTCAAACATCGGATAGACTTCACACTGGTGGTATTTTGTTGAGCATTGACATGGATCAAAATGGAATTAAAGATTTGATTGTTTCTGACGTTTCTGAGCCGAATATGGCGGCTTTCATGATGGAAAATTCAATTACCGGTTTGGATAGTGCTGCTTTCGCATATTTCGACTTTCCTGCTCAGTTTGGCGGAAGTTCGGCAGTTGATATGACTCTTTTTCCAGCGGGATATTATCTTGATTTGGATGGCGATGAAATAAAGGATTTATTGGTTTCACCAAACGTCGGTAGCGAGGGATTGGACGTGAATAGTGTTTGGTATTATAAGAACGAGGGTCAAAATGATTTGCCTTCTTTTCAATATCAAACAGATGATTTTCTGCAACATGAAATGATGGACTTTGGCGTCAATAGTGCGCCTGTTTTATTCGATGCAGATAATGATGGTCTGCTAGACTTAATAGTATCAAATCGAAAAGCTTTTTCTGTCGAAACAATTTATACTTCGAAGCTTCAATTATTCCTTAATGTAGGTACTGAAGAGGTTCCTTCTTTTGAATTGGTAGATGATAATTGGTTGGATATTCCGAGTCAATTGTGGACAGCTATCTACCCCAGTTTTGGTGATCTGGATGGTGATGGCGATGCAGATTTAGTCATTGGTGATCAAGACGGATTGCTGCATGTGTATCGCAATACAGCGGTGTCCGGCAGTGCAGCTAACTTTCAAATATGGGAGAATATTCTAACGGATGATTCTAATAGCAATATTGACGTGGGACAGTTTGCAACCCCACAAATTATCGATTTGGATAACGATGGATTGAATGATTTAATCGTTGGTGAGAAAAATGGAAATATCAATTTCTTCAAAAATATTGGAACGTCATTTCAATATAATTTTCAATTGATCGAAGATACTATTGGTGATGTAGTGGCTACGAATCAACTTGGAATAAATGGATATAGCGTGCCTTTCTTTTTTAAGGATGAAAATGATCTTTGGCAACTATTGCTTGGCAGTGAAACAGGACAGATAAATTCTTTTAATCAAATAGAAGGTAATATTTTGGGCAGTTTCAATTTAATCACAGAAACGTTTGAAGGAGTGCTTGAGGGAGAGCGCAGTGCAGTTTCATATATGGATTTTACAAATGATGGAATTCGTGATTTGGTATATGGACAGAATGGGGGAGGATTGTCAGTTTATGTTTCTGAAAGTTTGGAAACAAATGTGACTGATGTTGCGACAACTAGTTTTGAAATTTATCCAAATCCAATTTCAAAGAATGGAACGATAACTCTTCAACTGCATTCGTTAGAAGAATTGCCAGCATTGGTCAAAGTATACGACGAGTTGGGAAGAGTGGTGTCAGAATTTACAATGACAAGTCGTTCGGAGAGAATCGCGTTACAAGCAGAACGAGGCGTTTATTTTGTTCGATGTGGAACGAAAACAGCCAAGCTTGTTATTCAATAACTGAAGGAGCTTCGGGCATCGGCATCCAATGTGTTACAGCAATAAAAAATTGATTGCTGCTTCCTTCACCTTGCCAGAAATGAGGTCCGTGTTTTTCGTATTTCTCGGTTCCTTCTGGATAAAAATTTTCTTGAAAATGGAGAACAATAACTTCACGCAATTCGAACTCTCCGGTTTTTCCAGGAAGAAAAACTTTGTTGCCAGGAACATATGCTAAAACGCGCTGATTGTTAGCCGGCAGTTGATCATCTATGTCTATCCAAGTGCTCATTTGTCTGATAGAATAACTCTTATTTGTCCAAGGTGATGACGTCCGTGCCAATGATAGAGGCAAAGCATTTCGCGAAGAGTGAATGTCTTTTGATATCCAGGGTGGTAGTATGTTCTTTCGAAGTCTTCTACTGCCATAGATGAAAGTACTGTGCAGATTCTTTCATGCAAGCCTTCAACCATTCTCAGCGAAGGTTCATAATTTTCTATCAATGAATCTGGCAGTTCTGCCCATAGATTTTCATCGTATGGTTTAATTGTAGGATGATCTTCTGTCAATGTCACTTTCAAACGAATGAGACAGTTGGCATGACTATCTGCAATATGATGAATGATTTGCGTTGCAGTCCATCCGCCTTCTCTATAGGATTGCTGCTTTTGTTTTTTCGTTAAAGCACCAACTGCAGTTCGCAAATCTGCGGGCAATGCTGCCATATCTGCGATCATCACTTTGATTAATTCAGGACTGAGTTTGTCGTGATATTTAGTATGACCTATTGGGTATTTGCGAGCTTCGAGATTCATTAGTTTCCTTTGAAAGTTGGTTTGCGTTTTTCCATGAATGCGGTCACACCTTCGCGATAGTCGTTTGAACTTCCGGCAGAGATTTGTAATTTTTCTTCTAAAAGCAATTGTTCTTCGAAAGTATTATTCATTGCTTCGTTTAATGCTTGTTTTGTAAGCGCTAGGCCATACGTAGGCATTGCAGCCACTTGCGAGGCTAATGCTTGAAGTGAATCTTTGAATTGGTCATCTGCAAATACTTTGTAAAGCATGCCCATTCTTTCAGCTTCTGTTGCGCTTACTTTATCTCCGAGCATCATCAGTGCAGAGGCTTTTTGAAAGCCAATTAATCGAGGAAGAAAATAAGTTCCACCTGAATCTGGAATTAATCCGATTTTAGAAAATGCTTGAATGAATGAAACGCCTTCTGCTGCCACCACGATATCGCAGCAAAGTGCGATGTTAGCTCCAGCACCTGCAGCAACGCCGTTAACACCAGCAATAATTGGCTTCGCAATCGAGCGGATACGCGAAACAATAGGATTATAATGTTCTCCGAGGATCGCTTTGAATCCAGGGTTAACAGGTCCAGAAACTTCTGCAAGATCTTGTCCTGCGCAAAATGCTTTTCCTTCTCCAGTAATAACTATTGCGCGAACGGTTTCATCAGCTGCGCAATCATCTAATGCAGCTTGAAGTGCAAGCGCCATTTCACGATTAAAGCTATTGAAAACTTGTGGTCTATTTAGTGTCAATGTAGCAACACCATTTTCTTTATGAATGAGAATACTTGTGCTCATTATTTCTTTATTTCGATGTGATAAAATTCTTTTCTGCCCATGAAAAAACGCAGCAGCAATTGCATGATGAGAAATCCGAATGCTGATTTAATAAGGCCTCCCGGAAATGTAGCTTCTATTGCTTCCCACCAATCATCTGGTCGGAATTTTCTGAGCCAGAATCCTCCTAATGCAAGGATGATTATGTGTCCAAATATCCAGTTGAAAATATGTACCAATGGTTTTTTGGCGAAGTCAGATTCGGCCATGAAACCAACGATTAATGCGGCAGCAAGAAAGCCAAAATAAAATCCAATTGCTGTAGGATTGAGCTCTTCAATTCCTCCGTGATACCCGGGGAAAATTGGAAGTCCCGCTAATCCAAGCAGGATGTAAAGCAGTGTATTCATTCCGCCAATTTGCCATCCAAAAGCTACAGAAAAAAGCAAAATGAAGAATGTCTGAAGCGTAATTGGTAATATACCTTGTGCAGTGATCACAAGAGGTCCAAGACCACAAGTGAACACAAGGGCAACGATGAGTTTGATTAGAAAATCATATTGAGGCGAAAAGCGGATGTAGGCGTTTAACATTTAGTCTTAATTTTTCATTTTGAAATTTTCACCTACTTCAAGTTGCATGATATTGTTTTCTTTTTCAATATCTGCCATCATTTCAAAAGGATCAATTTGAATGGATAAAATATTTGTTGCGGGCATTGGAATTTCAATAGTGTACGTTTCGCTCACCCATTTCCAATCAGGAAGTTGTTTCCATTCATACGGATAATTTTCTTTCGACTTCTCGCCTCTCATGAGATCGAGAGGGATGTAGTACATTGTTCTTTTTCCCTCGCGCGAAAGCACTTCTACTTCTAGTGGCATAGGCATTAGACCAATTCTTTTGAGCGTAACAGTTGATTTAATAGCAGTGCCAGAAATGGATGTGATGCTGTAGTCGATAGTTTTGGTAGTGTTCACAAAATATTCGTTGTACCAATCCAATACCATTCCTGATTGAAGTTCCATTACATGGATGAAATCATCAGCAGTCGGATGTTTGAATTTCCACATATCCCAATATTTTAGCAAGCCTTTGTCAAGATTTTCTTTTCCGATGATATACCCTAATTGAGCCAAATACATTTCACCTTTTGAATAGGATGCTGTGCCATATGCGTAGTTGGTTATGTAATGATCTGCGTGAGTGTCTAGCGCTTCTTCTTTGCCTTCAGCAACGATTGAATAATATCCTTGATATGCATCGCTGTGATCACCAGGAATTCTATTTGCGAAAAGTGTATTGAAAGCCTCATTAGATGCATAGCTCGTGAAGCCTTCGTCCATCCACGGATAGAGAGCTTCGTTTGTTGCAAGAACACCTTGGTACCATGAGTGAGCGGCTTCGTGAAGAACAACACCCACGAAACTTGGTACTTTTCTATTTCCGGTAATCAATGTTGCCATTGGATATTCCATTCCACCATCACCACCTTGAATAATGGTGTATTGAGCATATGGGTATTGACCGAAGTGATCACTCAAGTATTTGAATCCTTTTACAACAAGATCTTGACCTTCTTCCCACGCTTTTCCATATGTTGGATCGTTTTGATAGAAGAAGTGAAGTAGCGGTCCGTTTTCAACTTGCGCGGTGGTGTGTTTGTAATCAGGGTCAGCAGCCCATGCAAAGTCATGCACATTTTCTGCTTTGAATTTCCAGATCAATTTGTCACCCGCAGGAGTTTTTACTTTTTGCGAACCTTCATAACCTTTTCCTATTTCAAGAGGATTTGTTAGAATGCCTGTTCCTCCGATAGTGTATTTTTTATCTAGTGTAATATTTACTTCAAAGTTACCCCAGTTGCCATAGAACTCACGACCGATATAAGGATTTGGATGCCATCCATTGCGATCGTATTCACACAATTTCGGATACCATTGGGTCATACTGTAGTCGATACCTTCGCTATTATTTCTTCCGGATCTTCTGATTTGCAATGGAACTTGTCCTTCGAAGTCCAATTCGATTAATGCTTTTGCACCAGCGTTAAGAGGCTTGTCTAGCGTGACTTCTAGAATCGTTTCGTTTTCTTGAAAGACTTGAGTTTTACCATTTACTTTCACGAATTTGGCGTGTTGATGGCCGTATTCTTCTGGTTTTAATTTCGAGATTCTATCACCTACACGTGGATCTGGATCTGCTATTGAAAGCGATCGGACATCCATTGCGCTTCCTGGTTGGAAGGCGTTGAAATATAAGTGGAAATAAAGATGCGTGATTGCATCTGGTGAATTATTGATGTAGTTAATAGACTCCTTTCCTTCAAATTTGTGAGTAGTATGGTCTAGTGATACGTCAATTTTATAATCTGCGCGTTGTTGCCAGTATTGTGCGTTTGCTGAAATGCTTGTTAGAGCGGCAATTATTGAGAACAAAAATGGAATTTTCTTCATGTTGTTATTCTATCTTTGGGCGAAGGTAGGGTATAGCACTCATAGAATGAAACCACTAGTAAACAAACATATCTTCTGGGCAATAGTGCCTTTTATTCTTTCATTGATTATAATGTCTTTTGTCGGGAATTCTGCCAATGAAAAGCCCTATTCTATTGATATATTAAAACCTTCGGACGGTTTTGATTTCCCAGTCGGAAAACCAGATGCGAAGGGATATTACAACGCACAGAAGTTTGGAAAGAATAATCATTTGGGCGACGATTGGAATGGCACTGGAGGAGGGAATACGGATTACGGTGACCCTGTTTATTCTGTTTCAAATGGAACCGTTACAGAAGCTGTTCAGTTTTATGGGGGGTGGGGAAAAGTGATTCGCGTTGCGCATGAATGGAATGAGTCAGGAAATTTGAGGAAAGTGGAGTCGCTATATGCTCACATGGATACTATGCTTGTGAAAGTTGGTGATCAAGTGAACAAAGGTCAATTGATTGGTAAAATTGGAAATGCAGAAGGTATTTATTACGCCCATTTACATTTAGAAATTCGCGATGGTATTGGTTATGGCTTGGGAGGTGGCTATAGCGCCGATACGAGGGGATATTTGGATCCTACTGCATTTATTAAAGCGCATAGGAAGATAGACATAACGCACTAGTATGCTGCGTCTTGCTTTTATTCGCAGAATGACAGAACAAGAAATGCAAGACATTGTCGCATTTTTGCTAACTCTCACTGACGAAGAGTTTTTGAATAATCCTGCTTTTAAACCGTAAACTACCAGATGTGACCATCCGCGTCCATCCACATTCCGTTGAGTTTAAGCGCTTGTTCGAGTATGTCACGCACACAACCTTTTCCTCCACCAAGTGGAGAAATGTAATGAGCGATTTGCTTGATTTCAGGAATGGCATCTGAAGGACAAACCGCCAGTCCAACTTCTTTCATTATTGGATAATCTGGCACATCATCTCCCATGTAACATACTTGCGAAGTAGTCAATCCATTTTCATTGAGTAGTTTTTGAAATATGGGAAGCTTCTCTGATGAACCAAGAAAAATATCTTTAACACCAAGCATTTCAAAACGTTTTCTTACGGCTTCATTTTTACCTCCAGAAATGATCGCGATATGAAGACCTTTTTTGACTGAAAGCTGCACGGCGTAACCGTCGCGAACATTGGCTGTACGCATTTGATTTCCATCATCTGTTAAGTAGACGATATTATCAGTGAATACTCCATCAACATCAAAAATAAAGATCTTGATTTCCTTGAGTTTTTCTTTGTAGTTAAAGGTCATGATGAAGTTTTTTTATTCGATCTGAAATAAGTCGGTATATCTCTTTGAGCTCAGGTTCTTGAATAATATTCAAGTGGCTTTCTATTGTGTTCTGGTCGCCGCGAGCGGCAGGACCAGTCTGAATTTCTTTTGGTTCGAATGAATGAACTTTTCTTGTTTCTTCCTCAATAATTGGAAGTAAAATTGAAAAAGGCAATTTCGCTTCTGACAATAATTCTTGAGAAATTGAGTATAAGTGATTCACAAAATTATTGGCTATCACCGCTCCTAGGTGCGCCCTTAAGCGGTCTTCTGAGCTTTTAATAAATACCTGCTGTGAAATTCTTTTTATCAAATTTTCCAAAGCAGCCGAATCATTTTCTGCATTGGATTCAATCAAGAATGGAATTTTGGAATAATCTGTTTCCTGATTTTTTCTCAAGGATTGGATAGACCAAATAACACCTTTGCGGCTGTTGCTAAGTTTTTCAATCGACGCAGTGCCTGATGTATGCACAACTAAGGCGTCGGTTCGAATTTGATTTGACACTAATTCAATCGAGTCATCATTTACAGCCAGCACAATCAAATCTGCTTCGTTGGAGATGTCATCAAGTTGCTCTAGATGTCTTGCATTTAGCTCTTTGGAAAGCTTTTTGGCATCTTCTTGATTGCGAGAATAGACTTCTAAAATTTCAATGCCAACAGATTTGAACATCGTGGAAAAATGCCAAGCGACATTTCCCGAGCCAACCATTGTCATTTTTTTGATGTTCATATAGCGGCGAAGGTAGAAAAGTAGTAGTTTGTGCCCTAATTTTTTGATAGAATATGAAAAGCCTGTTTATCTTATTTATTGCGGTTTTCAATACTGCAATGGCATTTGCTCAAGCAAATCCGAATGATCCCTTTGATCCAGCAGATTCTACTGGAAATCAAGAGTTGTATTATGAGTTTGCTGAAATACCAGCTTATTTCAAATTTGGAGAGGATAGCTTGAATAAATTTTTGGGAGCCAATATCAAGTATCCAGAATTAGCGCGCAAAGCCCTTATCCAAGGAAAGGTAATGCTTAGTTTTATTATTGAAAAGGATGGTGCTGTTTCGGATATTCAAGTAACAGAGGGCGTGCATGTGGCTTTAAATACTGAGGCAGTGCGTGTATTGATGCTAACCGATGGCATGTGGATTCCAGCTAAAATTGACGAATCACCTGTGCGATGTTTCTTTATGCTTCCCATAAAATTTGCAATCCCTCAAACCAAGCCAGGTCAGAATAAACCAAATCGGGATTTGCTTCCTGTGTATTCTGAAAATGTTGATGTCTATTTCAATGAGATTAAGAAAAATTTGAAGTACCCAAAGGATGCAAAAAAAAATAAGGTAATCGGCCGTGTTCGCGTGAAAGCAACAATTGGAGAAGATGGCAAACTGACAAACTTGAAACTGGTTGACCATGTCTATCCTTCTTTGGATTCTGAGGCTATTAGAGTGGTAAGCCTGTTTAAGGGCACTTTTATTCCAAAGAAATTCAATGGAAAGCCTTTTATGGAAGTTACTTTTCCAATCGATTTTACTATTAAAAATTGGGCACCCACAGCCACGGAATTGGAAGTTTTAGCTAAAGAAGCAGAGGCTCGAGAAGATTGGAATACTGCGTACAATCTGTATTGTCAATTGTATTGGTTAGATCCCAAAAATCAAAACGCCCTCAATATGTTGGTTTTGTGCAATGAAAAGCGCAATAAATAAGGATTTTTGACCGCTTTGATTTAGGTTTGCACTAGTTATGGAATTGATTACCCCCCTTCATTGGAAAAATTACGAACTGCTTGATTGCGGTGACTTTGAGAAACTCGAACGTTTTGGTGAATATGTAACCATTCGTCCTGAGCCACAGGCTGTTTGGCCAAAAGTCTGGTCTGATGCAGAATGGAAAAAATTGGCTCATATCAAGTTCATTCCAAAAGGAAGCAACAGTGGTGAGTGGCAAAAGATGAAGAAAATGCCCGATCAATGGGTCATTCCATACAAATTACCAAACGATAAAGAAATTTCGTTTCGATTAGGCCTTACTTCATTTAAGCACGTCGGGATTTTTCCAGAACAAGCTGCCAATTGGGATTTCATTGTGAAGTCGATAGAGTCGATGAGTGTTCCGAAACCCAAAGTACTGAACTTATTTGCATATACTGGTGGTGCATCGCTTGCAGCTTCAGCTGCAGGTGCTGAAGTTACCCACGTAGATAGTATCAAACAAGTGGTTAGTTGGGCAAATGAAAATATGCAAATTAGCAGTCTTACAGACATCCGCTGGATGGTGGAGGATGCGTTGAAATTTGGTGAGCGAGAAGTGAGAAGAGGAAATAAATACAATGGAATAATTCTCGACCCACCAGCTTTCGGTCACGGACCAAAAGGGGAGAAGTGGAAGTTGGAAGATAATTTGGCTGAAATGATGAAAAACGTTCTTCAGATTCTTGATCCAAAAGAGCACTTTCTCATTCTTAATGCATACAGCCTTGGACTTTCGGCTTTAGTAATTGAGAATCTGCTTAAAGAATTTGCTGGTAAAGACTTGAATATCGGTGAGCTTTATCTTCAGGCTAAAAGTGGCGTAAAACTTCCATTAGGCGTGTTCGGAAGATATTGTAGAAAATGAACCCAGACCTCCATCACAATATCGCTAGACTAAAACCCCAACTTGAATCTAAGTGGGGAGTGATGAGGATTGGTTATTTCGATTGTTTTTTATCTCACCATCATAATGCAGATTGTGAATTGAATATAATAGTTGAATTGGAAAAGCCTTTAGGTTGGGAGTTCTTTGCTTTGAAGGAATGGCTCGAACTCAAATTGGCAATGCGAATTGATATCTGTACTTCCAATGCATTAAAGCCTGCCTTGAGAAAGGAAGTCCTTGAAAATACCCATTACGTATGATTCGAGCGCAAAGGAGATTTGATTTTTATCTGCAGGATATGCAAGAAGCAATGGAGCGTATCCTTGACTACACTGCAAATATTAATTTCGAGGAGTTTATTTCTAATACGATGCTACGAGATGCGGTGATAAGAAATTTTGAGGTTATAGGAGAGTCGGTAAAGCACATTCCTTTTAAATTTCAGAAAAAGCATAAAAGCCTACCTTGGTCGCATATGTTTGCGTTAAGAAATTTTATCGTTCATGAGTATTTCGATATTGATGACGATATTATTTGGCATATAATAAAGTTTGATTTAGAAGGAAATCTATCTTCCGTGAAGAAGGTTATACAACTACAATAGTTTTAAAATGAAAGTATTCTGTTATTTGACAAAACTCACTATTGCCTCGTTATTCGTGCTTTTGGTGGCGTCTTGTAATAACCAACCAACCAACACATCAGAACATTCTGACAGAGTAAAAATGATGATTGCAAATAGTAAATTAGCCAAAGATCCTCATTCGTTCAGTCATCCAAATGATGTGCGAGTGAAGCATTTATCCTGGAATGCAAATATTGATTTTACAACAAAAACTATACAAGCAAGTGCTACTTATGATATCGAACATTTGAGCGATACGAATCGAATCGTGTTTGACATGAAGGGTTTGAAAATTCAAAAAGTACTTATTGATGGAAAGCCGACGATATTTGAAATAGGAGAGGAACGCGAGTTTTTAGGATCACCTCTTTCTGTTGAAATAGATAGTACTACAAAGCAAGTAACTATTGATTATTCTACGCCAGCAGGTGCTGAAGCCCTGCTTTGGGTGGAAGGAGAAAAACCATTTTTATTCACTCAATCTCAAGCGATTTTAGCACGCACATGGCTGCCCTGTCAGGACAGTCCGGGACTGCGCATTACATATGATGCGCAGGTGACGGTACCAAAAGATTTAATGGCGTTAATGAGCGCCGAAAATCCAACGACTCTTAGTAAGGATGGTGTTTATTCGTTTAAAATGGAACAACCTATTCCAACATATCTAATGGCATTAGCTGTGGGTGATATTCGATTTAAAGCTATTGGTGATCGCACCGGAGTATATGCTATTCCTTCTGTAATTGATGCCGCGGCATACGAATTTGAGGATATGCAAAAGATGCTATTAGCTGCAGAGAACCTATATGGAGAATACGTTTGGGGTCGATATGACGTGCTCGTGCTTCCCGCAGCATTTCCTTTTGGAGGAATGGAAAATCCACGGATCACATTTGCAACACCAACGATTATTGCTGGTGATAAATCTTTAGTTTCACTGATTGCTCATGAATTAGCGCACAGCTGGAGTGGCAACCTAGTTACCAATTCCACATGGAATGACTTCTGGTTGAACGAGGGGTTTACAGTTTACTTTGAAGAACGCATCATGGAAGCGGTATATGGAAGAGAGTATTCTGAAATGCTCGCGCAATTAAGCCGAAAAGAATTGGATGCAACAATTGCCGAAATCGGCGCAGTAAATCAAAAAGACACTTGGTTGAAATTAGAACTGGAAGGTAGAAATCCTGATGATGCGATGACCGATATCGCTTACAACAAAGGGTATTTCTTTCTCCGACTTTGCGAGGAAACAATTGGTCGTGAGAAGTGGGACATATTTTTGAAAAAGTACTTTACTGAACATGCTTTTCAAGTTATGGATACAGAACAATTCTTAGAGTACTTCAAAAAGAATTTGGCTTCCGAAAACATAGAACAAAAAATCAATATCAACGATTGGGTCTATGCTCCTGGCATTCCAGCGAATATTCCATTGGTCAAAAGCGATAAAATGGAGAAAGTCAAAGCAACAGCTGTGGATTGGTCGACTCGCAAGAAAAAGACAAGTCAAATTTCATGGAGTGAATGGTCTTACCAAGAGAAAGTTTATTTTCTCAATGAAATAGAAGTTGAAAATATTGATCGAATGAAAGAGTTGGATAAAGCTTTTTCAATTTCAAATACAAATAATAATGAGGTCTTGTTTAGTTGGTTGATGAGAGCGGTGAAAATTAAGTACACTGCATCATATCCAAGATTAGAAGAATTTCTCACCACAGTAGGAAGACGAAAATTTGTAGCGCCACTTTATGAAGAATTAGTTGCTACAGACCAAATACCTTTGGCAAAGGATATATATGCAAAGGCACGTCCTTCATATCACGCCGTTACAACCGAAACCATAGATAAACTTTTGAAAAACAAATAAGAAAAATGAAACAGATTGTTGTTCCTACCGATTTTACTGAAGTTGCCGTTAATGCAGTGCGTTATGCGAGTGAACTCGCAACAGCTTCTGGAAGCGTCTTGAATATCCTTCACATTGTGGAAAGTCAAAATGATGTTTTGAAGGCTGAGCTAGAATTAGAACTATTCGCAAAAAAATACGCTATTGTTCAATCAGAGCATGTAAAATGCACAGTACGCGTTGGGAATATTTTTAATGATATTGCAAAAGTTGCAGAAGACGAGATCGCGGATCTTGTTGTAATGGGAACACATGGTCTGAGAGGCATGCAATTCATTGTTGGAAGTAATGCCCTTAGAATTATTACAGAATCTGAGGTTCCAGTTTTGATTGTTCAGGCAGATACAAAGAAGGCGGGTAAACCATCATCAATATTATTGCCTTTGGATCTTCATAAAGAAACAAAGCAGAAGCTGAAAATTGCGTCTGATTATGCAACAAAATTCAATGCTACAATTCACATAATTCTCCCAACGGAAAAGGACGAGTATTTGAATAATACAATACGCAGAAACATGGCCTACGCTGAAGGTTTCCTTGAAGAGAAAGGGGTGAAATACGTTACCGTTTTCACTAAAGAAAGCTCAGGTAGTTTTGTAGAAGGATTGTTGAAATATGGAAAGGACGAATCAATTGATTTGATTTGTATTTTGAATAATTCCGATGAACGCTTACTTCATGCGTTTGGAGCGGATAGTGAGCAGAAAATTATCACAAACGAAGCAGCTATTCCTGTATTGATCTTCAACCCGAAGTCGGCGTTAATTGATGCAGCATCAATCTTCGCTCAATAAAGAAAGACGTTGTTATTCTAAAATAGTACTTATGAAAAAGGGCCGACGAAAGTCAGCCCTTTTTTATTTTTTATCATCCATCATCTATCACCCATCATCTATCAAAAAATTATCTCGTCAAGTACAAATGTCCTTCAATTTCTTTTCGCTCTCCAGTAGACTTTGACACCACCTTTGCGCGCCATTGATAAATTCCATCTTGAACAAAGTACTCTCCGCCTTTGAAATTTCCGGTCCAATACAACTCGGGATCTTTAGATTCGAAAACCAAATCACCCCAATTATTGAATACTTGCATGTAGAAATTATTTGGGTCCAAATCAGCGCCGTATAGTTTCCAAACATCATTAATACCATCGCCATTTGGAGTAAAGGCATTCGGAATATAGTATTGGAAAATATCATCAATTACTACAATTTTTTGGTAAGTATCCGTGCAGCCATTTACATCGATTACTGTCAAAAGTGTAGGATAGAATCCGCCCGTTCCTATTGGAAATTGGAAGATTGGATTTTGAAGAACACTTGTGCCCATAACATTTGACGTATTGAATATCCACTCATAAGAGGCAATTGATCCAATTGTCAAATCATGAAATTCAATTTCAGTATTTAAGGCATTTGTAGGCTGAGGTGTTGCGTAAAACTCTGCTTGCGGCGGAGTGAAAGAAACAACATATCCAGTATACTCAGTTGCATAGGTGCACCCAAGAGCTGTTGTCAATAAAAGTGTAACATCATAAGAGCCGGGTTGCTCATACAAATGGGATGGATTTTGTTGATTCAAGAGTGTGACGCCATCTCCAAAATCCCAGAGTGAATTGGTGAATAAACTAGGATCTACCAGATTGCTAAATTCAAATGGTGTAGGCCAGCAAGCTCTTGTTGTATCTGCTTCAAATTCTACTAGCACAGGTTGTTCTACTTCCACGTTGAAGCATTCAGTCACTGCGTAGCCGCAACCATCAGTCACTGTTAAGCAAGCTTGACCAGAAGCTGAAGGTTGATAATCTAAGCTTTCTGCTCCGCTAACAGTTGAGCCATTGTATGTCCATTGATATGAAAATGGAGATTGTCCATTTTGGAGATTCAATAAGTCTAGATTTATATCTCCACCAAAGCAAAGTGCTGTATCGTTTGGAATTGTTATTACTGTTGGTAAAGCCATTTCAATAGTGAGAACTGCTGTTGCAGCGCAATTAGCGTAGGCTACTGTATATGTATAATCACCAGGCAAATCCGAAGAAGGGTCATAAATGCCAGTTGCAATGACATTACCAGTAGGATCTGTCCACTCTCCAGTAGTAACTGGATTGCCATTTAATTCTGGTAACATATTGAAAGGCGCATCTGTGCTGCAAATAGTAATTGTATTCGGAAGACCAGGATCACCAAGTGGGTCGATTGAAACAATTACTTGGTCTGTGCTTTCACAATCAGGATGTCCAACAGGATATCCTACAAGTGTGAAAGTAGTTGTTTGAGGCAATGTGATTACATCTGGAGTCGGAAGTGTTGGATTGTCCAAAAATTCTTCCGGAGTCCATTCCCAAGTATACTGAGGACCGCCATTTCCGCATCCTACAGTCCAATCCCATTCTGGAAATCCACCAAAACCTCCACCACACGATACAGATCCGTCAGAGGTAAACTGCATTGTTATACATCCTGAAGTATTGGAGGCAGTCCAAGTTTGACCATCTAGAATTCCAGTTACTCCTGCGGCAATAACGGGAGCTCCCGTGTTGTCGCCATTGTAAATTGTAATAAAGTCACAACAAGTTTCTAATTGTCCTGCATTGAATGTGATACTCATTTGTGTTCCGTCACCGACATCATCTGGACAATAGGTCCAAACTTGAAAGTCAGAGTCGGGGTAGCAATAATTGAAATTACCAGCATCGTTTGCACATGAAGGTGCAGGCATGCCCACAAAACTTCCTTGAAGCTCTACTGCTCCGCAAGAATATGTTTGATCTGGACCAGCAGTTACAGAAAGTGTTTCATTGAAAGTTAATGTGATTGTTGTGTCGAACTCACATCCAAAGCTATTTACAACGTGATATACATAATCATAAGACCCAGGAGCTGGAGGGTCAACCGTAATAACATCTTGATTGAAATCAATTTGAGAAATAAAAGGACCAGTCCAATATGAGCTGTCCGCATCAGCACCAATGCTTGGAGTGAATGTGGTAATGTCTGGGAATAACATTGGATTGAAGTTTACACCCCAATAGAAAATGTATCCGTTATCTGCACCGAGATTATCTGTTACACTAATTGTCCAAGCGCCATTTAATGGACAACCAACAAGGTCGCACATATTTCCGAAAGACTCATATGATCCAGCAGGCAAACTTCCTCCGAAACCAATTCCACCTGTGTTTTCACCCC
>CALRZB010000005.1:0-28200 GCA_943372555.1 Chryseobacterium gleum | reverse complement strand
AAATGATTCTCAAAGTGCTTGACGGTATTACCAAAGCACCTGTAGACGCGGATGTAATAATCAAAGGATTAAATCCTCGTAAGCCAGTTGTTCTTTCTGCAGTTAAGGACACAACATTACTTCTAAAAAGCTATAGACTTTACACGGTTTCTGTTGTTAAGAAAGGGTATATGTATTTCGCCCACAAATTCTGGCCGGATGAAAAGGAAGTGCATGAAGAATGGGTCGTTCTAAAGCCTTTATCTATAGGATTAAAAACAAATATTGAAGATATTACTTTTCTAGGAGATCAAACTGAGGTTTACTTTAAGTCAGCTCCAGCTTTGGAAGAATTAATCGAATTCATGAAAGTGAATCCTGATGTTAAAATTAGAGTCATTGGTCATGCAAATGGTCCCGACACTGAAAAGCGTGGCGCTTCTTTTTACAAAAAAGCTTCTGAAAAGAGAGCTGAAGCGGTTCGCGATTACCTTATCAATCATGGAATTGAGCCAGGTCGTCTTGTAACTAGAGGTGCGGGCAATACTGAAATGCTTTATCCAAATCCAGAAACGGATTGGCAAACTCAAGCAAATCGTAGGATCGAGATTGAAGTGATCGGATTATAAGTCTTCATTAGTCCTTCTATCCTTTTAATTTACCATTAAAAAACTAAAGTATCGCTTAGGTGAACTATAGTCCTATGTTTGTTAGTGTAAAATGTAGGACTCATGAGAATCACAGCGGTCTTTATTCTTTCATTCGTTTTTCTTCAATCCAATGCCCAAACACTATGGACATTGGATAGCTGCGTTGTATACGCTTTATCTAATAATATTTCGGTGAAGCAAGCGGAGCTAAATGTAGAGTTAGGCGATATTTCGAAATTGCAGGCAACGGGCAACCTTCTGCCAACCCTCAATGGGCAAGGAAGTCATGGTTACAACTGGGGGCAACGAATAGATCCTTTCACCAATCAGTTTGCTACTGCACGAATTCAAAGTAATAGTTTTGGTCTAGCCACTAGTATCAACTTATTCAGTGGATTTCAAAATTGGAACGCTTTGAAGAAAGCGGATATCGACAAAGCGGTCAGTGTTTGGAATTATGAAAAAATGAAAAATGATATTGCTTTAAATGTAGCAACAGCATTTTTGAATTTAGTTGTGAATAGAGAAGTAATGCAGATTGCGAAAAACAATCTGGAACAAACCGACAAGCAAGTTAATCGAATTGTAAAGTTGGTAAACGCAGGCCAATTGTCTGAAGCCAATTTGAGCGACATACAAGCCCAACGAGCTGCAGATGAAGCCAATTATATTAGTTCTCAAAACAATGTTTATTTGGCGAAGTTATCATTGGCGCAACTTCTAATGCTAAGTGGAGAGCAAGCCGAAAACTTTGATGTAATCATACCGGCGATAGATGATATAGAATCGATCGAGTTGATTAATAATGTGGATGTAATTGTACAAGCAGCACTCAGTAATTTTCCAGAAATAAAAAGCGCTGAAGCATCAATGTTATCGGCAGATTTGAATTACAAAATTGCGAAAGGTGGTATCTATCCTAGATTGACAGCGAGTTATAGTTATGGTACTGGTTATTCTGGTGCATCGAAAGTGGTAACTGGAAGTCCAGATTCCTTGAGTTTCCCTATTGGTCAAGTTTTCGGATCTAATCAATTTGTTTTTTCTTTTCCTCAGGCTTATTATACATCAGAGGATTATTCAACGAAACCCTTTAGTGATCAGTTGAGAGACAATGTAAACAAGTCGCTTTTTTTCAATTTGAATATTCCGATTTTCAATGGCTTTAGCACATATAGCTCAATCAAAAGGGCGCAAATAGGTAGCTTGAGCGCTGCTTATTCTTTAGATCAAACAAAGTTGCAATTGATACAAAGCGTAGAAAGAGCTTATGCAGACGCAAAGGCATCGCTTGCAAATTATATCGCAGCAAAGTCGAGTTTAGAAGCAAGTCAAAAAGCATTTGGTTGGGCTGAAAAGCGCTACGAGCAGGGTGTTGCCAATTCCGTTGAATACGGCGACGCGCGCGCTCGTGTTGATAATGCGCAAGCGACATTGCTAAGAAATAAGTATGAATACTTGTTTAAGTTGAAAGTGTTAGATTTTTATTTAGGCAAACCAATAAGTTTGAAATCATGAGCAAGACTTGGAAACTAATAATTGGGATACTAGGTGGTATCGTAATCTTGGGAGTTATCATAGCAGTTTTCGCAGGTGGTAAAAAGCACAAGTCTGTGGATACGGATATTGTTGTTCGCAGAAGTCTTATTGAGACCGTATCAGCAAGCGGGAAATTGCAACCAGAGTCTGAAGTGAAAATTCAGTCTGAAGTTAGCGGGCAAATTGTTGAGTTGCCTGTGAAGGAAGGTGATATAGTTGAGAAAGGTCAGCTGTTGGTTCGCATTAATCCAGATTTGTATACATCTGCATACAATAGAGCAGATGCATCTTTTAATAGTGCTAAGTCAAATTTAGCAAGTGCAAAAGCTCGATTGGTTCAATCGCAAGCTCAATTCAAAGCGCAAGAATTGAATTTCAACCGCCAGAAAAAATTGTTTGAGGAAAAAGCAATTTCGCAAGCCGATTATGATAATGCTACTAGTCAGTATGAAACAGCAAAGGCTGAAGTTACTGCAAGTATCGAGAGCATCAATGGAGCAGAATTCTCAATTGAGAGTGCATTGGCAAGCAGAAATGAAGCATCGGATAATTTGAAAAGGACAACAATTCTTGCTCCGATGAAAGGTACCGTTACAGCTCTTACTAAGGAAATCGGAGAAACTGTTTTGGGAAATAACATGATGAGTGGGGATGTGATTATGAAGATTTCTGCTTTGAATTCGATGGAAGTAAATGTGGAAGTGAATGAGAGTGATATTGTGCGAGTGAATGTGGGAGATACAGCGATTGTGGAGGTTGATGCTTTTACAGATGAGAAGTTTAAAGGGATTGTAACTGAAATTGGAAATACAGCATTGAATACACTGGCGTCTGCAGTTTCATCAAGCGAGGTAACTAATTTTTCGGTGAAGATTAGAATCCTTCAAGAATCGTATCAGCATTTGTGCGAAGGACAGGGGGAGGGGTATTCTCCTTTCAAGCCAGGAATGAGCGCAACGGTTGAGGTGGAGACCGAAAGAATGCAAGACATCCTAACTGTGCCAATTAAAGCAGTGACGTCGCGCGAGGATACAACGGCGAAAAAATTTGTTGAAGAAGGTGAAGAGGAGGTGAAGTCTCCGAAAGACGCGAATCAAGAGAAGCGTGATCCGTTTATAGTTGTTTTTGTAATGAACGGAAATTCCGAAGCGGAGATAAGAGTTGTGAAAACCGGAATTCAAGATGATGAGTATATCCATATTTTGGACGGGTTGGGTGAGGGAGAAACTGTGATTACCGGTCCATATGAAGAGGTTTCGAAAAAATTGGTTACTAAGGAAAAAGTAAAAAAGGACAGCGAGGAGGATTCAGAAAAATGATTTTGTGTATAGAAACATCCTCACATAATTGTTCGGTCGCATTAGTGAACGAGCAGGGTGTGACAGCGATTCGCGAGTATCGACCCGATTCAGGGTACGGGCATGCGGAGAGCTTGCATGTTTTTATTCATGAAATGATGTTGTCTTCTGGCGTTCAACTTAGAAGTCTAGATGCAGTTGCTGTGAGTAAAGGTCCTGGTTCATACACAGGTCTTCGTATAGGCGTTTCAGCCGCAAAAGGGTTTTGCCATGGATTGGATATACCGTTGATATCTGTGGATACACTATTGATGATGGCGGAATCGGTAAAGACGAGCCACCAAGCGGATTATTTTGTTCCAATGATAGATGCACGCAGAATGGAAGTTTATACTTCTAGCTATGATGCTTCACTCAATTTGATTAGCCCTATTGATGCAATTGTGTTGGATGATACTTTTTTTAAGATTAAAGAGGGTAAGGTCCTAGTTTTCGGAGAAGGTTCAGATAAGGCCATTGATATTTTTCCAATAAACTACGAGTTTCTTCCCGGAGTCTATCCAAGCGCAGGTATGATGGCCAATCAAGCGTGGACCAAGTGGGCGTTTCAAAATTTTGAAGACACTGCTTATTTTGAGCCCTATTATTTGAAGGAATTTATAGCAGGCAAACCTTCAGTGAAAAAAGAGGGGTAGGTCTACAATTCCGATCTTTGTTTTATGTTAGTGGATTAATATGAGAATAGCGCTTTTTAGTCTAATAGTTGTAATGTTGACCTGGTCATGCAAGGACAGGCAGAGTCAAATTCCGTATGTTCAAGTGAATTTGAATGTCAATATTAACGAACCCCAGTTTTTCGATTTATCGGTACCAACAGGACACGTTTACATTACAGGCGGTTCATTGGGTATCATTTTATACAGACTTTCTGAAAATGAGTTTGTGGCCATCGAGCGACACAGTCCTTATAATCCAGAAGATGGCTGCCGGGTAGAGGTGAAATCTGATGGGGTTATTATTGAGGATCCATGCTCCGGCTCGGAATGGCTTATACACGATGGAAGTATCGTCAGCGGCCCGACTAATTTTGCGCTGACAGTCTACAATACTTCTTTTAACGATCCTTATCTCTATATCTACAATTAGTTTGCAGTGTTTTCAATTGTTTTTAAAGAGCGCACAAAGGTATTCATGGGTGATTTATTAGTGTGAGTGAAACATTCATGGGCTTCAGGCGTATGAATTTGCACCACCATTTAACTATGAACAAGTTTTTACTTACCCTATTTGTTATTTCTTCACTTGTTTTAAGCTGCAAGTTTGAGGATAAATCAATTGATAACGTAGCATTTGCCGATCCTAAGGATTCCATCTTTATAGTTCAACAAGGGCCATTTCATTTCAGCATAAAGCTACCGAAAGATTTGGTGCTAGCAGAACTTCCCATAATCGCTTATAAGGAGAACACCGGTGAACTTTTAATTTCGGTGGGGGATCAATTTCAGTTGGTTCTTACTCAGGAAATTCGGGATTTGATAGGTCAAAAAAAAGGCATGGGAGCAGACTCCGTTTTTAAAACGGACATTACGTTTGAAGATAGCTTAGGCTTTATTTATCATCAGCGGATGAATACGGGTGAGCATTATTCATATCACTACATGGCTATGGTTAAAAGCACCAATTTGCCTTATTACGCTCGCACTTCTGGCACGAATCAGTTTAATCTTCAGAATGTGGAAAGGATGAAACGAGCCATCAGTTCGATTCAGCCATTGAAGTAGTGCTACGAAACTCGAATCCAAGTTTGCGTTCTATAGAACCAGCCCCAATAGCCACGAAGTTCCAATTTGTTTGGATCGCTTCCGTTAAGCCAAAGTTCACATTTGTAAATTTTGCCGTTGTTAGGATCTAGAATTGTTCCTTCTTTATAAAAACCATCGACCAATTTCATGTCTTGAAGAATAATCATTCCGATTATTTTTTGTCCTTTGCGATAGTCCTCACATTTTTCACATACTGGATTTTGTTCTTGACTCGGATCGCGGAAGAGTTGAATTACTTTTCCGTAAAGCACGCCATTCTGTTGATAGATTTCGACGATACTTTTTGCTTTGCCCGTTTCGTCGTCAATTGTTTTCCATTTTCCAAGAACGGTTTGACTCTGTGAGCTTAGTGTAATGAATAAAATGGAGATTGATAGGAGTAATGTTTTCATTTTTTTGAAGTTTTACTTTTTATCCTGACAAAGTTCTATTAACACGCCATTGCTGTCTTTGGGATGGAGAAAAGCTATTATTTTTCCGTCTGCCCCATCTTTTGGCGTTTCATGAATCATCTTGTAGCCCAATGCCATCAGGCGTTTTATTTCGTTGTGAATGTTTTCTACGTCGAATGCGATATGATGAATTCCTTCTTTGTTTTTCTCTAAGAATTTTGCAATTGCGCTGTCTTCGCGAGTAGCTTGAAGTAGTTCAATTTTATTTAGACCAACTTGAAAAAACGAGGTAAGTACACCCTCGCTTTCCACAGTCTCGCTTTTGTAGGGTTGCACACCGAGTACGTCTGCAAAAATTTTGTTTGAAGCTTCAATATCTTTTACAGCTATTCCGATATGTTCAATTTTGTTCATCCGAATTATTTGCGATTGTATCGATTCATTTCTTTTCCCCAAAGGTCATGTTTGCCGCCGGAGGTGTCTTTTCCAACGCATTTTCTGTCTGTGGTTTTGTCTAGGAAAAGTATGCGTAAAGTAATAATAATTGGTCTGTAGTCGCTCGAAAAATAGTGAAGAGTTGACTTTCCATCAAAGTTTGGGAAGAGCGTTAAAATAGGGGTTTCGACGGTTGGCATGGCATAAAGACCAGATCCCACCTTGAATCCGAAGCCAAATTTATAGTGCAACTGAAGCAACGCCGGGTCGGGAAAGCTTTGCGGAATTGATTCATGAATTCCGGATATTTTTCGATTACTGATAATTCGGTAGTCGAAGTTTAGTCCGAGAGAATTGTTGAGCCAAATCTTATCGGCTATTTGAATAATATTGGAGGCATTGAAAAAGGCACCTACAAAGTGTTCTGAGAACTTTGCGCTGTTGTTTGTTTCTACTAGACTTCCGCTTGCGTTAACGAGTCCAGCGTATTCCTCTTGTCCTCGAAGCATTTTGTAGTGAACTCCATAGTCGAAGTGATGAATGAGGTAGAGATTGTCCACAAATTTGTGTCTACCTACTTCTGCGTAGAATCCTATTCTACTTGAAGGATTGAATCGTCCACTGTAGAGTGTGTCATTAGCGAGCTCACCTTCGCCACGGAGCGTTTCGAATCGATCGCCTGAAACACCCGGCATGAAGGTCACGCCTGGGGCAAAGAACCATCCTCGCTTTTGATAGCTATTCTCTCCGTAAAGTTTGGATAACTGTTTTCCCTTCTGCGAAAATGCAGAGATGCTTAAAAGCAGGGCGATTAGAATAAAAGTCAACCTTTTCATGATATACAAATTTGCTCGAAATCATGAACGACCAGAAAGCCAATAAATTGAGTTGATAACAAAAGGGATTGAAAAACCCTTGATTAGATCAACTGCAAAATATGATTTTCTACTTCTTCGCTATCCCAAACTTGTTCGATATCCGAGCGGTTCATGACTGTTTTCATAATTTCATCTTGTCTGATTCCATTCGCCAAAGCTTCGGCGTATGGGATGTGTGAGAATGAAACCTGCGAATACAGCGGTATCCATTTCTCTGGATGTTTCGCAGAGAACCTTGCTTCAATTTTCTTTTGAAGTAAAAAGTCCTTGTCAGCGGTCTTGTCGCGCATCTCAATGTAATTTCTCAATGCAAGTTCCAAAATAGCATCGCCATTTGGTTTGCGAATTTTGGTGTATTCAGAGAAGATGGTTGACCAATCTCCATCGAACTTATCCAGCAAAATATTGAGGTCTGTGCAGTCTTCGAATCCACAATTCATGCCTTGTCCATAGAACGGAACGATTGCATGTGCCGCATCTCCCATAAGGCATATTTTATCTTGATAATGCCAAGGGTTACATTTCACCATTACTAGACTTGCGGTAGGATTATTAAAGAAATCTTCCACAAGTTCTGGCATTAATGGAACGGCGTCTGCGAAATGGGTGTTAAAGAATGCTCTTACGCTATCTGCATCAGTCAAGTGCTCAAACGAATCTTTTCCTTCGTAAGCCATGAAAAGTGTGCATGTAAAGCTTCCATCAGGATTAGGAAGTGCAATCATCATGAATTCACCTCTTGGCCATATATGCAGGCTCAAAGGGTCCATCACATGTTTTCCATCTGCTGTTGGTGGAATTTCTAATTCTTTATATCCGTGGGAAAGATATTCTTGTGAATAATTGAAACGGTCGAGTCGTTGCATTCTATTCCTAACCGCAGAGAATGCACCGTCGGTTCCAAATATGCGGTCGAATTGTTGACTTGTTATTTCTCCTGTTTGCGGATTTTCAAATTCTAATGTGTTTGTTTTGACATCGAGATCTTTACAGATTTGGTCAAAATAAATGTGCACGTTTTCGAATTTACCAGCGCAATGAACAAGCGTTTGATTAAGCAATCCTCTTGATACGGAGTAAATCGCTTCACCTTCTTTTCCGTATTGTTGATAGTTCAATTCACCGGTTAGCGAGTGCATTTTTCTTCCTGCCATTGGAAGTGCAACTTTTTTTATTTCGTCTTCAATTCCTGCTCCTATCAAGCCTTTCCACCCTCTTGCACTAAGTGCAAGGTTGATAGATTTTCCTTGAATAATCTTTACTTTTCTAATATCTGGTCGGCGGTCAAAAACGTGAACATCATATCCTTTTTTGGCTAAGTAAACGGCCCACAAACTTCCTACGAGCCCTGCGCCAATGACTGCAACTTTTTCTTGTTTCATGATATAATTTTGATTCGAGGAGAGTGAGGTTCGTTTAGTTTACTTGAGACAGAGCCTGCTCCAAATCGTCGATTAGATCCTCGGTATCTTCTACTCCCACGCTAAGACGCAATAGGCTGTCCACAAGACCTGTTTTAATTCTTTCTTCTCTTGGAATCGATGCATGGGTCATTGAAGCGGGATGTCCAATCAATGATTCTACTCCGCCTAATGATTCTGCAAGGGAAAATACTTTCAGGCTTGTTGCAAGTTTTGATGCATCATCAAACGAATCTGATTTCAATGTAAAAGAAATCATTCCACCAAAATCACGCATTTGTTTTTTCGCCACTTCGTGATTGGGATGGCTTGGAAAACCAGGCCAATATATTTTTCCAACTTTTGGATGATTTGCTAGGAACTCGGCCACTGCACGACCGTTTTCACAATGTGCTTTCATGCGAAGGTGCAGAGTCTTAAGACCGCGCAGCACCAAGAAGCTATCCATTGGACCTGGAGTAGCACCGCATGAATTTGCGATGAAGGCCAATTGATCATAAAGATCTTTGTCATTCGTCATAAGTGCGCCCATTACAACATCGCTGTGTCCGCCAAGGTATTTGGTGGCAGAATGCATAACGATGTCGGCACCCATATCAAGTGGGTTTTGAAGATAAGGAGAAGCAAATGTGTTGTCTACCATCGACAAGACATTGTGTTTTTTTCCAAGGTTTACGAGCGCTTCGATATCGATAATTTTCATCATCGGATTCGTTGGTGTTTCGAGCCAAAGCATGCGCGTGTTTTTATTGATGAGTTTTTCAACTGCATCAAGATCGTGCATATCTACAAAGTGAAAAACGATACCGTAGTTTGCAAATACTTTCGTAAACATGCGATATGTGCCACCGTACAAATCGTCTGTTGCAATGACTTCTTGTCCAGGTCGAATTAATTTAACGATAGCATCTGCTGCGCCCATTCCGCTTGAGAAGCAAAGTCCATGGTTTGCGTTTTCTAAAGCTGCGAGACAGTTTTCAAGTGCTACGCGAGTTGGATTTTTTCCACGAGCGTAGGCATAACCTTTGTGCTGACCAGGAGCCTCCTGAACGTAAGTAGAAGTTTGATAAATAGGCGTCATGATAGCGCCAGTAGTTGGGTCAGGTTCCTGACCGGCATGAATGGCTTTTGTTCCAAATTTCATTGACCGGAAATCTTTTGATGTTGTTCTTTTCTATGCTTGATATATGTTCTTACAACAATTACTGTTGTAATAGACAAGAAGCCGAGTATGATATACTCAACGTAATTTTTTAGACCAGGGAATTTTTCACCAAGAAAAAATCCGATAAGGCTCAAAGAGCAAATCCAGAGGGCACCTCCAATGATATTGTAAAACATGAAACTTTTGAAATTCACACGAATTACTCCAGCTAAGATGGGCGCGAAGGTTCTAATGATGGGCAAAAAGCGGCCTAGAACCAATGTTTTTCCACCATGTTTTTCGTAAAACGACTTGGTGACATCCACATATTTCTTTTTGAAAAAAATAGATTCACTTCTGTCGAAAACGCGCGGGCCAACACGAAGACCGAAAATGTATCCAAACAGACTACCAAGAATTGCTGCAAGAAACATCGACATTGTCAAGGTAGTAATACTAACGTCTAATAACTCCGGTTGTGTAGAGCAAATGAGTCCAGCCAAGAATATTAAAGAATCTCCAGGGAGAAAGAAACCAAAAATAAGTCCGTTTTCAGCGAACACAATTGTTAGCAGGAGGGCAAGGCCTCCAACATGAATAATAGTCTCAGGGTTTGTGAGACTCTTGATGAATTCCCATGTTTCCATTGACGCGCAAGGTAGGAATAAACCTCTGTTTGAAAAAATCTAGAATCTGATATTGATCAGGCCCAAACCTTTGTGCCTTCTGAGCAATTCGAACAAATGTCAATTGATTTTCGATCGCTGAAAACTTGCTTTCTAAAGCTTTGGTAAACAGGGCTTTTCCAGACCTCTTGGAATGTGACTTTTTGCAAATCACCGAGCTGATGCGTTGCGTCTTTGTCAAAGCAACAAGGAACAACCTTGCCATCCCATGTTATAACCGCGGAGGACCACATTCTAATACAGTGGTTTTCCATTTTGTTTTTTAGTGAAAATGTGCCGTCTGAATTTCTTCGATAACGACTATATTTCTCTTGTTTTGGAATGAGAGGGTGATTTTCCGATGGATTATAGACTTGAGCAGTTTTAAATCGAATCTCATCAACTCCAAGTTCCAGAGCCAATTTTTTCACATCTTCAATTTGATGTTCATTTGGTTTTACAACTAAAAATTGAAAGATAATATGAGGTGTATTTGATTGAAGTTCTTTTTTCTTTTGAATAATGTTTTTCGTTCCTTCAATTACTTTTGAAAGCTGCCCATTCACTCGGTATTGCTCATATACATCTTGAGTTGTGCCGTCAATAGAAATGATCAATCTATCTAATCCAGACTTAACTGTTTTCTCAGCGATGGCTTCTGAAAAGAAGTGGGCATTAGTACTTGTTGAGGAGTAGATTTTTTTTGACTTTGCGTACGCTATCATTTCAAATATGCCTCCGTTAATAAATGGTTCTCCTTGAAAATAGAAGTTGATATAGACTAGTTTCTTGTGAAGCTGATCTATCCAAGTTTTAAAATTATTTTCTTTTAAATTTCCCGTGTCACGTGAAAAGGACTTGAGTCCTGATGGGCATTCTGGACAGCCTAAATTACATGCCGTTGTAGGCTCTATTGAAATGCTAATTGGCGACCCAATTATGACCGTTTTTTTTGTGAATTTTGCGACATAGAAAGAAAGCCCAATCTGCAAAGCATTAATCACTCGAAGGGGAGTCCAATGCCGAAGAAAATTTATTTGGTCTCTGAAAGGGGTATTCATCGCACCAAATGTATGTTAAACATATCGTTATATTTGAAACGCATATTTCAATTTCATCAGCTATGTTTCCAAGACTCTGCGTTCTAATGTGTTTCTTCTTTCATGTCATTGCAGGGTCATGTCAAGTTACAGTGTCATCCAAAATCTATGATGAGAAAACCAATGAAACTTTGATGTTTTGCACGGTGATTGAAAAGGGAACTGGAAATGTAGTTTATACGAATATTGATGGAGTTTTTACTATTTCAGTGTCTTCCTTAGAGTCAGTTCTGCAATTCAAATTGATTGGTTACAATGAACTTGAATTAACTGCTTCGCATGTGCTGAAGTTATCGCGATTGGAAATGGAAATTCAAGCGCTGAACTTGAAAGAGGTAGTTGTTAGACCGGGAGCAAATCCAGCAGATCGGATTATCAATAAAGCGATTGCGAATCGAGACGCTAATAATCCTGAGAAATCGCAATCTTTTAATTATGATTGCTATAACAAACTCTATTTTGATCTTGTTTTTGACACATCGGGAGTGAAGCAGAGAAGCCTCTCGGATGCTGAGTATATGGAGGGGAAGAATGAAATGGATGACCAGCATTTATTTTTGGTTGAGACCGTAAGCACCAGAAAATATCTTCCCCCAGATCATTCTGAAGAAACGATAATTGCAACGCGTGTTTCTGGATTAGAAAATCCAGATTTTGCAATGTTGGGATCACAAATGCAATCATTTAGTTTTTATGGGGACTATGTAGAAATCTTGTCATCAAAGTATTTGTCACCATTGACAAAGGGCTCGCCTGATAAATATTTATTCATTATTGAGGATACAACACTCATCGGTGTTGACACTGTATATACCCTTTCATTTCGACCAAGAAAGGGTAAGAATTTTCTTGGAATGAAGGGACAGCTATTTATAAATACGGATGGCTATGCTTTAGAACATGTGGTCGCTGAGCCAAATGAGAGTGAAACCGGAATGAAGATAAAGATTCAGCAACAGTATAAGAAAGTAGATGGGAAGGTTTGGTTTCCTGACCAATGGATTTCGGAAATCAAATTGCCTATGGCGGCTATGCCTGAATCGATGCTCATTGGTGAGGGAAGATGTTATGTGCAGAATGTGTCGCTAAATCCGGAATTAAAAGCTAAGGATTTTTCTCCAGTCATCTTGAAAATGAAAGAAGACGCAGTTTCAAAAAGCGATAGTCTTTGGAGTAAATATCGTGTTGCGGAATTGGATGAAAAGGACTTAGAAACCTATCGATTTGTTGATAGTTTAAGTCAAGCGGAAAATCTGGAGCGTAAGGTAAATCGGTTAAAGTCATTTATGGAAGGGTATTGGCCGATTGGCAAGATTAGTTTGGATATCAATCGATTTGTAGCAGTCAACAGTTACGAGGGATTTCGATTAGGTGCTGGACTTCATACTAACGATTTGTTTTCCAAAAGATTTTCAATTGGTGGGTACGGCGCATATGGTTTCAAGGATGGAGGATGGAAATATGGGGCTGATGGGAAAGTGTATATAAAACGAGTGAGGGATATTTGGGTCAAAGCTTCGATTGAATCGGATGTTCGAGAAACTGGAGGTAACCAGTTTGAAGAGCCTAAAATTGGATTTTCAACACGGAGTATTTATCCAATTTTCGTAAATCGAATGGATAGATATGAAAAGCAAGAAAGTCAGTTGAACGGGCGATGGTACAGAAATATAACGGCGATGTTTTTTGTGAATCAACAATTTGTGAAACCATTTCAAGATATAGTGTATTACTCTTTTCCCAATTCAAATGAATCAGGAGAAGTGGTGCTTCAGAAATCAACATATCGATTAGCAGAAACGGGGGTATCAATCAGGTTTGCTCCAGGTGAAAAATTGGTAAGGCTTGGTGAAAGAGAAATTCGACTTGGCGGTCGTTTTCCTATTTTCTTTTTTAAGTACACCCATGGATGGGATGACATGCTTAAGGGTGATTTTGCTTTTGATCGCTATGATGCAGCAATCGAAAAGACTTTTTTTATAAAAAATGTAGGCGATTTTAAAGCAAGAGTAGTAGGTGGAATTGTGATTGGCGAAGTTCCGTTTAGTCTTTATTACAATGCAAAGGGATCACATAATAATTGGAGCATAAATACGCCAGATGCTTTTGAAACAATGCGAACTAATGAATTTCAGAATGCACAATTTGTTGCTTTTCAAGTGCGCCATAATTTCAAGGATTTATTGTTTAGTCGACCGAGGTTCAAGCCTCATTTGCAATTGGTGCACAATATGATGTACGGCAATTCACCCGAAGTGAATAGAACAAACGTGGAAATAAAATCCTTGGAGAAAGGATATTTTGAAAGTGGAATTCAGTTTGATAATCTTTACAGATCTGGATTTACTGCACTCGGATTGGGAGGTTTTTATCGATATGGTCACTATGCTTTCAGTGATAATGCTAAAAACTTTACGGTAAAGATTACGACAAGTTTGAACTTCTAATTAGTGAGAATCTCCAGCTCCTTCGCCAGTTACGTGTGCAATGAATGCCCCAATGCCTGAAATAATAATAAGGCATAATGCTACATTCTTTACCGTTTGATTTTTTGCAATTATTCCTGAAAAAATGACGAGTATCGATAGGAAAATGCCTACGATTGGAAGGTGATTAAAAAGAAGGTGTAAGTGGAAGGGATTCATCATAATGCAAGAATGAGGTTCATTCAAATGTAAGCATTAATGATATCCTTTTATAAGAGCGTGTTTTTCGCAGTTGTGTTTGTCTAAATAAACCGATGTTTAGTGTGAATACCTTGGCAGTCAGTCTATCTTTGCAAAATGATTATTGTTGGAGAAACCCTTATTAGTGAGGAGATATTCGAGGAGTATTTCGTTTGCGATTTGAGCGCATGCAAAGGTGAATGTTGTGTGGAAGGCGAAAGTGGCGCGCCCCTCGAAGAAGCTGAGATCAGCTTGCTGGAAGAGGCTTACGAGGCTGCAAAGCCATTTATGGTCAAAGAAGGTATTGATGCTATAGAGCGTGATGGTCTTTACCAAATGGATTATGATGGTGACTTGGTTACCACTTTGGTTTCTGATCATGGCGCATGTTCTTTTGTTTTTTATGATAACCATGGCATAGCGAAGTGCGCCCTAGAAAAGGCTTATTTGGAAGGAAAAACCAACTGGAAGAAGCCGATAAGTTGTCATTTATATCCGATTCGATTATCGAACTTAAAAGATTATATAGGTGTAAATTATCACCGTTGGCCTATCTGTCAACCCGCTTGCGAGTGCGGATCGAAGCTACAAGTGCCAGTATATAAGTTCCTAAAGGAACCCCTTATTCGAAAGTTCGGCGCGGAATGGTTTTCAGATCTTGAAGAGGTATATAAAATTTGGAAAGAAGAAGATGAAGGTAATTCACCTTCTGATCTTGATAATTAATATTTTAGAAGTCTAATTCATGGTGCTATCAATCGAAATTTGTGTTTAATATTTTTCGAATTGTATGCGCCTCTTAATCGTGTTGTATTTGATGTGTTGCACCCAGCCTATTTGGGCTCAGTGGAACTACGAGATCACGCCGGTATCGGGACTTAATACAACTGAAAATGATCTAGCGTGCGGGAGATACAAGGATGGCGTATTTTTTCTGACTAATGGCTCTGCACGTTCAAAGTCAAGTAGATCTTGGAATGAAGGCTCTGCTCAAAAACTTTACAGCGCTCAGATTAAAGGCAGCTTTAATGAGTTTCAAGGTCTCGAACCTCTGCTGAAATTTAAAGGGACAAGAGATGAAGGCTCAGCTTCCTACAACCCTTTCGATTCAACCATGTATTTTGCTACTTCAAATGACATTCTTGGATTAAAATCTGGATTTATAATGCGGATTTATTCCGTGAAGTGGGATGGAGTGAATTGGTCTTCTCCAGAGATTTTACCTTTTTGTCAAGATAGTTATACGTATACCCAACCATGGTTCGACACAGAAAGAAATTTGCTTGTATTTTCTAGTGATAGGAAAGGTGGTCAAGGAGGATTAGATATATGGTTTGCCTATAAAACCAAAGAAGGTTGGACACAACCTGCGAATTGCGGCGGTCAAGTCAATACCTCGTCGTCGGAAATCAATCCATCGGTATTTAACGGCGATATTTATTTTGCCTCCAATGGTTGGTTGCCAGACATGGGATTTGAACTTTTCAAGTCAGAGGAAAAAAATCAATGGATGAATGCGATTCAAGTCGAATCTCCGCTGAATTCGGAAGGAGATGATTTGATGATTGTATTTCTTCAAGACGATAGAGGTTTGGTCTCTTCGCGACGCGAGCGCGGGTTGGGTGGTTCGGATGTGTATGTTTTTGATAAAGTCGTTAAGCGCACCCATGGAAATAATTTTTCAGGTTTAATTGAATGCAAAGGAATGGGTTTGCCAAAAGCTACCGTTCAAATCTTTAATGAGGCCGGAGAATTGTTTGAAGCGCAAACAGCTTCAAATCAAGGGGTGATCGACCTGCGGAACTTGGCTTTTGAAGAGAAATATAAAGTTAAATTGGTAGGAATAAACTCCATGTTATATGAGCACTGTATTTTGTACTTGCTGGATGCAAATGGAAATAGGGTGCGACAATGGAGCTTTAATTCCAAAGGAGAAATTGAATTGGAATTACTCAGATTTGTATATTCCGAAATACCGGAATTGGAAAATCAAGATAACAGCGTACTTAATCTAACGCTTTCGGGCAAGCTACAATCGACAAGAGGTATCTCAAGTTTTGGGCGAATCCCTATTACTATTGTTGATGAGTTGGGAGAGGTGGTAGCCGTGGCTTATACTGAACAAACAGGTGACTTTACATTCCGAAACATTGTTCCTGAGAAGGAGTATGTTTTCAAACTTGCACCTTCATGTAAGGCCGATCAAATGATTATGTTTGATAATGGAAGAACAGTGATTCTTCCGATTTTGGCTCAGGAAGTATACTACAAGCGAGTGCAAGATGAAGAAGCAGTGGAGCTTACCAACGAATCGGGCGATAAAGTGGTCATCTCGATGAATGATGTCTTTATTATTAATCGTGTATACTACGAATTGAACTCGTCTAATCTTAGCGAAATATCAAAAGCTCAATTAGACCAACTTCTTGTTATAATGAAGATGAACGAGGATATCGATTTGGAATTAACTTCGCACACTGATAGCAGGGGAACAGAGGAGTATAATTTGAGTCTTTCTCAACGTCGCGCAAACGCAGTTATTGAATACCTTTCAAAAAATGGCGTTAGAAAAAAGCGATTAATGGCACAAGGAAGAGGTGAAGTTGATCCGTTGAATCCTTGCGATAGCGATGGAGCATGCTCAGAAAATGATCATGCGATTAATCGCAGAACGGAGATTAAATTTTCAAGACCAGCATTAAGCTACCAAGAACAGTAACATGGCAGATAAATCTTTTTTTAGCAAAATATTTCCGGACACAAAACTAACTTTAATCTCTGGTGCAGTTCAAGAGAGTGGAACTTCTATTGTTTCGGGCTACGAGAGCAAAGGCTCGCAGCGTTGGATCAAAGTGGGGGGTCAGATTTTTACCGGTCTCGACGATGGTTTGTACCATGCTCAATATGAGAATAAAGTTGACCTCGTACATGACTCATCAAACAAAGTTGTAGGTTATTGGAATTACACCACTAATTCAGGAAGTCAAGCATCTAATTCTAGCGTAATAGGAGCTATAGCTATGGCTATTATTTTTGTAGCGATTGCTTATTATGGCGGAATTTGGAATTTTATCTGGAAAGGAATAAATGAATGGTGGCTAACCATTGGCATCATATTTTTATTTTCACTTTATGCCCCAATTTGGACAAGCATTTTCTGTGTGAAAGAATTCAAGAGAGAGCGTAACGCGCATTTATTGCTTGAAGAAAAACGAAAATAACTAGATGTCATCGGTGCTTTCATCCGAGACATCTTTTTTAGAAAACATGACTAATCCTAGTCCGATTAGAAAGCACAACAGTGGCAGGTAGAAAAGTCGGGGATCCATTATTAGTTTAGAGAAATATAGTCCAGCTGCCACGAAAAGTAGAATTCTTCCTGAAAAATAGAACCATGCAAACGCGGGTCTCTTTTTTTGCAAAAAAAGCAAAACGCTTCTGACAGACATTCCCGCCATACCAATCAAAACAAGCACTGTCCAAAAACGAAAATGAAGCATTTGAAGAACTACTCCAATAGTCAAAATCCCTAATGAAGAATACCCAAGCCAATTATAATCCTTTGGTTTTAATGGGATTTCTGGCTTGTCTAAAATGAGTTCTTCTTGATCCTTTAGCATATGTGTAGTTCAACTGTTGAGAATAAAAAATGTTGTATCCAAGAGAATATTCTGATTTTTCTCAGCGAAAAGTACTGATAATGCTTTCGGGCACGCAGCTTTTTTCCAAAGTGATTTGATTTTTTTCTTTAGTAGCTTGCAAGCCTAATTTCATTTTGTGAAATACGGTAAGCTCGATAATATAGAAGGTGTAGAATTTAATCTACCAGCAGATCATATAAAGACAAAAAAAGTCTTGAATGGAAAGTCTTCGATTCCATTGATTCTGCAAGGCGGAACGATGTGGAATATACCAGAGTGGGTGGGTAAAATTTATCCTTTAAAAACACCAAAGAAGGATTTTCTAAAAGCTTACGCACAGCAATTTTCTACAATAGAGCTGAACGCAACTCACTATAGGACTCCAACAAAGGAAACAGTTCGTTCATGGGTGGATGTAGTTCCAGAAACATTTCAGTTCTGTCCTAAATTTCCGCAGAGTATAAGTCACTATCGAAGATTTAAAAATTGCGATCAAGTGACTGATGATTTCTTGACTGTTATCCTAGAAATGGGCAATCATTTGTCTACGAGTTTTATCCAATTGCCTCCAAATTATAAGTCAGACAAATCTGATGAATTGATAACCTACCTCGCGTCTTTGCCAAGAGATTTTAAGGTGGCCATTGAGTTTAGGCATGAGTCCTGGTTTGACGGGAATGCTCAAGCAGAAGAGGTTTGGAGTGCATTGGTAGATTTGGGAATAGGTTCGGTAATATCTGATACAGCAGGAAGAAGAGACGCCGTGCACATGCGTTTGACTACACCAAATTGTATTGTTCGATTTGGGGGTAATAATATGGATGCAACAGATGAATTGCGCTTGAATGATTGGGTTGATAGAATTGGCTCGTGGAAGAAAAAAGGACTACAAGAGTTTCAATTGTGGATGCATCAAACCAATAGTATAGTTACACCAGAGACGTGTATTTATTTTTCTAATGAAGTAAAGTCAAAGCTCGGTATCGAGGTTAAACGTCCCTTTCTTTATTTAAATCAACAGGAGCTTTTCTAGGTTTATAAAATGAAAAAAGCCGAGACAGAGAGCTCGGCTTTATTCTTCGAAGTTTGCAGGTTTCGAATTAATCCACGTTGTCGTGGAGGAATGGGTTGTTGTCGCGAAGTTCGGTGCGCTTTTCACCATTTTCATCTACGCTTTCACTTAGAGTAAAACGAGATACTGAGCTTTCGTTACTTTTTTGAGTATTATCTAGAGAAACTTTTCTTCTCATATAAGCAGGTTCGTTCTCCATTTCGGTCAATCCATTTGGAGTTTTCAATTTCAAAGTAAACTCTTTGATTTTCAATTCGCGATCCTTGTTGCGAGCCATAAGTTCGGCGCGAGCTGGGCGATCTGAAACTTGATTTTCTTTGAAAGTAATAGAGTCAGTTACAGGTACACTTGAATTGAAAGCTTCTGATCTTAGAGAGTTGTCAAGTGGAATGTAGCTTGATTTTTCGTTCGCAACTGGTTCTTCGCTTTTCAATTTGATAGTTGAAAGTTCAGGTATATCGTCGTTTGCGAAAAGATCAGCTTGAGGTGCAGCTGGCTTATCAGAAATACTATTGCTAGTTTCAAGGTCGAATCTTTTGATAAAAGGTTCGTTTGAAAGAGTAGTGTATGAATTCGTAACAGGAGCTTCAGGAGTAATTTCTTCAGTAGGTTTTACTACTTTATTTACTACTTCTGTTGCTTGAGGAGTATCGAGAGCGTGTTTTACTGGCTGAATAGCTGCAGCAGGAAGAACGCTTTCTACAGTTTTAGCTTGGAATCCAGTAGCGATAACTGTAACACAGATATCTTCTCCCAAAGTAGAGTCTTGACCGTAACCCCAAATTACTTCTGCGTTCATACCAGCTTGTTCTTGGATATGGTCAGTGATTTCACTGATTTCATCCATAAGAAGTTCGTCTGAACCAAAAGTAATATTTAGGAGAACGAAGTTTGCTCCGTGAATATCATTATCGTTTAGAAGAGGAGATTCAAGCGCAGTTTGAACGGCGCGTTTAGCGCGGCCTTCACCAGAAGCTTTTCCGCTACCCATGATAGCAACACCACTTTCTCTCATTACGGTTTTCACGTCATTCATATCGACGTTTACTGTTCCGATAAGAGTGATTACTTCGGCGATACCTTTTGCGGCAGTGCAAAGGACTTCATCAGCATGACTGAACGCTTGTTTCAAAGTCAAGTTGCCGTATAGTTCTCTTAATTTATCATTACGAATTACAAGAAGTGTATCAACAGCTTCGCGCATTTCTTTCAAACCGAAATCAGCTTGAACTGAACGTTTGCGACCTTCGAATACGAAAGGAATTGTGACGATACCTACTGTGAGGATGCCCATTTCTTTTGCCATTCTTGCGATAACAGGAGCGGCTCCAGTACCAGTGCCACCGCCCATACCAGCGGTAACGAAGACCATGTTTGTATTTTCAGAAAGAAGTGCTCTCACTTCTTCGAGGCTCTCGATAGCAGCATTACGACCAACTTCTGGGATAGAACCAGCACCGCGACCTTCAGTCAACGTTGAGCCGAGTTGCACTTTGATTGGAACAGGGCTTTTGTCAAGTGATTGAGCATCGGTATTGCATACCAAAAAGTCAACACCTGTGATACCTTGTTCGTACATGTAGTTAACGGCATTTGAACCGCCACCACCAACACCAATCACTTTGATGATTGATGAATTTTCTTTTGGAAGATCGAATCGCAATGAATTTTCCATGGGTCTTCTGATGATTTTTGCGTTGAATCTCAGTGCGCTAACGTCTAGTGAACGTACGGAGATATGAGTGGTCTAAGAAAGCATCATTTTCGCGATAAGGAAACTTTGATTTTTGAAAAGAGTGAACGGTGCAATGTTTATAAATACGAGTTTTTGATTTGGCGGAATAGGAATACGATTTGCCTTTATTATTACCAATTTGGGATTCCCGAAATTGCCTTGATCTTATATAACTTTGAATAATGAATCGTATCCTTTCTCATCTCGAGTCGCTTCGTAGGGAGCAGAAAAAATCGTTGGCTGTTTTGGTTGATCCAGATAAAATCACCGACGCCGCTCACGTGAATCATGTTGTTAATCTTATTAAGCACGCAGGAGCAGACATCGTTTGTGTTGGCGGAAGTTTGATAATGGAAAATCATTTTCATCAAACATTGAAGGAAATAAAGGACAAATGCAGCTTGCCTGTTTTGTTATTTCCAGGAAGTCCAAGTCAAATTAGCAATGAGGCAGATGCTATATTGTTTTTGTCTTTGGTGTCTGGAAGAAATGCTGACCTATTAATAGGTCAACATGTTCAAGCAGCACCTATTTTGAAAAAGTCAGGCATTGAAGTTATTTCAACAGGCTACATGATTATTGATTGTGGAAAACAGACTACTGCTTCATACATGAGCAATACTTTCCCATTGCCAAATAATAAACCTGAAATTGCAGTAGCTACAGCTTTAGCTGCTGAAATGCTTGGCATGCGTTGTATCTATTTAGATGGTGGAAGCGGTGCTGAAAAACCAGTAAGCCCAACAATGATTGAGGCTGTTCGCACAGCAGTTGAAATTCCAATTATTGTAGGTGGGGGTATTCGCACAGAACGTCAATTGCAAGAAGCATATGAAGCTGGCGCAGACCTCGTAGTAGTAGGTACAGCTTTCGAAAATGATCCAGAGGTTTTATTTGCCCTAAGCGAAGTAAAAGACCGTTGGGGAAAATGATTAGAATCAGTCGTCTTAATTATCGTCATTGGTATTACTTTCACACCGTAGAAAAATAATACCAATGGCGATAAGAAGACCTTTCAACTTAACAAAGTGGATTGAAGAAAATAGAGATCTACTCAAACCTCCAGTAGGAAATAAGAATCTTTATACCGAGGCTGGAGACTATATAGTAATGATCGTGGGTGGTCCAAATGCCCGCAATGATTATCATTACAATGAAACAGAAGAGCTCTTCTATCAAATAGAAGGTGATATCAATGTCCGAATTCAAGAAGATGGCAATGCTGTTGATATTCCAATCAAGCAAGGAGAAATGTTTTTGCTCCCAGCAAATGTGCCTCATCAGCCTCAGCGCGGTGAAAATACAGTTGGGCTAGTAATCGAAGTAAAGCGCGCAGATCGCAATATGAATGATGGCTTAATGTGGTTTTGCGATAAATGCAATAACAAACTGCACGACTCACGTTTCGTTCTAGAAAATATCGAAAAGGATTTCTTACCACGATTCCGCGAGTTTTATGGCAGCGAAGAGATGCGCACGTGTAAAAAGTGCGGATACGTTATGCCAGTGGATCCACGATTTGTATAATTTTAGAATGCAACTATTTAGGTTCTAGAGAAGTCTTGGAACTAACATTCCCTTCATATCCAACCAAATGAAATTACTTTATTCTCTCGCAGTTTTGCTGATTTTCAGCTCTTTCGGATTAAAGTCTCAAGGACAGTGCAGCCCATTTCAAGTTCAAGTCTTCTCTGATGTTCAGTTCGGTGGACCTACAAATGTTCAGTGGACAGTAAAAAATGCTGACAACGTTGTTCTTTTTGATGGTGCATCTACATTTAATTCAGAAATCCAAGAAACGATCACAGACATTTGTCTTGAGTCAGGATGCTACGAACTTCGTCTTGTAGGGAATGGGGTGAGCAATCCTGAAACTTTTTACGGACTTATCCTATACGATGGAACGGTGGTTCTGCCAACAGGCGTTCCATCTTATGGAACTCAAGTTTTTGAATATGCGTTTTGCATTGATTTTCCACCGACTACTTGCGCTGCTCTTTACTTCCCTAATTATTTGAATGATCCAGGGGCTGTGAGTTTCAACAATGAAAGCACTCCAATAGAGCAGAACGTTACTTATTATTGGTCATTCGGAGACGGAACATTCTCTGATGCATCTAATCCAACGCACGTTTATAGTGAAAACGGAACGTATGAAGTTTGTTTGGTTGCAACCTATGGTGTTGACCAAGGCTGTGTTTTACTTGAAGGAGTAGAGCCTTGTATTTCTGAATACTGTTCAAATGTAATTATAGAAAATGTTCCAGCACCTACCACTTGTCCTTCATCTATGTATGCTGCAGGTGAATGTGGTAATTGGGTTTTTGAAGTTGGAAATTTCCAAGAAGGTGAAAATGTGACTTGGTATTTCGGCAATCAAATCGTCGATAATGGCGGTCACTTCATTGAGCATACGTTCACTGAGGCAGGTGTCTATGAAGTGTGCGCTTTTTTCACAAGCAATATTTGCCCTGAAGGAATCGAAATTTGCGAAACAGTGACAGTAGATCTCTGCACTGTTGCAGATTGCGCAATTGAAATTACTGCAACAGAACTTGAAACAGGTTTTTATGAATTTGTAGCTACCGGTTCTCCTGAAGTTTATCCAATGCATTGGACTTTTGGTGATGACACGAGCATGAATGCAACATGGGTTGTGACACATACTTATCCAACACCTGGTACATATACTATATGTGGAACAGTAGAATCGGCGCTTTGTCCGGAGCCTGTTCAAGGATGTGTTGAAATTGTTGTAGAAGAATCTACAACGTGCACAGAAGTTAATTTTTCAATTGATAGCTACATGCTTGAAGGTGGAGCTTCCTTCTTTGAATATAGTTTAATCAACCTTTCCACGGGAGCTTCTGTAGCTTCTGGCATGGCTCAGTACACTCCAAACGATCCATATTTTGATCAATTACTTTGTTTGGAAAATGGTTGCTATGATTTGACCATTTGCACAGGCGACAATATTGACTGGACGGCTGTGAATGTGCTTGCAGGGGGCGGTTGGGAAATTATCGGTTATGATGAAGCTTGCAATGGTCTTGGTCGCACCTATCATTACTCATTAAATGGGGATTGTGGTGGAATCGTTTTACCATTCTGCGCTCCTAATTTTGAAATAGTTTATACAAATACTCCTGGTCATATTGAATTCGTAAATACTTCTGAGTTTAATGGAGTGGCTGAGTTTGTTTGGTCTTACGGTGATGGTCAAACTTCGGATGGAAATGGTGGCAACGTTTACTACACCAGCAATGGCACTTACACAGTTTGTTTATCAATAACAACCTCACTTGGCTGCACGAACATGCAATGCTACGATGTCGTAGTTGAGGGAATGACTGAAGAATGTTTGCTAAATGAAGTTGTTGTTCATGTAGAGGCCGATTACGCTGGCGACCTTATGGATGTGGTGGCATTTGCTTTACTTAACGAAGAGATCCCGCTAGTCGAATATGAAATGATTATTAATAACCAAACGTCTGTTGATGCTACATTCTGCGTGGCGAACGGCTGTTATAGTGTTGAAATCAACAACGACATCGAACTTCAAGGTTATATCAATCTTACAGTTTCTGTTAATGGCGAACAAGTGGCAAATGACATTCTTCAGCCTGTTTCCAACGGGGGAGTATTGAGTTTTGGTGTTAACCAAGATTGCGAAGTTGGTGTTTCAAACTTGAGTGAGTTGGCTTTTGGAGTTTATCCAAATCCAGCTACTAGCAACATTATCCTAACTAGTAAAACTAATTTGGAGAATGCGCAAATGTTTATTTTTGATTTACAAGGTCAATTGGTAAGTTCTTCAAGAATTAGTGGTACTTCAGTTCAAGTTTCTGTTGCGAATCTTTCAATTGGACTTTACAATGTAGTGCTTATAAATGGAGACTCTAAATCGACTTCTCGCCTTGAAATTATCAAGTAGAAGTCTATAAAATAATATAAAAAAAGCCCTTTCAGTCATGAAAGGGCTTTTTTTTGGTTAAATCCGGTTAATAAGAATGGCAAAGGGCATACGGGGATAGGGGAAGTCGGGTTATCTTCGCCCCGTTCTACTAAAACCTTAGTATGTCATACCAAAAGCTCAATATTATTACCGGATGGCTATTGTTTGTAATAGCTACAGTCGTTTATTACCTTACTCTCGAACCATCAATGCCTTTCTGGGATTGTGGAGAGTTTATCGCATCGGCTTATAAGCTTGAAGTTGGTCACCCTCCTGGGGCGCCATTTTTCATGTTGCTTGCGCACGTATTTTCTTCCTTCGTAAGTCCGGAGAAAGTGCCTTTCATGATTAACATGCTTTCTGCTATTTCTTCAGCAGCAACAATCATGTTCCTTCATTGGACCATTACACACCTTGCTAAGAAAATGGCCGATTTAACTGGTACATTTTCTACCGGAAAAATGTGGGCGGTTCTTGGAAGTGGAATTGTAGGTGGTTTGGCCTATACATTCAGCGACTCTTTCTGGTTTTCTGCTGTAGAAGGTGAAGTTTACGCGATGTCATCTCTTTTCACTGCCGTAGTATTCTGGGCAATTCTCAAATGGGAATCTGTGGTTGATGAAACAGGCTCGCTCCGTTGGATCATTTTGATTGCATACCTCATGGGTCTGTCGATCGGTGTCCATCTCCTGAACCTCTTGGCTATTCCAGCAATTTGCTTGGTTTATTATTTCAAACGAAATGAGTTTACATGGAAAGGCGTCATTATTACAGGTGCGATTTCACTTGCTCTGCTTGGTTTGATTCAAGTAGGTGTAATTATATATGCCGTTAAACTTGCAGGTTTCTTCGAAAGAATATTTGTAAATAGCTTCGGCATGCCATTCAATTCAGGCGTGATATTCTACTTCGCATTATTGATCGGACTTATCGTTGTTGGATTATTATATTCAAGAAAGAAGGGCTATGTTGTGTTGAACACACTTATTCTTGGAGTTACAGTTGCAATGATTGGTTATTCATCATTTGCAACAATTATTATCCGATCACAGGCGAATACTCCGATGGATGAAAACAATCCGGAAAACATTTTCTCTTTGCTTTCATATTTGAATCGTGAGCAATATGGAGATCGTCCACTATTGAGCGGACCGTATTTCAATACCCCAGAAGTAAAGACAGATCCATATATTGATGGTTCTGATGTTTGGGTAAAATCATACAGTGTAAAAGAAGATCGCACAAGCGAACGTATCGTCTTGAGTTCTCGCGAGCGTTTTGCGGCAGAGAAATATGTCGCAGAGCACCCAGATCAGAAATTGAAAATTGTTGAGGAATACGTGGAGAGCGGCGAGAAAAAGGAAAGTGTGGTCAACTATCGTCCAGAATTCAAAGGAGTTTTCCCTCGAATGTATTCTAGTCAAGGTAGTCACATAAGCGAATATAAAACTTGGAGTAACTACAAAAATTGGAACACTACTGCCGGTCGTGAGAAAGTGAAAAAGGATGAGACCTACATCGCCCAATTGGAATACCAACTCCAACAAGCAGAGACACAGGATGAGTTCAACTCTATTATGCGAGCGCTAGATAAGAAGTACGAAGATATGATGCCTAGTAAGGGCGAAGATTTGAGTTATTTCTTCAGCTATCAAATCAACTGGATGTACTGGAGATACTTCATGTGGAATTTTGCCGGAAAGCAAGATGATACACAAGGAAATGGAGATTTTATGGATGGCAACTGGTTGTCTGGATTCAAAGCAGTGGATGAAGCGCGACTTGGAAACAGAGAGGCTCTTCCTGAAATGGAACAACAGAATCGTGGCTTCAATAAACTTTTCTTTATTCCTCTTATTCTTGGTGCAATTGGATTGCTTTTCCAATTGGTTCGTCACCCAAAAGATTTTTCTGTAGTTACATTATTGTTCTTCCTTACAGGATTTGCAATTGTAATTTACTTGAACCAAACACCACTACAACCTCGTGAGCGTGACTATGCTTATTCGGGATCTTTCTATGCATTTGCTATTTGGATAGGACTTGGAGTTTATGCTTTATATGATGCTGCAACTAGCATGACTTGGAAACAACTTGGTATGTTGGCAGCAATGACAATCGGCGGTTCAATTGTATTGTATGGAGTGGAATCTGCTGCAGGTGGTGATAAAGGATTCAGTCTTACACTTCTCTTTATGAGTGTGATTTCAACAGCGGCTTTTGCAATTATGACAGCGTTAAATCAATTCTCAAAAGGTGATGTGGCTTGGAAAGGAATGTTGGCTACTGCGCTATCCCTTTCTGCTCCATTCTTAATGGCTAGCGAAGGCTGGAATGATCATAATCGTGAGAATAGAAGAACGGGTATTGATATGGCAATTAATTATCTGAATTCACTTCAGCCTAATGCCATATTGTTTACCAATGGTGATAATGATACGTTCCCACTTTGGTATGCTCAGGAAGTAGAAGGAATTAGAACGGATGTACGTGTAGTCAATCTTTCTTTATTGAATACAGACTGGTACATTGATCAAATGAAACGCCGCGCTTATGAAAGTGCCCCAGTTCCATTTATGATGAGTGAACAGAAGTATAGACAAGGAACACGAGATGTATTATTCTTAGATCCTTACAATAAAACCACTGGATTTATGCCAGTGAAAGAGGCTCTAGATTTTACGATGAATGAAGCAAACGTGATTAAGAATGGCGACCGTTCTGTTCATTACTTGCCATCTTATATGTTTAGTTTGAAAGTAAGTGATCAAGTAGTGGAGCAATACAAACCATTCGTTCATGAAGGTGATTCTATTGTCAATGAAATGAAGTGGGGCATTGTTGATGGTCAAGGCAATCCTAGATCATACGTTACGAAAGCACAAATGATGGTGTTGGATCTATTGAAAAATATGGATTGGAGCCGTCCTGTGTATTTCGCTGTTACCACAGGTGGAGAGGCATACATGGGACTTGAGCGCTATTTCCAACTTGAAGGTCTGGCTTACCGCTTGACGCCAATCTTGCATGCTCCAACAAGCAATCCTAATCTAGAAGGTGGAGTGGCATCTGACCTGATGTATGAAAATATGATGAATAAGTTCCAGTGGGGAAATATGGATACGCATGATATCTATATGGATGAGAACAACAGACGAATGACATCAAATCTTCGTCTTCAATTCAGTCACCTTGCAGAACAGTTGATTACAGAAGGTAAGAAAGACAAAGCCGTTGAAGTTTTAGATAAGTGTATGAACGTAATGCCTGAGAAAAATGTGCCTTATGATCAACCACAAATTATGTGGACACTTAGCGAGCTTTATTATGAAGCGGGAGATTCTGTGAAAGGATTGAGCTTGGCTAAACGTATGTATGAGTTGAATAGCCAAGAGTTGAATTATTTCAATTCATTGGAAGGTGATGGGGAGCGTCAAGGAATGATGACACGAGATATTGAAATGCGTGCTCGTTTGAATTCGATCATGGCAGGTCAAGCTGCGGACTATTTCCCAAATGATCCTGATGTTATTAAAATGAAGGAAGAAAGTGATGCTGTTCTTACTGAAATGGGAATACAACCTCAACGCCCTCAGCAGAGAACACAGCCTTCAATGCCGCAAGATACAACCAAGCCTAAGGTTCCAGCTGCTTCAGAAGATACAACGGAAAGAACATTGAATCTTGAGCCTGATGGTCCAGGTGGATATAAACCTGCAGGTAAAAAATAATATAAAAACGTCCCGCCATTAGCGGGACGTTTTTTTTCAATCAATCCTTTATCTTTGCAATCAATTATTTTATAAA
>CALRZB010000004.1:0-30767 GCA_943372555.1 Chryseobacterium gleum | reverse complement strand
TATGTCATCGAACTCAATTCGCTTGAAGTAAATATTCCTCCTGTAACTGGCGTAATCTCAATTGTCAAATGAAATCAAAAGCACTACTTCTTACAGTTGCCGTGCTCTTGATTAGCACATTGAGCAAAGCACAACAACTGCCTCAGTTTACTTATTTCACATATAACTATATTCAATATAATCCTGCTGTTACAGGTAATACAACTTGTCTCGATCTTCACTTAGGTTTTAGAAGACAATGGACCGGTATTGATGGTGCGCCTACAACCGCCATGGTAAGTGTCCACGGAAAATTAAAGCAACATCGCTTTAACTTTCATGGTTTGGGTGCTGTTGTAGAAAATGATAAGGCCGGTCCTTTTAGCTACACGGGAATCAATTTGAACTACGCTTACCACATGCGTATGTCGAAAGGCTATATGCTGAGCACTGGAATCAGCGTTGGCTTCAAGCAATTCCGAGTGAATTTCAGTGATATGCTTCTTGAGCAACAAGATATTGATCCCGCTATCACCAGCTCAGTCGGAGAATTCATTTTTCCTGTTATCAATTTTGGTTTTTGGCTTTATAAAAACGATCGCTTTTATGGTTTGTCAATGCGTCAATTGAAAAAAGGCGATTTAAAAGGCATAGACAAAGGAATTATACAAACCCATTGGACATTCGCCTATGGTAAGTCGATTAAAATGGCCGATGATATTTATTTCAAACCCGCTTTCTTGTTGAATTATGTCGGTAAATCAAAGCCTAGTCTTGAAGGACAAGCAATTCTATCCTACAAGGAGAAAGTGAGTTTTGGTCTTGGAGCTCGAAGTGGAATGGGGGCTTCTGGAATATTAAAACTCCAAATGGGTAGTTTCCTAACATTGGCCTATGCATACGATATTACTCTAAATAAAATGAGATTCGATGGCGGTCCTACACACGAACTCGTTTTGGGTATCAATGCTTGTGGAGGAAATGAAGGTAGTGCTCACCGCTGCGCAGCTTACGATTAATGATCGATATAGAATATTTCAGAGAATATTGCCTCACTAAAAAAGGCGTAGAAGAGGGAACTCCTTTTGGGGAAGATATCCTTGTCTTCAAAGCCGGAGGAAAGATCTTTTTGCTCTGCAGTATTAATGAGTTCAAATTTGTGAACATGAAATGCGATCCTGAGTATGCTATAGAACTTCGCGAGAGATATTCGGGAATTACCCCAGGCTATCATATGAGTAAAAAACACTGGAACTCCGTATCCACCGACGGTTCAGTGCCATCAGAGTTGTTTTTCCAATTGATAGATCATAGCTATGAAATGATTGTAAAATCACTTCCTAAAAAGCTCAGAGAGCAATTCCTGTAATTCACAATTTCCGTTGATTTCTTTGGTTAATAAGTCGTTAGGATAGACTTCAAAAATCGCCTATCACTTTTTAATTTCACACCATGAATGATTCAGTAAAATTCAAACGTATCCAGGAACTGGCAGCAACGCTCCAGGCTGGGCTTGATGAGCTTTCAGTTGGCAAGCTCTCTGTAGAGCAATTGGAAATGCTTACTGACCACAGTCGTGAATTGTACGAGCGCCTTGTGGTGCTTCGTTACAAAGCATACTACACTTCGGTTAAAGGCGAGAAAATGGAAGCGAAAGAGGCAGAACCTGTTTCTATTGCATTCAAAATTTCTGCTCCTGCTCCAACAGTGGCAGCGGCTACTCCGCCGCCTGCGCCAGTGGAATCTAAACCTGAGGTTCCTGTAAATCAGGTTTCACTTATCGATGCTATCGAAGAAGTGACTAAAGCAGAAGCTGCGCCTGAACCAACAAGTTCAGTGAAGGAAACTTCTGAAGAATCATTTGAAATTAATGTTGGCGTTCGTGAAGAAGCAATAAATACATATACACAACCAAAACCTCTTGAGTCGATCAATGACCGCTTGAGCAAAACGGTTGGTAATGTTGCTAGCGTAGCTCAAAAACACGAGCATACTCCAATTGCTGATTTGAAAAGAGCAATTACATTGAACCAACGTTTCCAATTCTCTAAAGAATTATTCAAAGGAAATAATCAAGAATACGAAGTTGCGATTGATCGTCTAAACAACACCAATCGTGATGAAGCTTTCAGACAACTTGATGCTTTGAAAACCAAATATTCTTGGAACAACGAATCGCAAGTCACTCAGGATTTTGTTGAGTTGATCGAACGTCGTCACCAAGGCTAATTGTGGCAATACTCTACATCGTACCTACTCCTATTGGCAATCTCGAAGACATCACGCTTCGAGCTTTGCGCGTTTTGAAAGAAGCTAATTTCGTTTTGGCAGAAGATACTCGCGAAACACGAAAACTATTTCAACACTATTCTATAGAAAATCAATTGTTGAGTTATCATCTCAACAATGAACATTCTGTTGTAAAGTCGATGGTAGAAAAGATTCGCTTTGCAGATTCAGTGGCGCTTGTTTCGGACGCTGGAACACCTGCTATTAGTGATCCAGGATATTTATTGGTTCGCGCCTGTATTCAAGAAGGTATAGAAGTGCAGACTTTGCCGGGTGCCACCGCATTTGTACCGGCTTTGGTTCAAAGCGGATTGCCTTGTGAGAAATTTGTCTACGAAGGGTTTTTACCTCATAAAAAAGGACGCGAGACGCGCTTTAAAGCTATTGCTGCAGAAGAAAGGACAACAGTGCTCTACGAGTCACCGCATCGCATGGTGAAGGCGCTTGAATCTATCGTTACTTTCTGCGGACCCGAACGACAAGTATCAGTAAGCAGAGAAATTTCCAAGAAGTTTGAAGAAACAGTAAGAGGCACCGCCGCGGAAGTACTTGAACACTTCAAGACGAATGAGCCGAGGGGGGAGTTTGTAGTGGTTGTAGAGGGTAAAGGGTAAAGGGGAGAGGTTTGATTTCCATCATTTTTTCAAAGCAATAAGTAATAGTAATTTTTATGTTCTCACTACCAACAGACGTTCATTATTTGAACTGTGCTTATATGTCTCCACTTCTCAAAAGCGTTGAGGACGCTGGTGTTCGAGGCATTCAGCGCAAGCGTTTTCCAATTGATATTTTGCCAAGTGATTACTTCACTGAAGTGCAGGAAGTGCGGGAGTTGTTTGGAAAACTGATCAATGTTTCGGCAAAGAATATTGCACTTGTTTCATCTTCTTCTTATGGCTTGGCCAATGCAATAAATAATATTCCATCAAATCAAGGCAGTCATATTTTGATGGTAGGTGAGGAATTTCCAAGCGATTATTTTTCTGCACGTCGTTGGTGTGATACTCATGGAAAGGAATTGATTTTTGTAAATGCACCGGAGAGTTTTGATAGAAGAGGAGAACGATGGAACGAGGCTATTCTAGATGCAATAAATCCTGATACTGCGGCTATTGTAATGTCGCCAGTTCATTGGATAGATGGAACAAAATTTCGAATGAAAGAGATTTCGGATAAGTGCAAAGCAAATGATGTTTTTCTGATATTGGATGGAACACAAATGATTGGCGCGACCCCATTTGATGCATCAGATATTCAGCCCGACGCCTTGATCTGCGCAGGATACAAGTGGTTGTTCGGACCTTATTCAACGGGCATTGCATATTATTCTGAAAAATACAGCAATGGAATTCCAATAGAAGAATCGTGGATGAATAGGAGCAATGCTCAGAACTTCGGAGGTCTCACCAACTACGATCATTCGTATGGTGAAGGAGCGATGCGTTATAATGTTGGAGAGACAAGTAATTTCATCTTAATGCCCATGTTCAAAGCCGCATTAGAGCAGGTGTTGGCGTGGGATCCAAAAAATATCGAAGTACATAATTCAACATTATTTAATTCGATACGTGAGGTATGCAGCAACGATGATTATTGGATAGAAGAAGATGGCTATCGTGCGAATCATCTTTTCGGTATTTACACCAGAAAGAACCAAGACATCACCCAAATCGGCAATCGATTAAGAGAGAATAAAATATACGTTTCCCTTAGAAGCCAAGCCATCCGCATCTCTCCGCACGTTTATAATACCTCAGTTGATATGCAAGCTCTCCTTGGAAGCTTGGTGCTGAGGTAGTTTGGCAGTGCGCCAGTGTGGCGGTGTGACAGTATAAAAAAGTGAAGTAAGTGAACGAAGTGAGCGAAGCGAACTAAATCCTGCAAGTGGGGGGGACACCGAAGCACAGCTTCGGTTAAACACGCGCCCAAGCGCGTTACACACTCGCCTTTGGCGAGTTACACCCCCGCTCTAGCGGGGTACACCCCGCCTTCGGCGGGCTACTCGCCATCTTCACATCGGCAAGGAGCCGACATGATAATCTTAGTATTCGGAAGAATGTTTTTGAGCCTCGTCTGAGTGTCGTAACCAATCTGATTATTCAAAAGATCAAGTACTTCTAATTTCTCCAAAAGTCCTAATGAGTTTGGATAGTGGCCAATCGGATTGTCCCAAAGTATTAGAGCTCTCAATTCTTTCAAACGATCAATATCATCTGGAAGCGTCTCTAAGACATTGTCTGAAACATCTAATTTTCTCAATTGTGATAATGCCAATATTGAATTAGGAAGTGTGTCTATATCGTTGCGCGATAAACTTAGGATTTGTAAGTTTTTGAGCAATGCAATTTTATCGTTGATTGAAGAGAGCTTATTTTTATTCAAACTAAGCTCTTGCAAATTTTTGAACGAAAAAACTTCTGCGGGAATTTCGGTCAACTTGCTTTTTGAAAGATCTAAACGAATTACGTTTTCGATTCCTGCAGCTTGAGCCGCGGCTATTGAAGTATACACTTTTACAGTGTCCAAACTTTCATAACTTACTTGCTGAGCTTGCGCACTAATAGTTAGTGAAATTAATAGGCAGAAAGTAAATAGGGCTCTCATAATAGTTCTTTTGCTTTTTGAATATCTAATGCAATTTGGTTTTTCAAATCATCTATCGAGCCAAATTTTTTCTCGTCTCGAAGTCTTGCAATAAATTCAATCGTTATCGTGGTATCGTATATCTCGTTATTAAAATCGAAAATATGTGTTTCTATGCTAAGTTTTCCGTCGTTGTCAACGGTAGGTCTTACGCCAATATTGGTAACTCCGTTGAATGTTTTTTCACCCGATTTCACCTTAACCGCATAGACACCCTTGGCAGGGATTAGCTTGTACGAATAATTGACTAAAATGTTTGCAGTAGGAAAGCCTATTCTATTGCCCAAGCGCTCTCCTGTGACAACTTTCCCGCAAAGCTGATAGCTGTACCCCAAAAAAGAATTTGCCGTCGCTATATCACCTTTGAGCAGCGATTGACGGATTTTAGTAGAACTGATATTCACATCGTCGATTTCTTCGGCAGAGATTTCTTCCACTTTGAAATCGAGCATTTCAGACCATTCAAGAAGTGTATTGAAATCACCTTCACGGTTGCGTCCAAAACGATGATCATGGCCTACTACGACGGTATGAGCGCGAACGCCGGTAACGAGAAGATTTCTCACATAGTCAAAAGCAGATATGCGAGAGAATTCTTCAGAAAATGGATATACCACCAAATGATTGATTCCTGCTTGCTTTAGCAATTTGGCTTTTTCCTCCGGTGTGTTCAATAATTGAAGATCATGGTCATTTGGATAGAGCACCATTCTCGGGTGAGGATAGAATGTAAGAATCACTGATTCTCCATCTATTTCTTTAGCGAGCTCTATTAAACGTTTAATAATAGACATGTGACCAAGGTGCACGCCGTCGAAAGTACCAATTGTGACAATTGGCTTTTTCGCATTTACAAAACCGCTAAAATCTGTATGAATCTTCAAACTCGGAATACTTAATTCGTGCAAAGGTAAGCAGATAGCTATAAAGAGAAAAGGCTGCTCTGATTAAACAGAACAGCCTTTTCGAATATTAAAGAAGTGAAACTCTTAGTGAGCGATCACCAATTTCTCACGAGTCATGTATTTACCGTCAACAACAACACCAAGGATGTAGCTACCTGAAGCAATGTTTGCAACATTGATTTCGAAGTTGCCAGTTCCTTGAGCGAAGCGGCCAAGGTTATTGAAAGTGATTAGCTTTCCGTTGATGTCACGAATTTCGTAAGCAACGTTAGCAGCAGCTTTCATATCGATAGAAACACGAGTTGTAGATACAGCAGGGTTTGGACCGATTGCAAGGCTGTTAAGACCGTTAGCAGCGATTTCATCGATACCAACACGCTCAGAAACGATCAAACGTACTGATGGTGACCAGCTTTGACGACCGAACCATGTAAGCACTTGTGTAGAGTTGTAGTCTTGACGAAGTGTAGAGTTGTCGTTATCTGAATTAGCTTGAGCAAGAACAGTAACTTCTGTTGTTGACTCATCTTCATTTTGAACTGCAACCATATAAGACGTACCAACTTCTAGAGCAACGTTGTCATCGAATGGGAAGTAGATAGGACCAGCATTAACCCACTCATCAAATACTTCATAGTAGTTGCTTGCTTCTAGTTGGAAGCTTTGACCTTGAGCAGTGCTTTGGTCAGTGTAAAGTGCTGCAAGGAATTCAACACCAGGAGTGCCAGGTACTGCGCCATCAGTGTTGTCACCGAATTGAACAGTCAATCCCCATGCAAGTGAACCATCGTTTGGAACGGTGTAGTAGTTACCAACACCAAATGGATCTACGATATCAGCATTGTCAGCGTTTACACGTGGACGAATCTCAACATCACAAGCAGTATCATCATGTCCATATTCATCTGTAGTGTAGTCGATAAGACGAATCAAAGAGTTGTTGTCTGGAAGATCGTCTGTTTGATCACTAGTAATTGTAGCTCGAACTTTATAGTCACCAACTGAAGTTGGAACCCATCCAGTTTGGAAGAAGATAGTATCCAATACTGGAGCTGGGCAAACTAGTTCGTTTGCTGGCGCTGGCATATCGAATGCTGGAACGTTTCCAGTGTAAAGAACTGCATCAGCAGCATCGAGAATCTCGATAACGATGTTACAGTTAGTCTGGTCAACACGACCGTTGTTTCTCCAAATTACGCCAGCAGTAAGACCTCCGTCAGCAGAAGTAGTAGCTTGCTCAAGTGGAGTTGATTTGTATTCCCAAAGGTTCAAGATATCACCATTGGTTACTTGTGTAATTTCAAGATCGTTTTCGATTGCAGTCTCATAGATACAGATATCATCTAATCCCCAGAAGTAGTGGCTATATGGAGATTCTATAGCTGTATTGTAGCCCCAACGAACGTAAACGCTTGGTTCCAATGCGGCAACGCATGAAATGTCGAGTACAGTGTTAAGCGTGTTAGCTGAAAGCGAGTTAGCAGATGTAACAATAATTCCAGTTGCATTGAAAGCTGTCCAAGTAGTACCGCCATCAATAGAAACTTCTACTGTAAGAGGAGATACTTGTGCGCAGCAATAGCGGAAGTATTGGTGGAAATCCACTTTTACGTTTTCCAAAGAAGACATATCCAACTCTGGAGTTTGCAACCATCCTGAAAGGTTTTCAGCAGGGTTGGCCGTTGTGATCGCGCCACCTTGATAAAGATCGGCGTCAAAAATTACCCAGCCATTGGCAGCAGAAGGAGAGGCCATTGGGTCAAGGTTTGAAGAGTAAGCACCAGCAGGACTGGCTGCAGTAGCCATCATCCAAATATCAGTTGCTCCACTATCATCAAAAGTCCATGCGCCATAGCCGTTGTTTCCAGTAAAGCCATTTGCGAAGTCTTCACAAAAGAATGAAGTAGATCCGCCACGGTTTTCAGAAGATTGGCTTGCCGCACTGCGACTGCGTGAAAGTGTAATTTCGTCAGAGCTTGGTTTTGATACTGCCATCTGCGCTTGAGATGCAGAAGCCAAAAGCACCGCTCCTAATAGAGTATAAATTCTTTTCATCCTATAGGGTTTTTTTTTAGGTGTGCCGAATGTACAATTTTCATTGGAAAAACCCGAAGAATTTTCGGAATTAGTTAAAATTTGAAGTTATCGGTGGCAGGTAATAAGTAGTAAGTGAAAAAAAGAGCCCGAAAACGAAGTTTTCGGGCTCTTATATTTTATATCAAAAGTCAGACATCAAACATCAACCCTCAAGGAGGGACATTTTCTTTTTGATGTCTTCCATCTCACGCTCTGTTGTCTTAATTTTCTTTTCAATCTCCTTTCTCATGGCTTCCGCACCTTTTCCAGTGAAGAATCCCATGTTATTCTCGTATTGCTTGATTTGAGCATTCAACTTGTCTAGCTTGTCTTTCAAGAAGAAACGTTCTTTTTTAACAGCGGTATCGCCAGAACCAGAACTCTTGATATTGTCGACACGATTTCTGAAGGCAGACATTTCACGCTCTTCACGCTCTGCGTTGATTTGACCGTATTTCACGTCCAACGCAGCGTTGTAGCGATCCATGATTGCTTTTACTTGCTCTTTTGGAACAAATCCTACAGCATGCCAACGTTCGCCGAAAGATTTGAGAAGCGCTAAATCTTCACCTTTGTTTCCAGATAACTCTGTAGATTCAATCTCTACGAGCAATTCGGATTTCAAACGAAGGTTCTCTTCTTGTTGAGCGACCATTTCGCCGAAATGTTCTTTTTTGCGAGTGAAGAAAACATCACATGCACTGCGGAAACGTTGCCATAACTTCTGCTCATCACGAGGATCAGCGCTGCCAACAGCTTTCCATTGCTCTTGAAGTTTTTTCAAAGATTCTGTGCTAGCTTTCCAATCGCTGCTTTCTTGAAGTTCTTTTGCTTTATTAATAAGCTCTTCTTTCTTATCACGATGCTCTTTGAAGGAATTGCGTTTTTGTTCAACTTGTTCCTTGCGTTTGCTAAAGAATAGATCACACAAACCTCTGAATTCTTGCCAAACTTCTTCGTTTTCTTTCTTGCGTGCCCATCCGATTGTTCTCCACTCTTCTTGGAGCTTCAAAACCTCGTCTGTCCAGCGATTCCAAGTAGAAGCATTGGTAATTTCCATGGTGAGAATTTCTTTCATTTTCTCAACCAAAGCTTTCTTCTTTGTCAAATTCTCCTCGCTATTTGCGTGAAGAGAATCATAATGAGCTTGGATTCTAATTTGAGCTTCGCGCAACACTCCGAAGAATGTGTCGCCCATCTCTTTAAAAGTCTCACGTGGAGATGGACCAATGTTCATCCACTCACGTTGGAATTTCTTGACCATTATCTCAAGATCAGCTACAGCTTCAACCGCAGCAAGTCCTTGAGCTTCTAAAATCATTTCTTCTTTCTTCTTCTGGTTGATTTTTAAATCGTGATCCTGAAGCGTCTTGTAGATATTGATATTATAGAAAAAGCCATGGTTAAGCTTTTGCCATTTATCTTGTAAATCATGGTATTTGTCACCAGGTACATCCCCAATGGAATCCCATTTTTCTTTAATTGCTTTGTGTGTTCCAAAAGCCTTACCGATGTTTTGTTCTTGTTCAATGAGTTCTTCAAACTCCTTGATAAGCTCGGCTTTTGCATCGTAATTTTTTTGGCGTTCAGCGGCAAGTACCTTACCGTGTTCTTCGATACGATCTTCGTAGGATTTCAGGAGCTCCTGAAATTTTTCCTCAAGTTCATGAGGTGCATAAACAAATTCAGCTTTTTCTTCACCCTCCACTTCTGGAATTGCCTTGTAAGCTTCTAGTTGCAGTTGACGTTCTTTCGCCGATTCCGCTTTCCAATCGTTGCGGATCTCACGAATCGCCTCTCGGACCGACATAATGTCTTCGGCCTGAACCAATTCGTGCAGTTTTTCAATCAATGTTTCTTTCATAAAAAGTGTTTGTTCTACTTCAGATTTTCGTACTACAATACAAAAGTACTAAAGGTTGTTTTCAAAAAGTACGTCTTTGTACGGATATTATTAGTTTAAAGGTTACACTAACTGACGACGAGTGACTAGTGACCGACGACTGGTGACAAACGACTAGTGACTAACGACTGGTTACCGGTTACCAACTACTTACTACTTACCACCTACCACCTACCACCAGTCACCAGTCACTGGTCGTCGGTCGTTGGTCGTCGGTCACTATCTTCGCCCTCGTGACTATACTTCGAAAATATAGCTATGAATATGCTTTGCTGAGGGCGCGCCAGTATTGTGATAAGGGTGAGCGCGCGCATTGGGATGTGCGCAATCTTTTGACAAAATGGGGATTGCCCTATCACGAAAGAGAGCAAATTATTGTGGCATTAATCGAACAAGATTTGTTAAATGAGTCTAGATACGCCTCCGCTTTTGTAAATGATAAATTTCGGTTCAATAAATGGGGCGTGAAAAAAATCGAGCAGGCTTTGAAAGCTAAGGGTGTAAGCGCTCGAAATATTTCGGATGCTCTAAAACGCATTGATCCTGAAGAATATCGCAAATCTGTCGAAGAAATCATTCAAAAAAGACTAGAAAGGGAAGCCAAACTCCCCGAATTTCAAAAAATTCAAAAAGTAGCCCGCTACCTCATCTCCAGAGGATACGACTCCAGTACAGTTTGGAAATGTCTGAACTACAACGACTGACGACTGACGACCGGTGACCAGTGACTAACGACGAGTGACTGGTTACATCGTACCCAGTACTCTACTCTTTGTGCTACCCACAACCCCCCGACCTCCCGACCCCCCGAACTACCTTTTCATCACTCTCAAAAACGCTGCATAGAAGGTTAAGTACACTATGGGAATAACGGCAAGAATGCCAATTCCACATGTTATTAGTGTAGCTACTAGAGCGCCGAGAACGACCAATAGAATTAGTGCGAACCAAGAACCGAATCCTGCATAAACAACTTTACGACTAGCTTCCATGGCATCCCAGAACTCGGATTTGATAAGGAGCATCATAGGCACAGCAATAGAATAGGAGATGGCCAAAAATATCCCAGGAAGGATACAGAAAATTGTTCCAATAACAATAAAGACTGTTGTTATCAGTGAGATTACTATCAGGTTACCGAAATACTTGGAGTTGAATCCTTCGAAAAATGAATTGAAAGTATACGGCTCTCCTCTTCGAATTTTTTCGGCAACGAAAATCAATCCTGCAGCTAATGGAGGATTAACAACGATACTTGCCGCTTGACCAATAATTGGGATTAGACCTAAAACCAATCCGATTCCCGCTAATAGAAGCGTGAAAAGCACGAAATTTCCAATGTCTTTTTTGAAAATGTTTATCGCATCTCCAATAATTTCAGTAGCATTAAAGGAATACCCCTGTTCAATAACTTCCTCCGGAGTTTTCCATTCGCTCTGTGGATCCGCATTTTCAGGTTGATCAAGAATTATCATGGTCTCTTATTGTTTGAAACAAAGCTAAGGAAGTTTGAATAAAGTAGGCGTGTACCGTGAAACTAACGACCGGTGACCGACGACTGGTTACAAACCACCTATTACTTATTACCTACTACTTAAAGCCAACAGCCAATAGCCAACAGCCAACAGCCAACAGCCAATGTTCCCTATCTTTGCCGCTCATTAACAATTTCAGCAAAGAAAATGACCGTTACAGCAGATGCTATCTACGAGCTGAATGAACGCAAGATTGCGCTCAGGAGGTACCTTTGACGTGGATACGAAAGAACTCCAAATCAAAGAGGACGAAAAATTAACACAAGACCCTAATTTCTGGGAAGATTCCAAGAAGGCCGAATTGGTCATGAAGCAAATCCGTAACAAAAAAATGTGGACGGATTCCTTCAACGACGCAGCTTCTGCGGTGGATGATCTTCAAGTAATTTACGACTTTTTCAAAGAAGGCGCTGCTACTGAAGAGGAGCTCGGTGAACAATTCGCTACCGCAACAAGTAAGATCGAAGATCTCGAATTCAAGAATATGCTTAGCGCAGAAGAGGATAGCCTCAGCGCGGTGCTCCAAATCACTTCTGGTGCCGGCGGCACCGAGAGCTGCGACTGGGCTGGTATGCTCATGCGTATGTACATCATGTGGGGCGAAAAGAACGGATACAAACTCCGTGAAATCGACCTGCAAGAAGGTGATGTGGCTGGTGTAAAACAATGCACTATCGAATTCGACGGAGAGTTTGCTTTCGGTATGCTTAAAGGAGAAAACGGTGTGCACCGACTCGTGCGCATATCTCCATTCGATAGCAATGCTCGTCGTCACACTAGTTTCGTGTCTGTTTATGTCTATCCGTTAGTGGATGATACAATCGATATCGAAATCAATCCTGCGGATATCACTTGGGATACTTTCCGAAGCGGTGGTGCAGGTGGACAGAACGTAAACAAGGTGGAAACAGGGGTGCGTCTTAAACACAAACCTTCTGGTATTATCATCGATAATACTGAAACGCGCTCGCAGCTTCAGAACAAAGAGAAAGCAATCCTGTTGCTCAAATCTCAATTGTATGAAATGGAACGTGCAAAACGCAACGCTGCACGCGACGAAATCGAAGCAGGCAAAAAGAAAATCGAGTGGGGTTCTCAAATCAGAAACTATGTAATGCAACCATACAAACTCGTGAAAGATGTTCGCACAGGACACGAAACGAGCGACGTGGATGGCGTAATGGATGGTGAGATTGATGACTTCCTCAAAGCATTCTTAATGGAACAAGGTAGAGCCACTTCTGTGTAAACGGGTGGCTTTTTTTCATAGTAAAAAATAAACCAGCAAATAAGGAAACAATGGAATTCCGTATCGAAAAAGACACCATGGGCGAAGTGAAAGTACCTGCTCATGTTTATTGGGGAGCACAAACAGAGCGCTCTCGCAACAACTTTAAAATTGGACCAGAAGCTTCAATGCCGAAAGAAATTATTCGTGCATTCGCTATTCTGAAAAAAGCTGCAGCGCACACCAACTGCGAACTTGGTGTGCTTCCTGTTGAGAAACGCGATATGATTTCTCAAGTATGTGACGAAATTCTTGAAGGTAAATTGGATGACCAATTTCCACTTGTAATTTGGCAAACAGGATCAGGCACACAAAGCAACATGAACCTCAATGAGGTGGTTGCAAATCGCGCGCACGTAGTCGCTGGTGGCAAATTGGGTGAAGGCGCGACAGCACTTAATCCGAATGATGATGTCAATAAATCACAATCATCAAATGATACTTATCCAACAGCAATGCACGTTGCGGCATACAAAGCAGTTGTTGAAGTAACTATCCCTGGCGTTGAAAAACTTCGTGATACACTTCGCGCAAAAAGCACTGAGTTTATGGAAGTAGTGAAGATAGGTCGTACACACTTGATGGATGCAACACCTATCACACTAGGTCAAGAATTGAGCGGATATGTTGCACAATTAGAACACGGTCTTCGTGCATTGAGAAATACACTTCCTCACTTGTCTGAACTTGCTCTAGGCGGCACAGCAGTAGGAACAGGGATCAATACTCCAAAGGGATATTCTGAATTGGTAGCAAAGAAAATCGCTGAATTTAGCGGGCTTCCTTTCGTTACGGCTCCTAATAAATTTGAAGCACTGGCAGCGCACGATGGCATCGTAGAATCACATGGTGCATTGAAACAATTGGCAGTTTCTTTGAATAAAATTGCCAACGACATTCGTATGATGGCAAGCGGTCCTCGCAGTGGTATTGGTGAAATTTTCATTCCAGAAAACGAACCAGGATCGAGCATTATGCCAGGTAAAGTGAATCCAACACAATCAGAAGCACTCACTATGGTTTGCGCACAGGTGATGGGCAACGATGTTGCAATTACTATTGGTGGCACACAAGGACACTATGAATTGAATGTGTTTAAACCTCTAATGGCAAACAACTTCCTTCAAAGTGCCCGCCTAATCGGTGATGCATGCGTATCATTCAATGATCATTGCGCAGTAGGTATCGAACCAAATTACGGTCGTATAGATGAGTTAGTAAACAATTCACTTATGCTTGTAACGGCGCTCAACACGAAGATTGGTTACTACAAAGCAGCCGAAATCGCAAAGACCGCTCACAAGAATGGTACAACATTAAAAGAAGAAGCAACAAGACTTGGCTACGTTACGGCTGAGGAATACGATGAGATTGTTGTTCCAAAGAAAATGGTAGGCTCCCTCTGACGACTAGTGAATGGTGACTGACGACCGACTACCAGTGACCAACGACTGGTTACTAGTTACTGATTACTAGAGACTGGTTAAATAACATTGAAAGGCTGCATGATTTATCTAAATCATGCAGCTTTTTTTTGTAATAAATCAGAAATCAGAAATTCCCTCAACCATCAGCCATCAAACCTCAACCATCAGCGTAGCGCATATACGTCTTTTACCGTAGAGCCACCTTAACCCTTGCGGATACTTTTGTTTCGTTGTAATACTACCGAAATGAAAGTTCTTGTTCTTCTGATTTTTAGTTTTTTTTCCGCACTTATTGTAGCGCAGACAATAACTCTTTCAGTCTCTGAAGAGGTTGTGGCTGCTGCCATTGCGGAGTTTGATGCTTCTATGAAGAGTGGGCAGATGAGCGAGTTCGATGCCGAGTCTGGTGTGGAAGGAATTTATGTTTTTGAAATTTCAATCAAAGCCAAAGGTCAGATTGCTTCCGTGGCTATTGTCGAAAGAAAGGAAGGAAGTGTACCTCACCAAAATGTCATCAAAGACTATCTCATGAAATATCAATTCGGCTTCAAAACACCGAAGAAAAGTCTATATAAGTTTCAGTACGAATTTAATTTCAATAACTAACCTCACAAACAATGAAGAAGCTTTTTCTTTTTTCATTTATCCTAATTGGATTATCAACTTTCGCACAAGAGGAAATGCTTACTGTGTGGGAGAAAAAAATGGATCACCGTATAAATTATTCTGGTCGTGGACTCGAAGGCGAAGTATCGTATGCCGCTTCAGATAAGGAAATCTCAGTTTTCAAAAACGATGATGGAAGTATAGTTTGGACAAGCAAGTACAAAGATCTAGCTCCAGGATTACGCAAGATTGATGAGCTTATTCCTTTCTGGGAATCCGATGTAATTTTTCTTTTTGATAGAAAAATGGGTGAGGATAAAGTTGCTTGTGTAGATCTTACTACAGGAAAACTACTTTGGGAAACAAGCAAGTATCAAGATTTGAGCGAAGATAATATTGTTTACATAAAAGAGAAACAAGCATTTGCATTAAGTCTAAAACATGCGCTCGTATTCATCGATGCGCGCACTGGAGAAGAGCGTTGGGAAACAGAAAAATTCAAAGGAGTTGTTGGACAATACATCTATTATCCTGGCGAGGATGTAGCGGTAATGGTAAACTTCAAACCGACATCTTTGGGAGCATTGTTTTCAGGATTCAAAAATCAAATCATGAAAATCAAACTCAGCAACGGTAATATTATTTGGGAACAAACATATATCGGTCGTGCTGAGAGAAAAGTAATTAGTGGCGAATTTTTGTATGAGCTTGAAGTAAAAGAAGACAAAGTTTTCTTGCGCATGAATGGTATTCAAGTGTATGATTTCAAAACTGGAAGTCCAGTGTGGTCTGCAGCATTCGATTTCACTCCAGACGGCGTGGGCGTTGGTGCACCGATGGGAGCGAAGCGTTTCGGAGTGTACGGAGCAGTAGCAGATCCTGTTGTTGTTGGAACAGAAGTATATGTTCTCGACATGAGCAATCGTCGCAGTCAGTATATCAAAAAATATGATTTGAATACAGGAGCTTTGCTTTGGACATCACCAGAGATTAAAGAAGCGAAAGCAATTCCAAATATGGGCGTTGTTGGAGATAAGATTATTCTTCAAATCGGCGGTGCAGTGGAAGCGCAAGCATTCATAGTAACACGTCAGCGCAATTCTGATGGAACTGTTTCTGTTGTTGAAGAAAGTAGAATTTGGTATCCAAATGTTCGTCCTGTTGGCGTGCAAGCATTCAATACAAGCGATGGATCATTTGCATGGGAATCGGAACGTTTCAGAAAAGGCATTACGAATATGTTGTTTGATGAAAAGTATGTTTATGTATGTTCAGGAAAGGCGCTTTACAAGCTAGAAGCATCGACTGGTGCGGATATCTATGAAGTGCCTTTGAAAGCAGATAAATTTGGTTTGGCATCAATGATTATGGATTACAATGGAACCATGGTTGTGATAGGAGAGAAAGGAATTTCTCGTCACAATTTTGAAACAGGCGCATTGGAGTCATCAAGTAAATACAAAGCTGCAGCGTTGGAAGATGTATATGGTCAGATTCTAACAATGAAAACTGTTAAAGCAGACATCGCTGCATTCAATTTGAATGATTGCACCTACAAGCAATTCAAAGCCCGCACCGGAGCAATGACCATGCTTCAAACCGACGGCAAATATGTTTATGTCTTCGAGAACAAGGTGGTGACCAAGGTCAAAACGCAATAGCGCGAAGCGCGCATGGTTGATGGATGATGGCTGATGGAAATTATGCGTTGATTTTGAAAAGGTCTGATGAATTGCTCAACAATTCATCAGACCTTTTTTATTCTCAGTTATTTTGATTCCTGATTTCGAATTCCTGATTCAGAAATTAGGAATCAGGAATCCGAAATCACTGCCACACCGCCACACTGTCTAACTGTCTCACTAATTTGCTAAATTTGGAGAGATGAAGAAACTCACCCTATTTCTAGCGCTGCTTATTTCATTATCAAAACTCAACGCACAGAGCGTTGTGATGGATACAACTTATAAATCCATTCACATTTTCGTGGCGCTTTGTGATAATAAATATCAGGGTATAGTACCAGTGCCGGCGAAGATTGGAAATGGACAAGAACCCAATGCGAATTTGTATTGGGGTTGTGGTTACGGCATTAGATCATATTTCAAGAAGTCGGCAGAGTGGACGCTAGTCAAGACATCGAAAGTTGATTCGATTCGATTAGAGCGCCTTGTATTCAAGCATAAGACCAAGAAGTTTTATCTCTTGGCAGATGCGTATGATGGAAAATATATTCAGCAATGCACGAAGGATTTTCTGAAGAGCAGTTGCGGTCAAATGAAGGACACCTTGCACATAGGAGATAAGGTAGTCGGAATTCAGTCAATCCATTGGTGTGGACAAAAGGACTAATGGCCCCCGAAGCCTATACAGTGCATGATGCAATTAGCGGTTACGTAAAAGGAGAAACCAACGAAGCCATCCGCACAAGAGCCGCTCTGGCATATTCCAAATATCAAAAGTGTAGCGAAAAAGCCGCCCGGAATTTGTTAGCGACGGGGTGGTGAGGGCCGCTCAATTCCGAATTCCAAATTTCTGATTTCTGATTATTTATTTTTCATTTCCCCATTTCCCCATTTCCCCATTTCCCCATTTCCCCATTTTCTCGGACACAGAGTTTAGAAGATCCACAGAGCACAACAGAAATTATTTCTATGATGGGCCTATGTTTTAATAGCCCCAGAGGGGCGCTCTATGGTAGCATAAGAAATGAGCGCGGAAATAAAAGCCCCGAAGGGGCGTAATATGATTTCGCGTTAATCATCGATCAATTTTACATTGTCGTGTGATTCCTCACATCCAAAATTTAATGCGCCCCTTTGGGGCTTAAACTCGCAACTCTTCATTGTTGCTACCATATTGCGCCCCTTTGGGGCTGATTCCACCGGGTTTTCAATAATGTGGGCCTAAGAGGGTAGTTGATAGTAAGAAGGTCTGACCTTTTTTATACATCAGGATTCCGAAATCCGAAATCAGGAATTTGGAATCCGAAATCCGAAATCACTGCCACATTGATTTCCTTTGCACGGTTGCTCGGAAAAGGCTAAATTTGCGCGCCCGCAACTGAGCGGGCCCGACAAAAAGCAACGGAAATGAGCAATACCAACACCGCTGAACCAGAATTGAAGGTTTCTAAAATGGCCGAAAACCTTATCGGCTCTGAAATCATCAAATTGGCCGGTGAAATACGTGAACTAATCGCAAAAGGCGAAAGAATATACAACTTCACCATTGGTGACTTTGACCCTAAAATATTTCCGATTCCCGCTGAACTAAAAGCGGAAATCATAAAGGCATATCAAGAAGACGAAACAAACTACCCGGCCGCCGACGGTATGGCCGATTTGCGCAAGGCTGTCGGAAAACAAATACTCGACTGGCAAGGTCTGTCTTATGCCGACAACGAAATCCTTATCGCTGGTGGCGCTCGTCCTGTAATCTACGCAATTTATCAAGCCCTCCTCGATCCAGGAGAAACTGTATTGTTCCCCGCTCCAAGCTGGAACAACAACCATTACACTCACCTTAGTCACGCTAAACCTGCGTTTGTAGAAACAAAGCCGGAAAACAACTTCATGCCGACCGTAGAAGAACTAGCACCTTTCATTCAAGATGCTACTCTCCTTGCACTCTGCTCGCCGCTTAACCCAACGGGCACTGTGTTCTCTAAAGAACAGTTGGAAAATATCTGTGACATGGTAATCGCGGAAAACAAACGCCGCAGCCCAGAACAGAAGCCGCTTTATATCATGTACGATCAAATCTACTGGACGCTTACCTACGGCGATACCGTGCACTACGATCCAGTTAGCCTCCGTCCTGAATTGCGCAACTATACCATCTTCGTAGACGGAATATCTAAATCAATGGCGGCAACAGGTGTGCGCGTTGGTTGGGCTTTCGGTCCTAAAAAGATTATCGATAAAATGAAATCAATCCTTGGTCACGTGGGTGCTTGGTCGCCTAAAGCGGAACAAATGGCCACTGCACGATTCATGAGCGATGATGTTGCAGTAAAACATTACCTAAGCGGATTCAAAGTTGAATTGGAACAACGCCTTCGTGGATTCTACGATGGAATGCAAGCGCTTAAAGCAGAAGGTTTTTCTGTTAACGCTATCGCTCCAATGGCGGCGATTTACTTGACGGTGCAATTCGAACTAAAAGGAAAAACAACCGCTGATGGAAAACTACTTTCAACAACTGAAGAAGTAACTTCATATTTGTTGTCAGAAGCTGGATTGGCTGTTGTACCTTTCTACGCATTCGGTTCATCAAGAACAAGTTCTTGGTACCGCTTGTCTGTTGGAACAGCCTCTCTCGCTGATGTGAATGAGGCCATCGAAAGTCTGCGAAGCGCGCTTTCGAAATTATCATAATTGAAGTATAAATTTTGCATATATCATCCAGAAGATGAACTCGAAAAATTATTGTGTAATCATGGCCGGCGGAATCGGTTCACGATTTTGGCCAATGAGTAAAACAGCTTTCCCAAAGCAGTTTCACGATATTCTTGGTGTCGGACGCACGTTGATCCAAATGACCTACGATCGCTTCCTCCCTCTTGTTCCTAAGGAGAATATTCTCATCGTAACCAACTCACGTTACAAGGATCTAGTTCTTCAACAACTACCAGACCTTAAACCTGAGCAAGTGCTGTGCGAACCATATATGCGGAATACCGCTCCATGCGTGGCTTACGCGGCGTTTTGGATTGCGGAAAAAGAACCAGACGCCAACATTATGGTGGCACCCGCAGATCATCTTATTTTGAATAATGAAGAATTTCTTCGCATAATGGATGTGAGCATCCGCCAATCAAAAGAAAGCGGAAACCTTGTTACACTAGGCATAAAACCAACACGCCCTGACACAGGATACGGTTATATTCAATTCGCTGATTCGAAAGAAGTAGTTGATCCAAGAGTGAAGAAAGCAAAAACATTCACCGAAAAACCAGATATCGAACTTGCAAAAGACTTCCTCGAAAGCGGAGACTTTTATTGGAATTCAGGTATCTTCATCTGGGGACTTACCGCCATCATGAATGCATTCCAAAAGCATTTGCCAGAGATGTTCAAAGCCTTCAATGATGGCGCAGGAATCTATGGTACTGAAGGAGAAGAGGCATTCATCGAAAAGACTTATAGTAGTTGCGACAATATTTCCATCGACTACGGTATTATGGAGAAAGCAAAAAACGTAAACGTGGTTCTTAGCGACTTCGGTTGGAGCGACCTCGGCACGTGGGGATCACTTCATACACACCTCGCCCAAGACGATCGTTCAAATGGTGTAGTAGGTCAAAACGTGATGCTCTACAATTGCGCCGATAACGTTGTCAATGTTCCAAACGATAAGCTAGTTGTCCTTCATGGACTAAACGGTTATATCGTAGTAGACTCAGACAACACGCTTCTTGTTTGCAAAAAAGAAGACGAGCAAAAGATCAAACAATTCGTCAACGACATCAAAATCCAAAAAGGCGAGCACTTCGTTTAAAAGATTTGAGGTTGGAGAGTGTTCTTTCATTTTCGAAATTTCTTTTAAAAATGGAAATACCCCTTTGTTGATCTCTTTAAATCTCAGTTCAACTCTGTGGCGAAGTTTTTTTTGTTCCAAAGAGTTTAACAGAGAAAAAAGGAGTTTCACAGAGAGGTTTGAGTCTTTTCTATGAAAGAATTGAATTTTCTATAAATACCATTCCTGAGCATAGGAACATTGAAGTTTATAAGCAATCCTATTTTCTTGTTGGAAAATTTTAAGTAGGTCAGTGCTTGAGCATGATGCACATCGAGTACAGAATCAACTGATTTCAATTCGACAATAATTTCATTCTCTACGAGAAGATCTATTTTGTATGCTCGCTCAATTATATTTCCTTTAAATACAATCGGTAAAGGAACTTCGCTTTGGAATTGAACCCCTTTTGATTCAAGCTCAAGCTCCATGCATCTATGGTATGCAGACTCTAGCATCCCCGGCCCAAGGAATCTATGAACCTCAATGGCAGCATTGATTATTTGGTAAGTAATTTCGTTTTCAGTTTTCATGAAATCAAAATTATTTAAGAATATCGACACAGAATGCCATTTCGATATTTTCGAAATTTCCTATAAAAATAAGGGACCCTTTGTTAATCTCTTTAAATCTCAGTTCAACTCTGTGGCGAAGAATTTTTGTTCCACAGAGTTTACCAGAGTAAAAAGGAGTTTCACAGAGAGTGTTCTTTTATTTTCGAAATTTCTTTTAAAAATGGAAATACCTCTTTGTTAATCTTTTTATATCTCAGTTCAACTCTGTGGCGAAGAATTTCTAAGATTCGACATCGTAGAGAAAATCATTGAACGGGAATCGAGTTACATGAATTTGTCGGATGCGCTCGTAGAGCGCCGCTCTCAGCGTATCGATGTTTTGCTTTTTCGCAGCAGAAATAAACAAGACTTCGTTCTGCCCAATCTTCGACATCCACGTGTTTTGCAATTCTTCTAAGGTGATGTTTTCTTTTGTTGGTGGCGTTAGATCATCTTCGTCTTTTTGAACGTGTGTATACGCATCAATTTTATTGAAGATGACAATCGTCGGAGTATCACCACTTCCTATTTCACGAAGTGTTTCATTCACCACGTTGAATTGATCTTCAAACTGTGGATGTGAAATATCTACAACGTGCAAAAGCAAATCCGCTTCACGTGTTTCATCCAATGTTGATTTGAATGATTCAATCAATTGATGCGGGAGTTTACGAATGAAACCTACTGTATCTGAAAGTAGAAAAGGAAGGTTTTGCAACACTACTTTTCTTACCGTTGTATCCAACGTAGCGAAGAGTTTATTCTCTGCAAAAACTTCTGATTTAGAAAGCATATTCATGATTGTGCTCTTGCCCACGTTGGTGTAACCAACCAGCGCAACACGCACGAGTGCGCCGCGATTGTTGCGTTGCACCGTCATTTGCTTATCAATTTCTTTAAGGTCTTCTTTGAGCTTCGCAATGCGATCTCGCACAATACGTCTATCGGTCTCAATCTCCTGTTCCCCCGGACCTCTCATACCTATACCACCACGCTGTTTTTCCAAGTGGGTCCACATACGTGTAAGTCGTGGAAGCATGTATTGGTATTGCGCAAGTTCTACTTGAGTCTTTGCGTGAGCAGTGCGTGCACGACTCGCGAAAATATCGAGAATGAGATTATTTCTATCAAGAACTTTGACTTCTTTTTCTTTGAAAATGCGCTCGAGATTTCGAAGTTGTGAAGGTGCAAGTTCATCATCGAAAATGATCATGTCAGGCTTGTGCTCGTCCACGAATTCGATGATTTCATTGAGCTTACCTGAACCAACAAAAGTGCGCGAATCAGGATGGTCAAGGTTTTGCGTAAATCTTTTTAGGCAAATTGCATTGGCCGTTAATGCCAAAAACGCGAGCTCGTCGAGGTATTCTTGGAGTTGTTCGCGTGTTTGTGAGCGTGTAACAATACCCACGAGGACGCAGGTTTCTTGTTTTGGCGCAGTATCAAATAGTTGTTGCTTCTTCACTTTCTCAATCCGATCACATGTGAGGCAAGAGCCTCGATTTCTTCTTTGGTCAGCACGTCTTTTTGTGCAGGCATTTTGCCCCGACCCATAGATATTGTAGAAATTACCATATCCTTTGTCAATATGCTTTTGGTCAAATCTGGCGAACCAGATGCCATCGCATTTCCTTCGCGACCGTGACAAACGGCGCACTTAAAGCCATAGAGCTTATCTACATCTATTGGTCCTCCAGTTTGATTTCCCGATCCACCAGAGTCATTACCACAAGAGAATATCGCAACTAAAACAAAAGCGCAAAGCGCGAGAACGAATGTCTTTCTTAGATCCATGAAGTTACCCAAAGTTTAGCGGCTGCTCTGAAAGGCCATGGAATAGAGAGAAGAATAAGTAATAATCCTACTGTGTAATACACAGCAATCATCCGGTGTTTAGCCCATTTCTCTGCCATTCTTTTTGCACGAGAATATCCAATAGTAATGAATACCGCTGCAAGCACCATACCTGCAAGGTGTTCTACTGCCCAAAAGCGAGTATCAGAATCTTTCATTACGCTTGGTGTTGCAGCAATTAGATTCGGAACGTGGTCGCCGAAGAAGTAAAGGATAAATCCGATTACAATTTGAGTGTGGGTAGTCATCAATGCGAACAATGACAATTTTTTATCAGTCTCGTTGAATGGACGATACATGCGTACCAGGCTATCTACGATAGCTGCTATAAGGAGAATCAAAACAACCCAGCGAAGTACTGAGTGGAGATGTATTAAGCCTGTAATCATAATGAGTTTGATTTATTGGTTACGGTTCAAAAATAATGAATCAAAGACGAAATTCGTGAACTATCTCGAGAACAGTGCGAAATGCGTCAAACTTGCCCTGGTAGCGATTTGTATGATCTTCTTGAAGGGCGGGAGAATAGTCCTCGCGATAGATTTCAAGATCTTGCATGCTCTTCGCTACGTATTGCACGGCATAAGTGAGTCCCCCTTCTTCGAAGGCGTGAATTCGGCAAATTCTATTTTCAAGAAAAAAACCGGTTTTCATCACATCTGGAATGTGCACATTTTTCATCCAATCGAGCCAATCCTCTTCAATGGAAGGGTCAATGCTGATGGTCACGTTATACAAAACTTTATTCATGGTTGAATTTTATTCGTTGTCTACTAAAAATACTCCGTCACTTAAAAAGCGCTGTCCTGCTTCATCTTCCAAAATGAGCTTGATATAATATTTGCCGGATTCCATTTCACTTAAATCGAGCAGGGCCGTATGAAATCCCTTGGGAACTTCGAGGTCCATATATTCTTTCACCGTGCCGCCTTCTGCATTAAGTATTCGAATACTCAAATCTCCGATTCGTGTATTTGAATACCGAATGAACATTCGGTCTTTGTTTCCACTTGAATTCATCGGATGCAATGACAAGACTTCTTCTGTTGGACCAATAGTCAGCCTGCCTTCATACCGAAATGATGTGAAGGATGAAAAGAGCAACAGGCAGAAAAGGGCAATGGTTCTCACTGATGCAAAATAATTCTCGATAAATGATGAAAAAGCCGTGGCTTAAGATGTTATTAACAGGAGAATTTCACAAGCGGCTTTACTTTTTCGGAGGTTTTTGTATCTTTCGAATATGAAATTAATCTTCACCTTTTTACTTTCAATCGCTTGTTCTACCTCACTTTTGGCCCAATGGCCCAATGGTAGTTTTGAATCTTGGGGAGATACCCGTTGTCCAGATGAGTGGAGTTGTAATGGCACGGAATACACTTTTGAGAAGCTTGAAGGCGTAGCACACGATGGACTTTTGACCCTTGAAATTAAATCGAAGTCCTCTGCCAAGGCAACAGATAAAGCGACGATTTCAAATTTTATTATCCCAGAATACGAAGGAAGGAAACTGGTTTTGACAGGCTATCTCCGCGCCGAAAACATAGTTGGTTCTGCTGGACTTTCATTGCGACTTGATAAAGAACGTAAAACGTTAGCCATTGAAGAAATGGGAGAATATCCTTTGGAAGGAACAACAGATTGGAGTCGTTTTAGTATCGAACTCAATTACATCGACGATATAGATAATTTGGTTTTCGGAGCTTATTTGAAAGGACAAGGAACACTTTGGGTAGATGATTTGCGCTTGACCTTAGATGGAGTTGATATTACAGAGGCAAGAAAAAAGGGGAACAGAAAATCAACCGCTTATTCTGATCATGAGTTTGATGATGAATCAAAAATTGACTTTGAAACGCTAACACTTTTTCAAAAGCAAACATTAGTAGTGGTAGGACAAGTTTGGGGTTTGTTGAAATACAATCACCCAGCTGTTGCAGATGGATTATACAATTGGGATTATGAATTATTCAGAAAATTACCTGCCTTTCTTGCCTGCGCTACTATTGACGAGCGCAATGATATTATCACAGAATGGATAGCATCAATGGGAGGTTTTAAAACAGCCAAAACCCTTGTATTGCCTGAGGATGCGGAGGTTAGAATGAAAGCGGATTACAATTGGGTTGAAACTGCTGGATTTAATGATGTGGTGAAAGGAATGATGAATGATATTATATATTCGAAAAAATCGGGCAATAATTTCTATTTGAAGTACGGGTCATATGATGCGCAGAATCCCATTTTTACAAACGAATCTCCTTATGAAAATATTAATCTGCCAGATGGAGGCTATCGTTTGCTTTCGCTTTATCGCTATTGGAATGCCATTCAATATTTCTTCCCTTACCGCGATCAAATCGGTCGCGATTGGAATAGCGTTTTAGTAGAATACATTGATAGAGTTGGACTAGCGCAAACAGAGCCAGAATATAAGATGGCGATGTTGCGATTGATTGCTGAAATACATGACACACATGCAACTTACGCTGGAAGTAATTACTCAAGCATTAATAGAAGAATGGGCGAGCGCATGTCTGCTATCGAGACTAGTTTTGTAAACGATTCATTAGTGGTGAATGGATTTTATAATGATGAAAAGGGACGCAAGTCCGGACTTGCTGTAGGAGATATAATTACTAAAATAGGCGGCAAGACAGTTGAATCGTTGAAGATGGAGAAATGGCCATATATCAGCGCTTCCAACGAAGAGACAAAATTGCGAGGTATGAATTTATTGCGTTCGAATGATACATTGTTAACGATCGATTACGAGCACGAAGGAGTAAAAATTCAAACAACGGTACCGACATATTACAATAATGATTTGTATACATGGGCTCGCTATAATAGAATGGATACGTGTTTCCGAATGTTGAACGATACTGTCGCATATATTGTTCCTCAAAATCTAACTCCAGACTATGTAGATTTAATAATGATAGAAGCAATGGATAGTAAGCACATGATTATTGATTTAAGATGCTATCCAGCTCACTTTCCCATTTATGATTTTGGTAAATATTTATATCCAAAACCAACGCCTTTCTTTAAAGCCACGCAAACCAGCTTGAATTTTCCAGGTACATTTTTATACAGTGCACCGATGACAGTAGGCGAGAAAAACTCAGATTATTACAATGGAAAAATTTATATACTGGTAAATGAATACACTCAAAGCAGCGCCGAGTTTCATACTATGGCATGGAGCGCAGGAGAAAATGCAACAGTGATAGGCAGCACCACCGCAGGAGCCGATGGCAATGTTTCAGAACTCATTTTACCCTGTGGAATGCGCACAAGTTTTAGTGGATTGGGAATTTATTATCCTGATAATACAAACACACAAAGGGTAGGAGTCAGGATTGATATAGAAGTCAAACCCACCATCCAAGGCATCAAAGAAGGCCGCGACGAAGTGATGGAGAAAGCCTTTCTGGTGGTAGGTGATAAGTAGGAGGTAGCAGGTTTTCGGAATCAGAAATCAGGAATCCGGAGTCACTTGTGTGCATTTGCTTCCATTTGGTTTAACTTTTTTACTGTCTCACCGCCACACCGCCACACCGAATCACTGAGCAACTTCTCTAATCTCGTTTTACTTCCACCACCTCGTAGTCGGAAGTGTAGGCTAGATAACCCTTGACGGGCTTTCCACTAATGCTCTCTAATTGCATCATGTAACCGTAAACTTGGTCGTGATGTTTCACATTGGGGACACCTGTTTTGAAGTCAACAACCTCCCAATATTCGTCGTAAACAATCACTCTATCTGGACGCACAGGACTGCCATCGGCCAACACAATCTCCTGCTCATTGAACATCGGAACTTCTTTGACAAACCAACGTCTGAAGTTATCATGATTGACAATCTCTAAAAGACGAGATGCAATCTCCGTATGTCGACTCTCACTAATCATGGGATAACGCGGCATGACCTTCTTCATCGCACTTGCGATATCTACAGGCAATGCTATATGCGCTAAACAATCATGTATCACATTGCCCAGAAGACGCTGCTCTTGCTTGGATAATATCTTTTCTTTTGAAACAGTGTAACGTAATGAAACCGACTGAATGTTCGGTCCGCTGATTCCCTGAATCGAAACTCGCGGCGATTCTTTTTTCTCTTTAGAAATATATTTTTCACGCGTGCCAAATTCCAATTCACTCGACCAAGTCATCATTTGTTTGGTCAACTCATTGGCACGCTCGCTTTCTAATATGATGTAAAGACGATCCTCCGGACGTGTGCACGCGACATACGCCAAATTGATATCGTCTAATTTTTTTAATCGAATATCTTCTGCTACCGCCGGAAGGGTATTGTTGTCTATTGTGCCGCCGTGAACAGTATAAAGTATTTTTTCTACACCAAATTCTTCGGCATCAACATCGAGCCAAATGGTGTTGGGCATTTCTTTCGAACTAAATCGAGGATAGATCACTACAGGATATTGAAGCCCTTTACTCTTGTGAACTGTCAGTATATTGATAGAGTCACTTCCGGCCTGTGACGTGGTGTACAGCGCTTCTCTATTGTCTTCCCACCATTCTAAAATTTCTTGAAGTGAATAATCCCGCTGTGTAGAAAGTCGAGTCAAATGGTCTAAAAGAAATTCTAAGAACGGATCTTTTACAATTTCAAAAAGCTGTATTGCATTCTCTGCAATTTCTATCGCGCTGCGCAACACACTTATTTCATTAAAGGTTGGATAGTGGGCTTCCAAAAATGCGGACATGTTTGGAATAATGTATTTGTCCCGCTGCACCGCAAACGAACTAATTAAATCCCGAAGATTGTATTTATCTGGATAAAGCAAACATAGGTTTTGCCAAATACCAACCTGACTGTATAAATGATCAGGCTGCGTCAAATATTTCATAAACGACATCACCAAGCGCACCTTCGGTGAGTTGGATAATAAGAAGCTTTCTTTCGTCACTACTTGAAATCCGGCTTCGTGCAAAGCTGCGGCAATGGGTGCCGATTCTGACGCGCCTTTTCGAGTCAATATCGCTATGTCGCCCGGTAAGTAACCGTCTTCGATACTTTTTTTTACTTTGTCTACAACGGTCTTTAAAGTAAATGCAAGCTTTTCTTCTTTTTTGAATTCATTGATGGTCACATTTACATAACCTTCTATATCACGAACTTCTTCTTGCTCCTGACCTTCATATACTTTCGCAATGCTCGATTTTCCGTCGTCGTTTTGTTCTACGATGCTTGCGAATAAATCGTTGTTATACCGAATAATCGTTCGGGCGCTTCGGAAGTTCTTTTTTAATTCTCCTTTTTCATAAGCATACTCTAGTGCTTGACGGCGCTCTGGTGGCTGATTTCCTGATAGTTTGGGAAGGTTGACGAATTGCTCGGCCTTTCCATTTCTCCATCGATAAATCGCTTGCTTTCCATCGCCTACAATCAAATTGAAATTGCCTTTTGAAAGAGAGTTTTCTATCAATGGCAAAAAGTTGTTCCACTGAAGTCCAGATGTATCCTGAAACTCGTCAAACAAAATGTGATTGTAACGTTCTCCAACCCGCTCATAGATAAACGGCGCAGGACTATCATTCACAATCTCGGCGATTATGGCTTGGAAGTCATTGATCAAAAGAATATTTTCATCTTCTTTCAATTGCTTTGCAATCAGACTGAGTCGAGCCAACATACCCATCGAATAAATTACTTTCGATGCTTGCAATGTCAGTCGATAGGTAGTGAAGTCTTTTTCTTCAAAATGATCAATAATCGCTAATCGCGCATCATCAAGTTCTGATTCAATGCTCTCGATTCGTGCTTTTGTGTCGGCACTTACTGTTTTGGAATACCAGCGTGAACCTTTGGATTCTCCAACTAATCGAACTCCTGGAGGATTGAAATCACCAAGAGCATATTTGATGAAATTGCCAATGGCCCCGGATTTTTTATGGGCAAAATCATCTACGCTGAGACTCGCTGAATCCATCAGCATAAATACATGCTCACTTATTTCGCGAAGCGGCTTTTCGAAGTCATTGATCTTATCCCTAAGTCGCTGTCGGATGTTTCCGTATTCTTCTAAACTGAGTTGTTGCAAGTGCTCTATGACATCTTTTGAGTCTTCGTTGTAAAGTTGGCGGGTCACACTTTCAAGCGCAGAGCGAACTTTCGAACCTTTTTCATCTTCATAATTCTCAAGCGTAAATTGTTCGAGATAAGAAGTGAGTTCAGGGTCTGTTCCAATTTGATCGAGACACGCATCCACAATTTTTTCACTAAAGGCGGTCGTGTCCATCTCGATTGTAAAATCTGGATGCAATCGAAGGTCTTTTGCAAAAGAGCGCACTATGCGGTGCGTGAAACTATCAATGGTCGAAATGCTAATTAAACCATAGTTGTGCAGCATGTGCACAAGGGTCTGATCAGCGCGGTGATGTAGTTCATGCGCTGGAATGTCAAGATAACTGCGTATTTCTTCAAAAAGGGTTTTGTCTCCCTTGGAAAGACTAATGGGATCTCGAAATTCTGTTAGCCTCCGAATGACCCTTTCTTTCATTTCGGCCGCTGCTGCATTTGTGAAAGTAATGGCTAGAATTTGCTTGTAATAGAAGGGAGATTTGGTCTGCAACGCAAGCATTAGATAATGTTTCACCAAAGCGTACGTCTTACCGCTTCCTGCTGAGCTTTTTAACACATAAAAGTTCTTCACTGCCTTCATGGAGCGAATATGGCTAAAATTCGGCGGATTTACGCATATTCAGTACCTTTGAGGCAGAAATTCAGTTTCAATGAAAGAGATAACTTGCTCCTTTTGCGGGAGAAAAAAGAGTGAAGTAAGCATATTGATTGCGGGAATTAGCGGCCATATCTGCGAAGATTGCGCCTCTCAAGCTCATGCAATCGTTAGTGAAGAGGCCAAATCTCGTCCGCTTCCGGTCAACGAAAAAGAACTGGAATTGCAAAAGCCTGCCGATATCAAACGATTTATCGATGATTTCGTCATTGGTCAAGATGATGCAAAAAAATCACTTAGCGTAGCCGTTTACAATCACTACAAACGTCTTACTCAAAAGGCTTCAAAGGACTCAGACGGTGTGGAGATTGAAAAATCAAACATCATTCTAGTGGGGGAAACAGGTACAGGAAAAACATTGTTGGCAAAGACTATTGCTCAAATGCTTCATGTTCCTTTCTGTATCGCGGATGCTACTGTTTTAACAGAGGCTGGTTATGTTGGTGAAGACGTGGAAAGTATTCTTTCTCGCCTTCTTCAAGATGCTGATTATGATGTGGCTCGCGCGGAACGTGGAATTGTATTTATTGATGAAATAGATAAAATTGCACGTAAAAGCGATAACCCAAGTATCACGCGTGATGTGAGCGGTGAGGGTGTGCAGCAAGCACTTCTGAAATTGCTCGAAGGTTCTGTGGTAAATGTTCCACCTCAAGGCGGAAGAAAGCACCCAGAGCAAAAGATGATTCAGGTGAATACACGCAATGTATTGTTCATTTGCGGGGGTGCTTTTGATGGCATCGACAAGATCATCGAACGTCGTGTGAACACCGCTGCTATCGGATACGCGACAGAATCAAAAGATTTAATTGATAAGAATAATATCCTTCAATATGTAAGCCCGCTCGATCTAAAGAGATTTGGACTTATCCCCGAGCTGATCGGTCGTTTCCCGGTGTTGACTCACTTGGATCCATTGAACGAGGCTACGCTTCGACGCATTCTTACAGAACCTAAAAATGCATTGATCAAACAATACGTAAAGTTGTTTGAAATGGATGGTGTGAAATTGAGCTTTGATAAAAAAGTTCTTGATTTCATCGTCGAAAAAGCAATGGAGTACAAACTAGGAGCAAGAGGATTGCGCGGTATTTGCGAAGCGATCATGATGGATGCGATGTATGAAATTCCATCTTCAAAAGAGAAGGATTTTAAAGTGACATTGCAATACGCAAAAGATAAATTTAGTCACTCGAAATTGAGTCAGCTGAAAGTCGCATAAATCGCGGCATTAATATTCGTAAAATTGTTTGTTAGTTGTTGAAAACTAAACACAATAAAAAAGGCGATTATTGATTGGCATGACCTACGTTTGACCAACGATTTTTACATGATTAGCGAGGCTGCCGTCTTCTTTATTGAGGCGGCAGCTTTGCTTTTTTAAGCCATGGCTAAAACAAAGACTGGACATACGG
>CALRZB010000003.1:0-31771 GCA_943372555.1 Chryseobacterium gleum | reverse complement strand
TTAAGAATCCTAATAATGAACCCGCTAACCCAACAGCGAGCAACGCTAGCGGCAAATCACCTGTTTTATAAAACCAATAAGCAAAAGTAATACTTGCAATCATGCCTGTACCCGATGCAAGTCCATCAACTCCATCAATCAAATTGATTGCATTGACAATGACTATGTAGATAAACATCGAAAGTCCTATTGAAACAGAAACTGGCAGTTCGTTAATTTCAAACAATCCCCAAAACTGCGTGAGTCGAATGTTGGCCATTACCACAAGGATAAAACCAACGACAAAATGAACTACTAGTTTTTTAGAAGGACTCATTCCTATAATATCATCTTTCAAACCCATGAAGAATAAGATGAACATACTAGCTACTAAATATTTAAATTCTTTCAGAGCGCCCAATTCGTCGTAATTATTGCCAAGCTGACCGCTCGACTCAGATGGAAACCACAGACAGTAGGAGATTATGGTACCCGCAAAAATCATTATTCCACCTATTGTAGGAACACTTTTACGGTGCAATTTTCTTGCGTCACCTGGCTCATCTACCAAATGCTTCAACTTTGCAACCTTTATCAACGCAGGCGTGGCAACAGTTACAAGTATAAAAGCCGTTATAAATCCTAATATAATTTGATACAAAGTAGTCTAGGTTTAATGTGAAGCAAAGTGCCTACAAACTTACTAAAAATCAAAGTACGAATTATGAAGATTCGTTTTGATTCCAAACATGAAAATAGTCGAGGATTCATAGGATTTCCTCAAAACTACCCCAGCGAAAATTTCCGCATCGGTATGTCTATTCAATTTATACCCACCAGTAAGTTCTAATTGTTCTATTGTTCTATATTCGAAAGAAGGCAGGATATCAGGAGAATATCTAAAACTCCACTTTCCTTCGGCACCAATGCCATGCCTAATTTGGTTGTACTTCGCTCGACCAAACCATCGTTTCCATCTGTAATCAGACATGATCAGAAATTCATCAGTTGCTCCCCCACTAGGATGCCCGAGCGGCTGATTGAAGTGTGTCAAACCTTGCAATTGGTAGCCCGAAGAATAGGCAAAATTGCTCAAATGATTGTACTCCATTTTTACATTTAGTCTCGGAATGATAAAATCAAAAACATTCGATCCTATCTGATAGCCAGTTCGGTTTGTAGCAAAATCATCTATTAATAGTTGGCCATATATAGAAACGCTGAATGGCAAATTCACTCTAACATTTACCCCAGAATAAACATTGTTGGCTCCGTCATACCCCTCAACTGATGAGTTTAATCCAATAACCGGTACATATGCATTCCAAGGCAAGGCATAGGTTTGCAGACTATCAACTTGCCTCCATACTGTTCCTTCAAAAAAACCGATTTCTATAAAGTTTGTAGGCTTTATACTTAAATAGTGGAAAGACCCACCCTTTCTCTTAAATAAAGACTCAGGCGTGTCGCCAATAGGCAATCTCTCCAAAGATTGAAGCGTGGTATACCAACTTGAGTACATTACCTTTCCATCAAAGAATGTCGCCGTTGTTTTGACATATGGAGAATTAAAAACGCCATCCGATAATAAAAGACTGCGATAACCATGACCAACAAACTGCTTTCCATAACCAAGCTGTACATTCCAATTAGGCAGAATGGAATATGAAATATTTCCGAAACTCATGCTGTAATCTACTCCTGTAACCATGTAATTCTTTACTCTTCCCCATCCTGGAACTACTCCTGTAGAATCGATGAATTCATCCAAATATCTTGCTGCAACCCTTTGCACTTCGTACAAACCTGAGTTAAACGAAAACCTCTCTCCAATTCGACCTTGAAGCATCGCTCCTCGGCAATTCACAAAAGAAAAATCCCCGATAGAATCACTTGCTGACACTGCAAAATCTTTACCGTAACCTATGTCCGCCAATATATCCAAGGCAATGAAATAATCCTTACCCTTTTTTTCAAAAATATGATCACGCAATAATTTCGCACCAAATTGATAGTAATACTTAGCGCTATCTGCCAAGAAATTATACTTCAATGTATCCGAAAAAAGCTGAACCTGATAAGGCCTTTGTCCTAGATGAACGCTCATCTTTCCAGACACAATCTCACGCTCGAGCATAGAGGATTGATATGAACCCATATTCAACTCAGGTTGCTGACCAATGGCTCTGAAAACCATTAGTAACAAAACTAGCGAAACAAGACACCGAGCGATCATTCGGTTGGTAGATTCATAGATTTAAACAACTCATACACGGATGAAATTCCATCACGCAATTCTATTTTATGCTTCCAGCCCAAACTATGAATTCGATCAACATTCATTAGCTTTCGAGGGGTGCCATTTGGCTTAGTGGAGTCCCATGATATTGAACCTTCAAAACCAATAATAGCCTTCACTATCTCTGCCAAATCCTTTATAGCCAAATCCTCTCCAGTTCCAACATTGACAAATTGTTTTCCGTCATAATTTTCCATCAAATGAACACATGCCGCGGCCAAGTCATCCACATGCAAAAACTCTCTTAATGGACTGCCATCTCCCCAAAGCTCAACTGCTGGCGCGCCATTCATCTTAGCAGCATGAAACTTGCGAATCAAAGCAGGCAGTACATGTGAATTTTGAAGGTCATAATTATCATTCGGGCCATATAAATTAGTTGGCATTGCACTTATAAAATTGCAGCCATACTGGTCTCTATATGCTTCGCACATTTTAATACCAGCAATTTTTGCAATAGCATAAGGTTCATTGGTTGGCTCTAACTCGCCAGTGAGAAGACTATCTTCATTCAACGGCTGCTGTGCCAATTTTGGATATATGCAAGACGATCCCAAAAATAGAAGCTTGGTTACTTTATGCTCATAAGCCGCATGAATAACATTAGCCTCAATCATCAAGTTTTTATAAATGAAATCAGCTCTGTAGGTATTATTCGCATGTATACCGCCCACTTTAGCGGCCACGAGATAAACGTACTCCGGTTTATTCTCTTCAAAAAAAGAATTGACAGCAAGTTGATTTGAAAGATCAAGCTCCGAAGAAGTTCGAACGATTATATTAGAATGTCCCTTTGCCTTAAGGGCTCTGACTATAGCCGAACCCACCATTCCACGGTGGCCAGCAACAAAAATTCCTGCATCAAGGTTCATGATACAAACCTAAGACAAAAATGGATATTCTAAGACTTAACATCCAGGGCGTCGCGAAGTCCATTGCCTATCATCATAAAACTCAATACCAATAGCATAATAAGCAACCCAGGTATCAAGGCCAAATAAGCCAAATCTGTAGTAATGTATGAATAGTGCTCCCGAATCATATTGCCCCAGCTAGGTGTTGGAATCTGAGCGCCCAATCCAAGAAATGATAGTCCAGCCTCAATCAATATTGCAGAAGCAAAATTAGCGGCCGAAATAACAATCACCGGCGACCAAATATTCGGTAAAATATGCTTGAAAATTATTCTGATGTCTCGGAAGCCCAATGCACGCGCAGCCTCAATGTATTCTTTTTCTCTTATACTAAGGACCTGACCTCGCGCTATTCGTGCTACCTCCACCCACATCGTCAGCCCAACAGCCAAAAAGACTTTCCAAAAACCTGTACCAAAAGCAAACGTGATTGCCATAACCAAAAGAAGTGTGGGTATTGCCCAAACTACATTTGTAAACCACATAATAAGCGAGTCTACCCAACCTCTGTAGTAACCAGCAATGAGGCCCAATGTAAGCCCGACCAACAGAGATATCAAAACCGCGATTGCTCCAACTGCCAGAGAAATTACTGTTCCCGCCATTAGTCTTGAGAGCAAATCACGACCATACTTATCAGTGCCCAAAACATACAATCGATGCTCCACCTCCCAGTCTTGGGTATCTTCTACGCATTTTGTTTCGGTTGACCCAAACTCAACATAACAAAGTCCTTCATTTAATCGTGTGTCAACATGCGTACCCTCTGCTAATGCAGTTGCGTTTTCCACCCGTTCAGACCCGCCATTCCACCACTTCTCAAAAATCCCAACCTGTTCTTCTTCATTATTGAAAATAAGAACATCGACTTCGAAACCCGGCTTTTTTGCGGCAATAGATAAGATCTGATTGTTGGCGTTTTTTGACTTATCAGGACGAATTAGAGTCCCCAAAACACTCACAAGCGCCACCAAAAAAATAAACACGAGACCACCCATCGCCAATTTATTGCGACGAAATCTGCGCCATGCTCTTTGTTGACTTTGATTCAAATCTTGATTTTTCTGCCTTTCCAACTTGGCCTATATACTAGGCTAAGCAGCGCTACGAAGATCGTATAGAACGGATGCAGCATTGACATCACCACGAAAGAAGTAAATGACCATCGAATGTTGAATACTCTGCACATACCAGCCAGCAAGCGATATTCAAACAAAAGCTTCATCGCCAACAGGCCAATAAAAAAAAGCCAATTGCCACCCAAGAAACACATCGTTAAAAGCAGCAACAGTGACATTATTTGTAAGAAAAAAAGCAAACTACCAAAAAGCAAAATGGATTTGTCATTCATCTTTTTTGTCTTCCCTGCCCATCGCACTCTTTGACGCATAAAACTTCCAAAACCTTCAGGCAAATCCGTCCAAGCCGCTGTTTCTATATTCGCGCTGTAGGCCACAATCCCAACTTTCTTTGCTTGAATCATCAAGAACATATCATCGCCAGAAGAAACCGAATGTTCACTCGGCACATCATATAAATCATAGGGTTTCTTTCTAAAAGCCAAATTTGCACCATTGCACATCAATGCTCCTTGAGACATCGCTGAGCCTCCTGTTACAGCCGCAAGTGATAGCCATTCTGTATATACCACATCTCCCCAAAACCTGTTTGGCCGATTAACCAACACAGGTAGAATTAATAAATCACTTTGAGTATCAACCAATTCTCGACGAATTTGAGAAAGCCAATTCTCTCGCACAAAACAGTCAGAATCTAAAGTCACTATAAAATCAAAAATTGATTGGGCAATGCCAAAACGCAATGCTTCCTTCTTCCCCGACTTTTCAGATTTCAAAATTCGAAATCGTTTATCACCGATAATTAATTTCTGTAGAATAGCTAAACTGTTATCCTCAGAATGATCATCTACAAAAATGAATTCAATGTTTGAATCAGAATCCACCTGAGCGCGAAGGGCCGCGACAGATTGAGCAATTGAAGCTTCTTCATTTCGAAAAGGAATAATCACCGAAACACCGAAATCACTTGTGGTACTTTTCGATCCAATTCGTTCGGCGACATTCCGCCACGATGCTGTCCATCGCTCCAAAAATGCCGCATAGCATATTGAAAGAATCAATACAAGAAAAAGAAATATCTCTGTAAGCGTGTACATTTACGCCAAAGAAACAAATCTTCTAGCGTGAGTGCAAAAGAAAGAATCATATTAGGAATTGACCCAGGCACAAGCATTCTTGGTTATGGCATTATTCAAGTGGTTGGAAAAAAAATGACACTTGTTGCACTCGGTGTTGTGCGCTTGGATAAAATCGATGATCACCACTTGAAACTCCAAAAGATTTTCGAACGTGTGATTGAATTAATCGACGGTTTTCATCCAGATGAATTGGCCATCGAGGCGCCATTTTTTGGAAAAAATGTGCAATCGATGTTGAAGCTTGGAAGAGCACAAGGGGTGGCCATCGCCGCTGCATTGAGCAGACAATTGCCGGTAATGGAATATGCTCCTAGAAAAATAAAACAAAGCATAACAGGAAATGGCGCCGCATCAAAAGAACAAGTGGCCGCAATGCTGCAGAGCATTCTTAAAATCCCAGCAGCAGATATGCCCGAAAAACTAGATGCTACCGATGGATTGGCTGCAGCAGTGTGCCATTATTATCAAAGCTCAAATCCACTTACCGACGGTAAATCATACAGCGGATGGTCTAGCTTCCTTAAAAACAATCCCGAAAGACTCAAGAAGTAATTAGAAACAACCTTCGATTACAGTGGTAATCAGTTCTGTTTTTGAAATTCCAATTACCGCTGCTTGCTGAGGAATAATAGAAGCTTCTGTAAAGCCAGGAACTGTATTGACCTCTACTAAAAACGTCTCTTCACCTCGAATTAAAAAGTCAATTCGAATCATACCCCTGCACTCAAGTCGCTTGTAAACATCTACACAGATATTGTGAATTTTATCGCGAGTTGTGTCTGAAATACGAGCAGGCGTGATCTCTTCTGAAGCTCCTTGGTATTTTGCTTCAAAATCAAAAAACTCCCTTTCACTTACTATTTCTGTAATTGGCAATGCAATTACCTCTCCTTTGTATTTGATCACGCCACAAGTCACCTCAGTGCCTGCGATAAATTCTTCAATTATCACTGCCTCATCTTCTCTAAAAGCCTTATCCAAAGCCAAGTGAAGTTCTTCCGCTTGATTCACCCTTGAAGTACCAATACTGCTTCCTCCGCAATTGGGTTTTACAAAGCAAGGCAGCCCAAGATTTTTTACAACGAATGAAACACTGTAGGGTTCATGCTTCTTCAACACCATTGATTTCGCAACGGTGTAACCCATTTGACCTAGTGTGCGCGTAGTAGATTTTTTATTAAAGGTCAAAGACATCGTATGCACATCTCCCGTGGTGTGCGGGATTCCAAGCATCGCAAGGTATCCTTGCAATAATCCGTCTTCACCAGGGGTACCGTGGACAATTATAAATGCTCCATCAAAAGTGAGCTTTCCATTTGCATTAGGCACAGAAAAGTCATTCTTATCGACATCGATTTCAGCTCCAGCGATTTCAGCAAACCAGCGATTACGTGTAATTACAATTTTAGTCGGCACATATTTCTCGCGGTCAATATTGTTCATTACCATTTGTGCACTCTTCATAGATACCGCAGCCTCTCCGCTGTATCCGCCACAAATCACTGCTACTTTTTTCATAGATATGGGTTGAATTATCCGAACCTCAAATTTCTAAACCTTTTGGCAACAATTACATTTTTTAACTGACAGTTTGAACACTCCTATGTTCAATCAATCGACTGAAATTGATTATCATTGCACTCAAGACATCATTTGACCATTTTACAATGAAAATCAAACTATTTATTCTTTCGCTTTTCCTAGGCATAAACACCTTTGCTCAAAGCCCCTATACTTTCACTGTTCTCAAAAACATGAACGGATTAGAAGTTGAAGACCAATGCGCAACTGGAACATGTTGGAGCTTTGCTACAATTTCATTTTTAGAGGCAGAAGTAATGCGCCTTGGCAACAAGCATGTAGACCTTTCGGAAATGTACAATGTGCGAATGACTTATCCAATGAAAGCTGAAAGCTATTTGCGCTATCAAGGAAAACAACAATTTGGCCCTGGGGGTTTGAGTCACGATGTAATCAGTGTTGTGAAAAATTTCGGATTAATGCCGGAAGCTGCATACGTTGGAATAGGATACAACAAAGAACGACACGACCATGGAACTCTCGATGCTATTCTAGAAGGCACAGTAAAAACCATTCTTGACAAAAAGCTAAATGAGAACAATACTGACTGGACCTACGCTGTCAATGGAATCCTAGATTCATATCTTGGCAAAGTTCCAGACACCTTCAATTATGAAGGCAAGTCTTACACTCCTATTCAGTTCAGAGATGCAATGAAAATAAACCCAGACGACTACGTTAGCCTGAGCTCTTTTAGTCATCATCCGTTCTATTCTCAATTTGTTTTGGAAGTTCCAGACAATTGGGCGAAAGGCAGCTACTACAACCTACCTATCGACGAGTTTCAACAGGTGATTGATAACGCGATCAACAATGAATACACTATCGCATGGGATGCTGATGTAAGCGAAAAAGGTTTCTCTTTCACCAATGGAATGGCTATAGTACCTGATGAAAAAGTCGCTAAAGAAGACATGTTTAAAAAAGTAATTACAGAAAAAGTAATTGATCAAAAAAACCGTCAGGCTGCATTTGATTCATTTGAAACTACTGATGACCATTTGATGCACATCACTGGAATGGCGAAAGATCAAAATGGCAATGTGTATTATATCACCAAAAACTCTTGGGGATCAAATAATCCTTATAAAGGATACCAATATGTTTCTTCTTCTTACCTGCGTTACAAAACAGTTGGCATTGTAGTTCACAAGAATGCTATTCCTGCTGCATTGAAAGCTAAGTTAGGCATCAAATAAGTATGGCAGAAACTGCAGAGAAAGAGTCAAAATCTTCTGGCAAGAAAAGTATTGGCCGACGCATCTGGCGCTTCATTTGGAAGTCTACGATGTGGTTCTTCATCATCACCATTTCATGGGTGATACTTTACCGTTGGATTGATCCTCCTACTACACTGTTGCAAATTAGCGAACGCTGGTCTGCTGACGACAAAACACCTTTTCGATACGATTGGGTAGATAAAGAAGACATTTCTATCAATATGAAATTGGCAGTCGTTTCAAGTGAAGACAACAATTTCATGAAGCACAATGGATTCGATTGGGGAGCAATTGAAAAGGCAAAAAAATATAACGCGACGCATAAAAAACAACGAGGCGCTAGCACAATTTCGATGCAGGTAGCGAAGAACGTTTTTCTTTGGCCAAGCCGAAATTGGATTCGAAAAGGTTTTGAAGTGTACTTTACTTTTCTAATAGAGCTATTCTGGTCAAAGGATAGAATTATGGAAGTCTATTTGAATGTAATCGAAATGGGCCCAAATAAATTCGGTGTTGGTGCTGCAGCAAAAGACTATTTCAATACCACACCGGCTCGACTAAGCAAAGAACAAGCAGCACTCATTGCGGGATGTTTACCGAATCCAAAAAAATTCAATCCAGGAAAACCTTCCAAATATTTACTTAAACGTCAAGCCGCTATCACTAGATTAATGAGACTAATCGGCGAATCCTATTTCGAGAGATACGCGGATGGAATTCCAGAAAAAGAATTGGACAAGGAAAAAGATTCAATGGATGATGACGACGAGGATAAATAGAAGTTTCTAAAATCCAATACTCACACCCGCACGAATAATAGGCATTGGAAGTGGATTATAAGGATCTTGAATTAGATCCCAAAGTATCATCAGAAATAATCCGCCATTATCACCTCCCTGCTGATAGCCTCCGCCTACTAAAAACATTGGAGCATTGTAAGAATAGCTTTCTCCTAGATATGTTTCCTTTAAATAAAGTTGAACATATTCTGCTTGAAGCAAAACCACATCGAATGCCTTAGCTCGAGCAAAAATAGAAGGCCCAATCGACTGAAAACTCGCGGCTGTAGTGCCGTAATATTGATAGTCAAAACCAACTCCACCGCCTATAACCTTCTTATAGTTTACTCCCACTTGTGGACTAATGTTCAATATCCATCCATTAGAATAGCCCAATCCAAGTCCACCACCATAAAACAAATTATCTCTTGCTCGCCACTTATCGGTATCCGAACCCTTCACTGGCGGGGTATTTCCTCCCCCAACATAATCATCTTCTGTTTGCTGAGCCTGTGTGCTCAACAAACAAAAGATGCTTATGAAAAGTAGAAATGCTTTTTTCAATTGTCTTACTTGATAATTGTTGTTGAAACCAATTCCGTTGGTGTTTTCAATTGACAGATATACGAACCAGAAGAAAGGTTTATTCCAGTTAACAAAATTTTATGTTGACCTGCAGCTAAATTTTCATTTAACAATTCATGTACTAAACGTCCTGTTTGATCTAGGATTTCCAAAGTACAAAAACCCGATTGCTTCAAGTTAAATTGCAAAAAGCTAGAATCACTAATTGGATTTGGAGAACACGATAATGCCAATTCCTTGCTTGCCATTTCTGCAATACCCACACCAGGCGTGAAACCTACGAAAGTGACAGTCTGAGCATTGGAATTTGGAATAGCCAAGGTATCAATCTCATTTGCGTAACAAATGTCTGCAGGAGATGATAAACCAGGAGCTGTAATAATTTCGTTCGCAGTGAAGTTTGAAGTGAAACGTGTAATTCGAGTTGGAGTCCATGAACTCACATAAAAATTCCCGTTGTCATCACTATCAATACCATCGCAGTTTCCCAAAGATGTTGGTGTAATTACCGAAACAGAATTATTGGTTAAATCTACTTGCTTAATGGAGGCAGCAGAACCCCAATTCACAAAAACAAGACGATTATTTGTTCCATCATAAACAATCCCATTAGGGGTTGAAGTTGTATTAGTAACGATTGTAGTCAGCACTGGCGCCGACATGTCAGTCACATCAATTTGATGAATTTTCTTTGCAGAAAAATCGGTCACCCAGATTCTATTCACCCCATCACTCGCCATTCCGTTTAGAAATGAAGCTCCGCTCACAGTGAAATCCATAAGCAAAGAACCATCAGAATGGTTGAAGCCCTTCACGTGGGTTCCAGCAATTGCGTAAATCACGCCATTCATTACTTCCATTCCGTAATCGGCTTCTGATGCGCCGCCTACTTCTCCAATTGGATCACCGTCGCCGTTAACAATAGCAATACTATTATCTTGCCCGTTGGTAACGATAAATCTTTCCAATAATGGATCATATTCAACAGATTCTACGCCCACCAATGTCTGAGCATTCATACTAAAAGTCAACGCTAACGCGGAAAATAAAACCAATGTGCTTTTTTTCATAATTTTTTTCTTGACCCAAATATGCAACAAAGTCCTTTGTAAAACACAAAATCGTACTTTCGCGGCATGAGAAATTTCTACGGAAAAGAGTTCAAAGTTGGAATCCTTGGCGGCGGCCAACTCGGAAGAATGTTTATTCAAGAAGCAATCAACTATGACGTCCGCGTCCATGTTATTGACCCTGCCGCTGATGCTCCTTGCTCCGAAATCTCTCATCATTTCACCCAAGGAAATTTCAATGATTTCGAAACTGTCCTGCAATTTGGAAAAGACAAGGACGTACTCACTATTGAAATCGAACATGTGAATGTGGATGCCCTAAAACAATTGCAATCCCAAGGAGTTAAAGTCTATCCCCAACCTGAAGTTCTCGAAATAATCAAAGACAAGGGACTTCAAAAACAATTTTACGCAGATAATAACATTCCAACGTCCGATTTTCATATTGTCGAAAATCTAGAGGAAGCCAAGAAATTCTTGTCTTCTGGACCATACATGCAAAAGCTTCGCACCGGCGGATATGATGGCAAAGGCGTTACTCCATTCAGAAATGAAAACGACCTTGAAAAAGCATTTGACGCTCCTTCTATTCTAGAAAAATTCGTTGATTTCGAAAAAGAAATCGCAGTGATGGTAGCGCGAAACGAAGACGGCGAAATAAAAAGCTTTCCTTCAGTAGAAATGGAATTCAACTCAGAAGCCAATTTGGTAGAATTCCTTTTCTCACCAGCAAACATTTCCACCGAGCTAGAAAACAGAGCAGAAAAAATTGCCCGTGAAATTGCAGAAAAATTGCAGATTGTAGGTATCCTCGCCGTAGAGATGTTCGTCACTAAATCTGGCGAAATCCTAGTGAATGAAGTTGCTCCACGTCCACATAATAGCGGACACCAAACTATTGAAGGCAACATTACCTCTCAATACGAACAACACCTTCGCGCCATTTGTGGAATGCCATTGGGCGACACGGCAACAGTCCGCCCAGCGGTTATGATAAATATCCTAGGAGAAAAAGGTTACTCTGGACCGGCCATTTATCAAGGCTTCGAGCACATATTGCACATCCCAGGTGTTTACGTGCACCTATATGGCAAAACAGAAACAAAACCATTCAGAAAAATGGGACACGTTACTGTAGTTTCAAAAGATCTTGAGGAAGCGAAAAAAACAGCAAAGGAAATTTTGAACACCCTAAAGGTTATCGCCTAATTTTTTCTTCCAAGCATCTTCTTTAACCTTTTCAACAATCTGAAAGCTCCGTTTGATGCACAAAAATTGTTCACCACCGTGTCTTCCTCTACTGACGCCACTTTCTTCTTTGCCATGAAGCAAAAAATATAAACACTGTGAATATTTAATCCTATAAAATCTCATGTCCACATCGTAGTTTCGTAGCGTCATGAAACAGTATCACGATTTATTACAACACCTGCTCGATAAAGGCACTTTTAAAAGTGACAGAACAGGAACAGGAACTCAAAGCGTATTTGGTTATCAAATGCGCTTCGATTTGAGCGAAGGTTTTCCACTTCTTACCACGAAGAAACTCCATACCAAAAGCATCATTCATGAGCTTCTCTGGTTCCTTCAAGGTTCTACCAATATTGGATACCTTACCGATAATGGCGTTTCCATTTGGAACGAATGGGCCGACGAAAATGGCAACCTAGGCCCTGTTTATGGCTACCAATGGCGCTCATGGCCCAATCCAGATGGTACATCGACAGACCAAATAGCGAAACTCATCGAAGGATTGAAAAAAAATCCAGATTCAAGAAGACATATCGTTTCCGCTTGGAACCCTTCTTTTATCGACCAAATGGCCCTTCCTCCATGCCACTGCCTTTTCCAATTTTATGTAGCAGACGGAAAATTAAGTTGCCAACTTTATCAAAGAAGTTGCGATACATTCTTAGGTGTTCCGTTTAACATCGCAAGCTATGCGCTGCTAACTCTAATGATTGCACAAGTTTGTGACCTGCAGCCAGGTGAATTCGTTTGGACCGGCGGTGATGTTCACTTGTACAGCAATCACATTGAGCAAGCCAAATTGCAATTGACGCGTGACTTCAGACCACTTCCAAAGTTGACGATCAACCCAGAAGTGAAAGACATCTTCTCTTTCAAATTCGAAGATTTCACTTTATCTGATTACGATCCACATCCACACATTAAAGCAGCTGTTGCTGTATAATTTGACATAATGAAATTGTACATGATAGCAGCCATTGGTATCAATGGCGAGATTGGTAAAGACAATGATTTGCTATGGCATTTGCCTACAGATATGCAGTTCTTTAAGGACCAAACAAAACACAAAGTGGTAATAATGGGTCGTAAAAACTACGATAGCATTCCTCCAAAATATCGTCCACTTCCAAACCGCACCAATATCATCATTACCCGTAATGAAGATCTTGAGGCTCCTGAATGCTATGTCTGCACTAGCCTTCAAGATTCAATCGAATTGTGCAAAGAATTGGGTGAAGAAGAAATCTTCATCATCGGTGGTGCTCAAATCTATGACTTGGCCTTGAAAACATTGCCAATTGACACCATGTTCATTACTCATGTGGATGCTACATTCCCTGATGCCCATGCCGTTTTCCCTTCATTCAATCCTGAAGAATGGAATGCGTCAATACTTTCCGAGCATTCGAAAGACGAGGAACACGCCTACAGCTTTGTAATCAAACAGTACGACCGTAAATAATTCCTGTTCAATCTAGAATCCTTCTAGATAAAACATTGCTGACAATCACGTGACAGAAACACCTTCGTGTCGAATCCATCTTTGTAGCCTAAAGAAGGAAATACATCCAGCGTGAACGAACTGAGAGTTATAGCAATCACCCACAAGCATTTTTCGCTTGAAGAAATTGGTCGATTTCATATTCAGCCCGAACTTCGAGTTGAAGCTCTTTCCACGTTAAAAGCGAAATTCGATTTGAAGGAAGTGATGTTCCTTTCAACATGCAACCGTGTTGAACTTATCTTCTCCCTTCCCCATTATGTCTGCGCTGGTCAAACCGCTCAGATTCTTTCTATTCTTTTTCCTAATGTAGATCCAGATTTTATTAAAAATATTTCTGCAAAAGCAGAACGTTTTAATGGAATTGAATCCGTAGAACATTTGCTGCGCGTAGCTTCAAGTCTCGACTCATTGGTGATTGGCGAAAGAGAAATTATCACTCAACTTAGAAAATCATTTGAAGAGTGTCAAGCTAATGACCTAACAGGAGATATACTTAGAATGGTAATTTCGCAATGCGTAAAAACCGCTAAAGAAATTTTCACGCATACCGATCTTTCAAAAAGACCAGTTTCTGTTGTTTCTCTTGCTTGGCAAAAATTCCGTGAATTTGGTTTACCGACTGAATCACGAATACTTCTCGTTGGTGCCGGACAAATCATCCGCAACTTCGTGAAATTCTTGTCTGAGAATGGCTATAGCAACATCGTTATCGCCAACAGAAGTCTAGCTCGCGCTGAAGAACTCACCAATTCATTTGGTGGAAAATCAATGCTCCTAGAAAACCTTGACCAATACAATGAAGGATTCGACGCACTCATAAGCTGTACCGCATCTGAATTTGCTGTTGTTACAGAAGAAATTTACACTAGAATAAACACCAACAACGGAAATCGCAAACTGGTTATCGATCTAGCACTTCCTGCTGATATCGACTCTGCCATTGTTGCGAATCAAAACGTTGAATATGTGGACATGCACACCATTCAAAAAATTGCATCTGCAAATATTGAATTCCGTGAGCAAGCCCTTACCGATTGCGAACCAATCGTGGAAGCTGGTATCCGTGACTTTGAACGCTCATTCAACGAGCGTAAAATCGAAATGGCTATGCGCAGTATTCCCGCTGTTATCAAGGATATCAAGAATACAGCGATGGGAACTGTTTTTGCAAAAGACCTTGAAAATCTAGACGAAAATTCAAAAGAACTCCTTGAGAAAATTATCCTCTACATGGAGAAAAAATATATTTCTGTGCCTATGAAGATGGCAAGAGAAGTACTTTTGGATTCAGTGAGCAAAAACTAATTTGCTCATTTCATAATTGCTCATGAGAAATCCTCTTATTATCGGCACCCGTGGTAGTGATCTCGCCCTTTGGCAGGCTAATCACGTGCAGTCTATTCTCGCATCGAAAGGAATAGAAACAACTATTCATATCATCAAAACTACAGGTGACCAAATTCAAAACTTGAGCTTTGATAAAATCGAAGGAAAAGGATTTTTTACCAAAGAAATTGAAGAGGCTCTACTCAACAACACCGTTGATATCGCCGTTCACTCGCATAAAGACCTAGAGACCGAACAACCATTCGGTCTGACTATTGCCGCGGTGAGCGAACGTGCAGACCCAGCAGAAATGCTACTCATCAACCCGAACGCTTTTGATCAAAACGAAAAATTTTCTCTCAAGAAAAATGCTATTGTAGGAACATCATCTTCTCGTAGAAAGGCGCAGATGCTTCACTATCGTGCAGATGTTCAACTTTCAGATATTAGAGGCAACGTGCCCACACGTGTTCAAAAACTACGTGACGGAAATTTCGACGCAATCCTTCTCGCGAAAGCTGGTCTTGACCGATTGAAACTTGACCTAAGCGGACTAGTAGCACTTCCCCTCGATCCGGAGGAATTTATTCCTGCCCCAGCTCAAGGTGTTCTTGCAATTCAATGCCGCTCCACAGACGCTGATGTGATAGAGTTACTTGGAAAAATCAACAATGAGGCTGTAAAAAATCTTATCACCATAGAACGCACTGTACTCAACAAACTTCAAGGTGGTTGTCAATTGCCCTTAGGCGTTTATGCAACGCTCTATGAAGGCGAATACACCGTGCATGTAAGTTACGCTAAGTCGTGGGATGCCCCAAACCGCATAATAACATTCCTCGCAAATGACGCTGCTTCTCTTCCTGATGTTATAGTAGGCGAATTGACTAAAAATTGAAAAAAATTCTATTCACCGGCAACTCATTTCAACTAGAATCTCTGGTTGAACATCCAGGATTTGAATGGATCAATCAACGTTTCATAGAAACGCAAATCATCCCATTTCAAGTTGATGTAAATCTTTTTGATTGGATATTTTTCTCCTCAAGAGAAGCAGTGCATTCTTTTTTTTCAAATAAATTTTCTACTGCAAAATGTCTTCTCGCTGCCGTCGGCAAAGGCACTGCTGAAGCAATTTCTGAATACGCCACACCTTCATTCATTGGCGAATCAACAAATACCGCAGAAGTAGGTCAAGCATTTGCGGAACAAATAGGTTCAAGCAAAGTATTGTTCCCCTGCTCTACTATTTCAAAGCAAACAATTCAGTCGCACTTGAGCGCGTCTCAATTTGAAAATCTAGTTTGCTATGAAACAGTTTTGATTGATAAAAAAATCGAGCAACCATCAATTGCCATTTTCTCAAGCCCTTCGAATGTTGACGGATTTTTGCTTTCAAATACCCTAAAAGGTATCCAAAAAATCATCGTCTATGGACCGACCACTGGTCAACATATTCAAGATCTAGGTTATTCTGCCGACATAATTCTTCAGGAAATCAATGAAAGCGCTATTGTTGACGCAATAAAAAAGGCAATTGCTGGTTTATGACCGCGCCTTGCTATTTTTATCCCCGATGATTAAACGCCTGATTCTCCTTTTCGCTTTTGCCATTCCAAGTCTTTTCTTGAATGCACAAACAACCACCACTACTGTGGCGGAATCTGATGCTACCCCCAAATATGTGAATGAATTTCTCACCATCGGTGTAGGAGCGCGTGCTCTAGGAATGTCATTATCTCAAGTGGCATCTGTCAACGACGTAACCGCCGGCTATTGGAACCCTGCTGGACTATTGGGAATGAAGGATGCAATACAAGTGGCAGCGATGCACAGCGAGTACTTCGCAGGTATCGCCAAATACGACTACGCAGCCATTGGCAAGTCTTTAGACTCAGTTAGCGCCGCATCTATTTCAATGATTCGATTCGGTGTAGACGATATTCCAAACACTACAGAACTTATTGATGCTGGCGGCAATGTAGATTATTCGAGAATTACCAAATTCAGCGCAGCCGACTATGCATTCATCCTTTCATACTCGCATAAAGGACTTCCATTTATCAAGAATCAAAAAATAAACAACACCGCTCTTTTCAATTCTGAAACAGGCAAGATGCAAGGATTCAGATGGGGAGTGAGTGCAAAGATTCTTTATCGTCACATAGGAGACTTCGCCAAATCATGGGGATTCGGATTGGATGCCGGTATTCAATACGACAAAAACAATTGGCACTTCGGAGCATCTGCTCGCGATATCACAAGCACATTCAACGCCTGGTCATTCAACATCAATGACAAAACAAAAGAGGTGTTTGAAGCCACTCAAAATGATCTTCCACAAAACGGATTAGAAATCGCACTTCCTCGCGTGATAGCAGGTGTGGGCAGAGACTTTAGGATTAAAAAAGTATCCATCCTGGCTGAAGTAAATTTGAATATGACAACAGATGGAAAGAGAAATACACTTATTTCATCAAACCCAATCAGCATCGATCCTACAGCTGGTTTAGAAGTGGGATATAGTGGCGTAATCTTTTTGCGACTAGGCGCAGGAAACATTACAAAATCAACCGACTTTGATGGTTCAACGTACTACACAGTTCAACCTAATTTGGGAATCGGATTGCGCATCAAACAATTGACTTTAGATTATGCGCTTTCTGATATTGGAAATGTCTCCGACGTGCTTTACAGCAATGTCTTTTCTCTCAAATACGACATTTTCAAAAAATAGCTTTTCGCCAAACTTGAAGTACGAAGTACCAAGCAAAAGCAAACCACAATATTCCCAAAAACAAGTGAATAGGTTGCGCAGCCATAGGCATTCCCGCATAAGCTAAGGTCACGCCCACCATTACTTCTAGAAGCGCAACGATAAAAATTCCTTTTAGTGAAGTTGGGAGTGTCGCCAATCCTTTTGACCTTTTGAAAAGCACAATCAGCAAAATCACTACAAGTATTGAAAAGCTTCGGTGTACTTTAAAAATCGTTGGCAAATTTTCGATCCAAGTGAAACGATCAGGATAAATGTGAGCTACAACGTCCACTGCTTCCCGCACTTGCGTTCCCAAAAATATTTGAGCAAAAGCCAAAACCATTATCACCAAACTCATCACTTTCCAGAAAGTCGAATAAGTCTGCGTGTCACGTTCCACGTGCTTATGACGAGCAATCATCATTAATAATAAAGCCACTAGAACCACAGCGCCAAGCATGTGAATCGTAATTTTCACTGGCTGTAATTCAGCATCCACAACAGTCTTCCCAAGCCATGCCTCAAAGCCAAGCATGAACAGAACAAGAGTCGCCAAAATAAACGTGCGCAAATCTCTCTGCTTAATCATGAACATAAATGAAAGAACAAATAATATCAAAGTTGGTATACCCGAAACCGCCCCCACCAATCGATTCACATATTCTATCCAAGTATGAGTAACATTAAAAACCGCATAGTCATGATTTGGATACTTCTTCCATTGCGCATGGTCAAATAAAGAAGGAGCCGTGAAATTCTCAGTTGCTGTCCAAAGGGTATCATTCAGTATTACCATCTGTCCTTTGGTAAACTGTCGACCTTCAAAATAATGCAAGGTTTCTGCATCGGTTGGAGGTATCAGGTAGCCAAAACATTTAGGCCAATCCGGACAACCCATTCCACTGCCTGACATGCGGACCACGCTGCCCGCGATAATGACAAGAAACATCATTATCAAAGCAAAACGCGCGTAAAATAGAATTTTCGATGAGGTTTTCATAGGTCACAAATGTATAGTCCACAGCGTGGCACACGACCTAATAAATTAAAAACTGATTGCTATCAGAAATTACTTTTAGTGTACCAAATTGGTAACAGACTGTAGAAGATTCAGCACATAAACCAAGCGGCCAAAATCTGGAGCGCTTACACCAGCATCACTAGCACTTGGGCGATTCTGCAAGCCATGAAAATCAATGATCTCCACTTTCTGCACACCATAAGCACCATCGCTGATTCCAGTAACACAATTAATCATTTCCTTTTCTGAAATTACAGTAGGATCAAACTCTACAGAAACAGTATTCGCGGGACGATTATCAGCATAATCAAGTTCTGTGTTTTTAACACCTGCCAATTTTCTCAATTCCTGCTGAATCTTTCCACCACAACCAGCGCTGCATGTCATACCCGAAATACTAAGGTTAGCCACAGTTCGATTTGACTCGCTTTCCATCACTCTTCGAGTAACAGGCACCATTGGGTCATTCGAATTCTCACTCGAGGATGATCCTGAACAAGAAGCCATCGTGATGATAGCGACTATGGACATAAAAGAAATGAGCTTTTTCATTGGTGTGGAATATTGATGTAAAAGTAAACACCATTCGAGTAATAGTGTTCTATCAAGCGTTAATTTTGCAAAAAAATCAAATTGCCAAAAGCACAGCCATTACACCTCGCAGTCCTGCTTCTTCTGGCCCTAACTTGGGGTAGTTCTTTCATCCTAATGAAATTCGGAATGAAGACTACATCGGGCGAATTGGTTTTCTCTCCCAATCAAGTGGCGTCGATGCGACTTTCGATAGCTGCGCTTGTTTTATTACCGATTAGCCTTCGTGCCATTCGCAGACTGAAGTGGGATGATCTCAAGTGGATTCTAGTTGTTGGACTTGTAGGAAGTGGAATACCTGCTTTCCTGTTTACCAATTCGCAAGTACATCTCGACAGCAGCGTTGCGGGGATATTAAATTCGTTGACACCATTATTTACTCTCATTCTTGGAATTGCACTTTTCAGAAAACCCGCCGAGCCTCGGCAAGTTGTCGGTGTTCTTATTGGACTTTCAGGTGCGATAGCACTCGTATCACTTAAAGGTTTTGGCAGCACGAGTCATTGGGAATATTCAATACTGATCGTGCTCGCGACTATAAGCTATGGTTTTAGCGTTAATACGGTCCAAAGCAAACTGAAGCATGTCAAAGCACTTGAAATAACAGCCTTATCACTGCTGGCAGCGGGAATTCCTTGTTCTATTTACGCACTCAATTCGGGAGTAATCGAAACAGTTCAGACAAACCCAAACGCCTTAAGATCGTTGGGTTTCGTCTGCATTTTAGCCATTGGCGGAACTGCCATGGCCAACATGATGTATTTCTGGCTTACACTGCAGACTTCGGCGCTCATCGCATCCTCCGTAACCTACCTAATGCCCTTAGTATCTACTAGTTGGGGCTTATATATTGGAGAGGAACTTCACTTCGGACATGTTATCTGTGGCATTATCATATTGTCAGGTGTATGGCTAGTCTCAAGAAAAAAAGCCAGTTAATGAACAACTATTTGTGTAATTCAAAAGAAAGTTCTACATTTGCACCCCTTAAAAAGTTTTTTTAACCCACTAATCTCATAACAGCATGTACGCAATTGTAGAGATAGCGGGGCATCAGTACAAAGTACAGAAAGATCAACAGATCTTTGTGAACCGTTTACAAAACGAAGAAGGTACAAACGTCGATTTCGACAAAGTACTTTTAATCGAAGACGGTGGCAAGATCACAGTTGGCGCCCCAGCTATAGAAGGTAAAAAGGTGACCGCTAGCGTAGTGAAACACCTAAAAGGAGACAAAGTACTTGTCTTCAAAAAGAAGCGCAGAAAAGGTTATATTAAGAAGAACGGTTTCCGTGCTTATTTAACTGAAATTAAAATCGAGAAGATCGGTTAATCACCATCTCTAATACCTAAAGAAAATGGCACACAAGAAAGGTGAAGGTAAAGTAAAAAACGGCCGCGAATCGGAAAGCAAACGCCTAGGTGTTAAGCTTTACGGTGGACAAACTTGTATCTCTGGTAACATTATCGTTCGTCAGCGTGGAACACGCCACAACGCAGGTGTTAACGTAGGTATGGGTAAAGACCACACTTTGTTCGCATTGGTTGATGGAACTGTAGAATTCCGTAAAAAGAAAGATAACAAGTCATTCGTTTCGGTTGTTCCTGCAAAGGCATAATCGAGAGTACCGGCTTATTCGATACTTAAAAACTCCCGGACCACGTTACACGTGGATCGGGAGTTTTTTATTTAAACTAAAACGCATTTACCCCAAACACTATGCTTCAAGTTCCCTATATCCGTGAAAATAAAGAGAAGGTACTTGCAGGTCTTGCTAAAAGAAACAAAGACTTTGCTACCCAAATAGACGAAATCATCGCCCTCGATGAGAAGCGCCGTAAAACTCAAAACGAACTCGACTCGCTCAATGCCGAGGCAAACAAAATCGCTAAAGAAATTGGCGACTTGTTTAAAGCGGGCAAAAAAGACGAAGCCGATGGATTGAAAGCGCGCACTTCGGCTATTAAAGAAACAAGCAAAGCACTAGAAATAGAACTTTCTGCTACTGAGGATGCCCAGAAGCAATTACTATACTTGATCCCAAACGTGCCTTTCGAAGCTGTTACTCATGGAAAAACTCCAGATGACAACGTAGAAGTGTACACTTGGGGAACTATTCCTGATCTCAGTGCTTCTAAGAAGCCGCACTGGGAACTTGCTAGCGAATACAATCTTATTGACTTTGAACTTGGTGTTAAAATCACTGGTGCTGGATTCCCTGTTTACAACGGAGCGGGCGCTAGACTTCAACGCGCATTAATCAACTTCTTCTTGGACGAAGCTCAAAAAGCTGGATACAACGAAATCATTCCGCCACTTATGGTGAATGAGGCAAGTGGATACGGTACAGGTCAGCTTCCTGACAAAGAAGGCCAGATGTACCATGTTGGTGTGGATGATCTTTATTTGATTCCAACTGCAGAAGTGCCCTTGACAAACCTGTATCGTGATGTTCTTTTGAAAGAAGAAGAACTTCCAATCAAAATGACAGGCTATACTCCTTGCTTCCGAAGAGAAGCTGGCAGCTACGGAAAAGACGTTCGCGGATTGAACCGTTTGCACCAATTTGATAAAGTAGAAATCGTGCAAATCGCTCATCCCGATCAGAGCTATGAATTGCTTGAAACAATGGTAGATCATGTGAAAGACTTGCTTCAAAAGCTTGAACTTCCATTCCGTATTATTCGTCTATGCGGCGGTGATATGGGCTTTACATCAGCAATGACATACGACTTTGAAGTATTCTCTGCTGCACAAGAGCGCTGGCTAGAAGTGAGTTCCACATCCAACTTTGAAACATTCCAGGCGAATCGGTTGAAATGCCGCTTCAAAGGGGCTGATGGTAAAACTCAATTGGTTCATACGCTTAATGGTAGCGCCCTGGCTTTGCCACGTATCGTAGCTTCAATGCTCGAAAATCACCAAACTCCAGATGGAATTAGAATTCCAAAAGCGTTGGTGCCTTACACCGGATTTGAATTCATTCAGAAAAATTAACCGTATTCTCCTCTCAGTCATTGAGAGTAAAACGTTATTTTCGCAAAGATGACGTCAGAATTACGAAATAGTATCTCAATCGCCATGCTCGTCGTGGCGATTGTGCTTTACAGTGCGTGCAAAACAAAACCTGATTTTTCAAAGCAGGCAGCTACCCTCGATTCACTGCGGGTGAGCATTATTAGCGTGTACGATAGCACCATGATCCTTAAAGCTGAGGAGTTCAATGCGAATAAAGACAGTGTTGCCAAAAACCTAGGTGCCATTCAATCGCTTTATAAAGGAACAATGAACGAATCGATGGCACGAGTCTTATCGAACTATAATTTAACCTCCAAAAGCGTGGCTGATCCTGGAGTGATCTTTACCAATCTGGACAAAGATTTTAATCAATCCCGTGCGCAAATTGAGAATCTGATGTCTGCGCTAAAATCAAATGCAACACAAGATGCTTTGGGCAATGAGATCACAGACATCTACGTTAGTGAAGCTATTAAAAATGAAAAACGTGCAGTAGAACAATGGAGCAATAATTGGAGAGTGGCTTCTGAAGCCTTGAAAAAATCTCTTAACGATTATAACGAATTGCAACCTCAAATTAAACTGTGGGTAGACTCTCTAAACAAAGTACAATGATGTCATTTAAAAAATATCTTTTCACTTTGTTGCTCACCGCTGTAAGCTTCATCGGATGGGCACAGCAAGATCTTGAACTTGCGGATCATTATTACGATAATGGTCAATATGAGCAAGCGCGTCTTTATTACGAAAAAGTCTACAAGACCAATAAAACCAATAAAGTCTATACCAACTATCTCAACACGCTTATCGCTCTCAATGATTTCGATGAGGCAGAAAAGATGGTGAAGAAAAAGATCAAATCCGAAAATGATGATGGTGTAGCTTATGTTCAACTCGGAGATCTTTACAATAAATTCAACAAGAAAGAAGATGCGAAAGAGCAGTTCGATAAAGCGTTGAACAATGTTGTTCCAACTAGAAATAATATCCTCCGACTTGCGTCAGAATTTCAGCGTATCAATGAAATTGATTATGCATTGCAAGTCTATGAAAAGGGGAAGAAAAACGATAAGGAAGGCTATGGCTACTCGATGGAAATAGCCAACATGCAAGGCAGTTTGGGACAGTTCGATCCGATGATTGAATCGTATCTTGATTTGCTCGAGCAATCACCCAATTATATGCTCACTGTGCAGAATGCTTTCGATCGCATACTACAGATTCAAGAGAACGATGCTAATATGGACTTGCTTAAAAGTCATCTATTGAAAAGATCACAAGCAAAGCCCGAAAATGTAGAATTCACAGAACTTCTTACGTGGCTATTTCTTCAGAAAAAAGAGTTTGGAATGGCGCTGGTTCAAGCTACTTCTCTTGACAAGCGTTTGAATGAACCTGGATATCGCATCATTAATCTTGCAGAACTCGCTGCTTCAAATAAAGACTACGCCACATCTAAAAAAGCTTATCAGTACATTATTGATAAAGGTCCTACGAATGAATATTATGTCATTGCTCGCACAGAAAAATTGCAAGTGATGCGCACTGAACTGGAAGAGAAACCAGGGATTGACAAAACCGCCTACACGTTATTAGCTGTTGAATTCGAATCAACACTAAATCAAGTTGGAAAAAGTGCAGAGACCGCATTGATGATGACAGACCTTGCACACATTTATGCCTTTTATCTAGACCGCACTGATGATGCAATCGTATTGCTGCGCGAAGCGATTGATATGCCTGGGATGTATGGTCGAATTCAAGCGACATCGAAATTAGAATTAGGAAATGTTCTTGTATTTAAAAATGAAATATGGGAAGCCTCTCTTCTATTCTCTCAAGTAGAATTGGACTTTAAAGAAGACCCACTTGGTGCAGAAGCAAAATTCAGAAATGCACGCATCTCTTATTACACGGGCGATTTCGAATGGTCGCAAGGACAGCTTGATGCGTTAAAAGCATCAACCACAAAATTGATAAGCAATGACGCCATTGATTTGTCTCTATTGATTACAGACAATTTCAATATGGATACTATCGTGGCGCCGATGCAAATGTTTGCACGTGCAGACTTGCTCGCTTTTCAAAATAAAAGTGTAGAAGCATTTGCAACACTTGACTCTATTCTTCTCGGTTTCCCAAGCCATTCATTGACCGATGAAGTACTTATGTTAAAAGCTAATTTGTTTTCAAAACAAGGCAAATACACAGAAGCAAATGAATTGTATCAGCGTGTAATTGAATTCCACCCGAAAGACATTACAGCGGATGATGCATTATTCAAACAAGCTGAACTGAATGAAAATATTTTCATGGATAGCACTAAAGCAATGAGCTTGTACGAGAAATTAATCGTTGAATATCCGGGAAGTCTTTACGTAGTAGAAGCACGTAAGCGATTCAGGTCATTGAGGGGAGACTCTTAACTGGCTGCTGGTATTAGGTAGTAAGTAATAGGTGGTTGGTTATTAGTAACCAGTCGTTAGTCACCAGTCGTTGGTTGTGCATATAAACAGAATAAAAAAAGACCACTCCATGGAGTGGTCTTTTCTACTACTAAACCTAAACTAAAACTAACCGCTTTTACTTCTTCAAATCGTAACGATCTAAATTCATCACCTTTACCCAAGCGGTTACAAAATCTTTTACAAATTTTTCTTTCGCATCTGAACTTGCATATACTTCAGCCAAAGCGCGCAATTCTGAGTTAGATCCAAAAATCAAATCAACTCGTGTTGCAGTCCAAACAACATTTCCAGTCTTACGATCACGACCTTCGAAAATTTCTTTGGTATCGTCTGTCGCTTCCCACTTCACATTCATGTCTAATAAATTCACGAAGAAATCATTCGACAATGTTCCAACCTTATTCGTAAACACTCCATGTTTTGAGCCATCGAAGTTCGCTCCCATTACGCGCATACCGCCAACAAGAACAGTCATTTCTGGCGCAGTAAGCGTCATCATTTGCGCTTTATCAATAAGCAATTCTTCAGTCGAAAAAGTATACTGGGTTTTCAAATAATTACGAAAACCATCAGCCATCGGCTCAAGGACTGCCATTGAACTTACATCTGTTTGTTCTTGTGAAGCATCCATACGGCCAGGCATGAATGCCACTTCATTTGCGAATCCAGCATTCTTTGCAGCCAACTCAACACCCACAACACCACCAAGAACAATCATATCGGCCATTGATATTTTCTTATCCGTAAACTTCGCATTGAATTTCTTTTGAATATCACCAAGCACACCTAGTACTTTTTTCAATTGTGTTGGATTATTGGCTGACCAATTGTTTTGTGGAGCCAATTGAATTCTACCACCGTTAGCACCACCTTTGAAATCTGTTCCTCTAAACGTTGAAGCAGATGCCCAAGCTGTGGCTACAAGTTCACTAACAGTCAACCCAGAATTACTAATACTTGCTTTTAATTCTTTGATATCCGCTTGATCCACCAATTTGTGATTCACAGCAGGAATTGGATCTTGCCAAATGAAATCTTCTTTCGGAACTTCAGGACCTAAGTGCAAAATTCGTGGTCCCATATCACGGTGCGTCAATTTATACCAAGCACGTGCGAAGGCCATGTCCAATTCCTCTGGATGCTCATAGAATCTTTTTGAGATTTTTTCATACGCTGGGTCAAAACGCATTGACAAATCCGTAGTCAACATAGTTGGTTTGTGCATTTTCTTTGGATCAAATGCATCTGGCACCATCACTTTAGGATCTTTAGCCACCCACTGATGAGCACCCGCAGGACTCGTTGTCAATTCCCATTCGTTTTCAAATAAACTCTTGAAGTAAAAATGACTCCATTCTGCCGGAGTGGCTGTCCAAATTACTTCCAAACCAGATGTGATTGCATCAGCACCTTTGCCTGATTTATATTTGCTAGACCAGCCCATTCCTTGTTCTTCGATAGGAGCCGATTCTGGTTCTGGACCAACATTGGTAGCTGGACCAGCACCGTGTGTTTTTCCAAATGAGTGACCGCCAGCAATCAAAGCCACCGTCTCTTCATCATTCATTCCCATACGACCGAAAGTCTCACGAATATCTTTTGCAGCAGCCACAGGATCAGGATTACCGTTTGGTCCTTCTGGATTAACGTAAATCAATCCCATTTGAACAGCAGCCAATGGATTTTCTAGCTGACGCTCGCCAGTATATCTCTTATCATCCAACCATTTCGATTCTGAGCCCCAATAAACGTTTCCTTCAGGCTCCCAGATATCTTCGCGCCCACCGCTGAATCCAATCGTTTTAAAGCCCATAGATTCGAGCGACACGTTTCCTGCCAAGACCATCAAATCGGCCCACGAGATTTTGCTGCCGTATTTCTGTTTTACAGGCCAAAGCAATCTGCGCGCTTTGTCAAGATTAGCATTATCAGGCCAGCTATTCAATGGCGCAAAACGCTGCTGTCCATCGCGAGAGCCACCACGACCATCTCCTGTTCTGTACGTTCCCGCGCTGTGCCAAGACATGCGAATGAATAATGGACCATAATTTCCAAAGTCTGCAGGCCACCAATCTTGGGATTGTGTAAGCACTGTTGCAATATCTTTTTTAAGTGCTGCCAAATCAAGACTATTGAATGCCATCACATAATCGAAGTCTTGACCCATTGGATTCGATAGATTCGAGTTTGATCTCAAAATAGAAAGATCCAACTGATTGGGCCACCACTCACGATTTGTATTCGGCTGTGTATTGGGATTTCCCGGAGAACTGCTATTCATCGGTGCTGCTGCTGCTGCAGAAGGCGCGACTGAAGCTTCCGCTGAACCAGCATGAAACGGACATGAACCCCCAGAAGGGTGCTGCGCGCTAACAACGCCTGTCCCCAGCAAAAAAGCGAAAAGAAAAAAATACTTTTTCATTGAATTTTAATTTGGTTTATCTAATAATCATAGCAAAAGTATTTCGTTACTTTGTTCTATAAAAACTATATTTTAGATCTCAATATTGATAAAATAGATGAACATACATCAGTTCCAATATATCCTTGCACTAGCTGAAAGCAGGCATTTTGAGAATGCCGCAGACAAGTGTTTCATATCACAATCTACATTGAGTACAATGATTTCCAAGTTTGAGGATGAAATCGGCATACAAGTATTTGACAGAAAGAAAAAACCTGTGGAAGTAACTGCAGAAGGCGCAATCGTTATCGAACAGCTAAAAAAAATAAACAAAGAGATTGAGAGTTTACATGAAGTAACCAATCAATTGAAAGGCGAAGTCAAGGGCACACTTACGATTGCCGTTATTCCTACGATTGCTCCTTTTTTATTACCTCTATTTCTGCATCGTTTCGCTAGCAAATTTCCCAACTTACACATTGAAGTAAGAGAACAGACCACTAGTGAGATAATGCGAATGATCAAGACACGCGACTTAGATATTGGTATCATTTCAATACCCGTGCACGACCCCGAAATAATTGAATTCCCTCTTTATGATGAGTCGTTCGTGTTTTATGATGCGAGTTCAAAAAACAATAAGGAACTTACTACAAAGCAATTGGATGTAAGTAATCTATGCTTACTAGAGGAGGGACACTGCATGCGTAATCAGGTGCTAGAGCTTTGTGATTTTCATAAAAAGGAATTAAACAACAAGCTCAACTTCCGATACAAGGCTGGTTCCATTGATAGTCTGCTTCGATTTGTAAAAGCAAACAAAGCAACTACGTTGTTGCCATTTCTAGCCGCGAAAGAATTATCAGCACCGGAACAAAAAAAGATAAGTGAGTTCCGCGCGCCAATTCCTTTTCGCAGTGTAGGAATAGTAACTCATTCACATTTTGTAAAGCACAAGATACGAGAACTATTAGAAGAAGAAATCTTGAAAGAGGTAAAACCATTGCTACAAAAAACCACGATCAAGGGGAAGCAGTTGTTGCCGATGAGTTAGTTCGTGGGGTCGGGGGGTCGAGATTTCGTGGGGTAGGGAGGTTGTGGGGTAGGGAGGTTGTGGGGTAGTTTGGTAGTTCGTGGTGCAGACGATTATTTGTTTCATAAGCCCCGGAGGGGCGTAATATGGTAGCCCCAAAGGGGCGCAATATGTTGCATGATAGTACGAAGTACACATGTCACTGGTCACCGGTCGTTGATCGTCGGTCACCAAAAAAAAATCCCCCCTTGGTTAGAAGGAGGGATTCAGACTATTTAGAAAAATCAAATTAACCGCTACACATTTCGCATCCGTCAGGATTGTCGAGTGAGCAAGAAATCGCTGCTTGTTGGCGTGCGATCTCCTCGGCGCTCATTCCTGCTTGATCTGACATCAAACTTGGAACTGTTTGGATTTCGAATTGTGGAACAGATGCTTCTTGAACTTCTGCAACTGCAACCTCAACTGCTTCTGGAGCCGTTGTCTCCGCGTAGTTTTTAGATACAGTGAATTTAATAGCATCCGTTGCTGCCTTGGTGCGCAAGTAGTACATACCCGTCTTCAATCCACTCTCCCATGCATAGAAGTGCATTGAGGTGAGTTTACCAAAGTTTGGATTCTCCATGAACACGTTGAGAGATTGGCTTTGACAAATGTAAGCCCCACGATCTGCAGACATATCGATGATAGTCTTTTGAGAAAGTTCCCATGCAGTTTTGTAAAGCGCTTTCAAATTATCTGGAATCTCTGCGATGTTCTGTACAGAACCATTCGCTCCAATCAGCTTATTCTTCAAATCTTCATTCCAAAGACCGAGACTTACAAGGTCTTTTAGCAAATGCTTGTTGACGATGATGTACTCACCCGCCAGTACACGTCTAGTGTAGATGTTGCTGGTATAGGGTTCAAAACACTCGTTATTTCCAAGGATCTGCGCTGTTGATGCAGTTGGCATTGGAGCCAAAAGCAATGAGTTGCGCATACCGTGGATTTTAATTTCTTCTTTCAAAACATCCCACTCCCAACGGTTTGATGGTGTTACACCCCACATGTCGAATTGTAAAATTCCGTGTGATGCCGGTGAACCTGGGAAGGTTTCATAAGCGCCGTCTTTGATTGCCAAATCTTTCGATGCAGTCGCAGCAGCGTAATAAATTGTTTCGAAAATTTCTTTGTTCAATGTCTTTGCTTCCGCACTATCAAAAGGGAAACGCATCATGATGAACGCATCAGCCAAACCTTGCACTCCAATACCGATAGGACGGTGACGCATGTTTGATTTGCGCGTCTCTGGCACTGGATAGTAGTTGTTGTCGATGATTACGTTCAAGTTGATTGCAAGCTGATAAGCCACGTCGAATAGACGATTGTGATCAAACTCGCCATCTTTTACAAACTTCGGCAAGGCGATAGAACCAAGGTTACATACTGCGATTTCATCTGGCGCAGTGTACTCCATGATCTCTGTGCAAAGGTTTGAGCTCTTAATAGTACCTAAGTTCTTTTGATTGCTCTTTCCGTTTGCTGCGTCTTTGTAAAGCATGTACGGTGTACCGGTCTCAATTTGTGATTCAAGAATTTTGAACCAAATATCTTGAGCCTTGATTGTTGCACGTCCGCGTCCTTCTTGCTCGTACTTTGTGTAAAGAGCTTCGAACTCTGCACCGTGAGTATCTGCTAGACCTGGACATTCGTTTGGACACATTAGAGTCCAAGTAGAATCTTCCTTCACTCGTTTCATGAAAAGATCTGGGATCCAAAGAGCGTAGAACAAATCACGTGCACGCGCTTCTTCTTTACCGTGGTTCTTTTTCAAATCAAGGAAGTCCATCACATCTGCATGCCATGGCTCTAGGTAGATAGCGAAAGATCCTTTGCGCTTTCCACCACCTTGGTCTACGTAACGTGCTGTATCATTAAACACTTTCAACATTGGAACGATACCGTTGCTGGTTCCGTTCGTGCCTTTGATATAAGAACCTTTTGCACGCACATTGTGAATGCTAAGACCGATACCACCAGCGCTTTGAGAAATCAAAGCTGTTTGCTTAAGTGTATTGTAAATTCCATCGATGCTGTCTGATTGCATTTCAATCAAGAAGCAAGAGCTCATTTGAGGCTTTGGAGTACCTGCATTAAACAAGGTTGGCGTAGCATGTGTAAACCAGCCTTCGCTCATCATGTTATAGGTCTTTACTGCTTCATCAAGATTGCCCTTGTGAATACCAACTGCAACACGCATGAACAAGTGCTGAGGACGCTCTGCTACTTTACCGTGCAATTTCAATAGGTACGAACGCTCCAACGTTTTGAAACCGAAATAGTCAAAATTGAAATCACGATCGTAAATGATTGTACTATCAAGTAGAGGTGCATTCTCCTGAATCACTTTGTATACATCGTCAGCGATAAGACCAGCGCCTTGACCCGTTTTAGGATCTAGGTAAGTATACAAATCTGTGATTGTCTGACTGAATGACTTCTTCGTGTTTTTGTGAAGGTTGCTCACTGCGATGCGCGATGCAAGCAAAGCGTAATCTGGGTGAGTCGTCGCGTTTGACGCTGCAATCTCTGCTGCAAGGTTATCCAATTCGCTGGTCGTCACTCCATCATAAACCCCTTCGATCACCTTCATGGCAATCTTCACTGGATCAACAATTGGATTCAACCCGTAACAAAGCTTTGTTACGCGAGCTGTGATTTTATCGAATTTGACACTTTCCTTGTGTCCGTCGCGCTTGATAACGTACATATATATTTTCCTCCGATGAGATAGTTAGTCGTAAATAATAAGGTTGTTCTTGTCTTCTTAGAAATCTTCGTTGAGCGAAAATGTCTGCTTGTCTTTGTCGGCCATAACACCAGCCTTCTGATACTCACCCACACGCTTTTCAAAGAAATTAGTTTTCCCTTGAAGAGAAATCATTTCCATGAAATCGAATGGATTCGAATTATTAAATACTTTATCGTTGCCCAACTCTTGAAGCAAACGGTCAGCTACATACTCGATGTATTGAGCCATCATGTCTGAGTTCATTCCAATCAATTTAACTGGAAGTGCATCGATGATAAATTCTTTTTCAATTTCAACAGCGTTTACGATGATTTCGCGAATACGCTCTTTTGACAATTTATTTACAATATGATTATTGTAAAGCAAACATGCAAAGTCGCAGTGCAAACCTTCGTCGCGGCTGATCAACTCATTGCTGAAGCTCAAACCTGGCATTAAGCCACGCTTCTTCAACCAGAAGATACTACAGAAACTTCCACTGAAGAAAATTCCTTCTACTGCTGCAAAAGCCACAAGACGCTCAGCGAATGAACCATTCTTGATCCAACGCAAAGCCCAATCTGCTTTCTTCTTCACACAGTCCATTGTATCTACCGCCTTGAAAAGATTCGCTTTATCCGCTGAATCTTTGATATAAGTATCAATCAAAAGAGAATACGTCTCGCTGTGGATGTTTTCCATCATTACTTGGAAACCATAGAAGAACTTAGCCTCGGTATATTGAACCTCACGAATGAAGTTCTCTGCTAGGTTTTCATTCACGATTCCATCCGACGCAGCAAAGAACGCCAATACGTGCTTGATGAAATAACGCTCGTCGTCGTTCAACTTGGTATTCCAGTCTACTAGATCCGACTCCAAATCAATCTCTTCAGCAGTCCAGAAGTTCGCTTCCGACTTCTTGTAGAACTGCCAAATATCATGATGAACGATTGGAAACAATACAAAACGATCAGG
>CALRZB010000002.1:0-32965 GCA_943372555.1 Chryseobacterium gleum | reverse complement strand
ATCGATCTTAAGACTTATGAGTTCAGCTATGAAATCAATAACAAGAAGCAAACTTTCAACCTTGAGTTCGGCAATAACCATGAAGATTTAGACTTTACTATTCAAGTGGATCTTTCTCCACAAGTTGATGAAACTTGGCTAAAAACAGTCATGGATCAAAACTTCCAAATTGTGGTTCACCCTACAAATTGGCTTATAAGTAAATATAGCAGGTCTTTAAACATTGAAAACACTGAGTATACGAGCATACTGACCCTAACATTGCAAGACGAGTTATCCAGCAGGGCCAAGATGTTTTTGGATACACTTGCTAGCGAGTATATCATGTTTACCCTGGAGAATCAAATCACCATTAATAAGAACACTGAAAAATTCATCGACAAGCAATTAGAAGAGGTTACTAGAATTTTAGATTCCCTAGAGTTTTCGATTAATCAATACAAGCAATCACAAGACATCTTTGACTTGCCAAGAGAACAGGCACAAGCATTCGATCAATTGGGAAAATTCGACTTTGATTTGAAGACGCTTGAAATGCGTGAGCAAACGATGAAAGAATTGGAGGAGTTTCTGTTTAAAGAGTACAATAATCCTGTGATTCCACCAATGGCCTATCTAGGCCAAGAAGACGCGTTACTGAAGAATCTGATAATGCAACTATTTGAATCTAAGGTAAAGCGCTCTGAATTAATGGTTGACTATAAGGAATCTGACAATCGTATCAATAGAGTCGACTCCACTATAAAAACAATTCGCAACAATATTTACCGATATACTCAAGACAGTCGAAAATCCATTCAAGGACAGATGGCTGAGGTAAAAAGACAGATTGTAGAAATCGAGTCTTTGTTGCGCGAGCTCCCATTTTCCGAAAGAGAATTATTGGGAATGGAAAGAAAGCTTACCGTTAATGAAGGATTATATACCTTTTTGCTAGAGAAAAAAGCAAACACTGTTATTTCTAGAGCTGCTATCATACCTCAAACAAGCATTATCGAAAAAGCGAGAAGCGTGGGCGTTGTGGGTCCCGATAAAAACAAAGTAACTTATCTAGCTATTGGTATAGCCATTGGTATAGCTCTTTTAATTGGATTTATTAGGCTTATATTCTTTGAAAGAATTGAAAACACCAGTGAGCTTAAATCATTGACTAAAATTCCTATCATTGGAAGTGTTCCTTATCACGCAGAAATTGAAGACGAGCCAATTTCGTTAATCAATAATCCAAGGGGTAATGTTGCGGAAGCCTTCAGGTCAATAAGAACCAATCTTCAATACGTTCTAACCGATGCCCCTGAAGATTCTAAAATATTGATGGTTTCCTCCTTGCATCCGGGAGAAGGAAAAACATTTGTATCTGTAAATCTAGGAGCTGTGCTCGCTAAGGCATCTAAAAAAGTTCTGATTCTTGACTTTGACATGCATAAACCGAAAATTCATAAAATTTTCGGTATTGAAAACGTTAGCGGTATTTCATCTTACTTGATCAACCGCACACATTTTAGAGATTCGATTGTACCCACTCAAATTGAAAATTTGGATGTTTTGCCTGCTGGTCCTGTTCCTCCAAATGCCTCTGAACTTGTGATGAATAAGCTCGTTGACACTTTGATAATGGAAAACGCGAGTGTGTATGATTACATAATCATTGATACACCTCCTATTTCATTGATTAGTGACTCATTGGTGTTGATCAATAAAACCCATCTTGGAATTTTTGTATTGAACACTGAGAAAGCCACAAAACAAGGGGTTCGATATTTAGAAGATATACTTCGTCAGAATAATATCACTAACTCAATGCTGATTCTAAACAACGTAAAACAAAAACGTTGGAAGTACTACTATGGTAAGTATGCGTATAAATACGGGTATGGCTATGGTTATGGCTACGGATATGGATATGGATATGGTTACACTTACGGTGGCTATTCTGAATTTGATAAAGACGACAAGAAGAAAGTTAGCAAACGCAAGAAGTAATTCATTCGCGACAAAGTATGATTTCACTTATCATCACTGCTCACAACTACGCACAATATGTTGAGCGTGCTATTAGAAGCGCGCTCGATCAATCGCTTGGCCAAACTGATTATGAGATACTCGTTATTAACGATGCGTCAACTGATCATACTCAGGATGTATTAGAAAATTACAAAGAAGAAGTTCGCGTATTTAATCTTGAACAAAACCTTGGACTCGCTGGTGCACGTAATTTTGGCATTCAAAAAGCAAAAGGTCAATTTATTATTTTCTTAGATGCAGATGATTATATCCATCGTGATTTGCTCAAAGTACAAAAGTTGTTTTTAGAGGAAAATTCAAAACTAGACGCTGTTTCTACCGATTACTATTTAGTAAACGAAAGAGGAGAGCGCATAGAGCATGTAAGCGCTGAAGAGAAGCCGATTGCTTGCGGTATTATGTTTCGAAAAGACTTTCTATACAACGTGGGTTTGTACGACGAAAAATTCAGAGCGCGTGAAGAAGAAGATCTTCGAATAAGATGGACAGAGAGTTACAATATTTACAACCTTATTGTTCCGCTGTACCGCTACAGAATGCACGATAGTAATCTGACAAAGAATACGTCGGCGATGGAAGAGCACCGCGAACTTCTAGATAGCAAGCACAAGAAATGAATTTAGGCATCATCCAAGCAAGAATGGGCAGTACAAGACTTCCAGGAAAAGTCCTTGTAGACATTCATGGAAAGAGCCTTCTAGAGCAATGCATCACTCGACTTTCGCAATCAAAAAAAATAGACAAGTGGATCGTGGCAACGACCACAGAACCTCAAGATGATGTTATCTCGGATGCCTGCAAAACCATTGGTGTAAATTGTTTTCGCGGTTCAGAATGGGATGTGCTAGATAGATTCTATCAGGCCGCCATTTCTCAGAATGAAAATCCGAACTTAATTGTGCGCGTTTGCTGCGACAATCCAATACATCATGGCGAAGTAATCGATTATGCAATTGATCAGTTTCATCTATTTGGAACAGACTATTTTGCGAATGGTAACGAGGGGCCGATGTATTCCGAAGACGGAATCACAACAGAAGTTTTCACTTTTGATTCATTAAAATTAGCTTGGAGCGATTCGAAGCTATTGTCTGAAAGAGAACACGTCACTCCATACATCAAACGCTCAGGAAAATTCAGTTGCGCATGGAGAAAGTATTCATCAGAATACTCCTTCAAACTTTCAGTAGATACAGCAAACGATCTAGCGCTTTGTAAAACGATATTTCAAGAATTAGGAAATTCCTTCTCAATAAAAGAACTAATTTCATTTCTGAAACAAAATCCTTCATTACTAAAAATCAATGAGGATAGTGTATTGAATGAAGGGTACCTCAAGAGTATTAAAGAAGATAAGATTGTCAAATAATGAAGGATCAGATTGAACATTACTTTGATAGACTTTGGCCAATTTGCCGAAGTATTACAGGAAATGGAGTGCGCGAAACTCTTGATATTCTTTCTGAAATAATTCCTTTGGTAAAAAAAGAAATTCCAAGCGGAAGTCAAGTTTTTGATTGGACTGTTCCAAAAGAATGGAACGTGAGAGACGCATATATTTTGACACCCGAAGGAAACAAAATTGCCGATTTCAAAAAGAACAATCTCCATCTTATTAGCTACAGCATTCCTGTAAATCGGAAGATCACATATAGTGAGTTAACTCAGCATTTGCATACCCTGGCAGATCAACCCGATGCTATTCCATATGTGACATCTTATTACAAAGAGCGTTGGGGATTTTGCATTTCACACAATGAATTTTTAGGTCTACCTAAAGAAGGTGAATTCACAGTTGTAGTAGATTCTGAATTGTCAAACGGTCACCTTACCTACGGTGAATTAGTGTTGCCAGGCGATACTAAAGAAGAAATCTTTTTTTCTACCTATATCTGCCATCCAAGTATGGCCAACAATGAATTGTCTGGGCCATTAGCATTGGCATTTTTATATAAAAAGATAGCATCTCTTCCTAAAAGAAAATACACATATCGGTTTGCTTTCATCCCCGAGACAATTGGCGCAATTTGCTATTTAAGCGAGAACGGTGAAATAATGAAGGCCAACACCTACGCAGGATTCGTGCTGACTTGCTGCGGGAACAAAGACATTTTCCATTATAAAAAATCGAGAGTAGGAAACAGCATAACTGATAAAGCTGTTGAGCATTTTTTGGTACAGACACAATCGGATTACTCCATTCGAAATTTCAGACCTGATGGTAGCGATGAGCGCCAATATTGTTCACCTGGATTCAACTTGCCGGTTGGTTCTTTAATGCGCACCCCTTATTATGAATATGAGCAATATCACACCTCATTTGACAATAAATCGTTTATAGATTTTGAATCACTAGAGGGAAGTGTTGATGCCTATTTTCACATCATTCAAATTCTCGAATTGAATGGTCGTTTTAGAAACACAGTGATGAATTGTGAACCGCAATTGGGGAGGCGTGATTTGTATCCTTCTTCTCTATCCCCTGCTGACTCACGAGAATTCATCGACATTGTTCTGCATCTATTAAATTATAGTGACGGGCAACATGACTTAATCGACATTGCGAATAAACAGGGCATTGATGTCTTGAAATATGCGCAGCCTCTCAAAAAATGTCTCGAAAAAGGGGTGCTTATTGCCGAGAAGTAACTTATTCACATAGGAATGGTTAGCCAATTTTTTGGAATTTCTTTTTTAATTGCACGATGTTATTACCTTGGCCCCAAATAAAAAAAACAGCTATATGATGAACCGTAAAGAATTTAGAAGTTACGCGGTCAAGCACCACGGAATTAGTGGGACAGTAGTGGATGATGTAATCAGCCACGTGTATGGCCCAGAAAATATGACAAGAACAGTTATCGAAGAGCGCAATATGCCTTTCCGTGAGGTAGACGTGTTTTCTCGTTTGATGGCTGACCGTATCATCTTCCTCGGAACCGAGATTGATGACTATATCGCAAACATTATCCAGGCTCAACTTCTTTTCTTGGAAAGTGCAGATTCGAACAAAGACATTCAGATTTACATCAACTCTCCAGGAGGAAGTGTATATGCTGGACTAGGCATCTACGACACTATGCAATACATCAACCCAGATGTTGCAACTATTTGCACAGGTATGGCAGCTTCAATGGGTGCTGTATTGTTGTGTGCAGGTCAAAAAGGCAAGCGCACTGGATTAAAGCACTCTCGTGTAATGATTCACCAGCCACTTGGAGGTGCTAGAGGTCAAGCGTCAGATATCGAAATTACTGCTCGCGAGATTCAGAAATTGAAGAAAGAGCTTTATGATATTATCGCAACACACAGCGGACAGACTTACGACAAAGTTTGGGGCGATAGCGATCGTGACTATTGGATGATTGCTCAAGAAGCCAAAGAATACGGAATGATTGACGAAGTTCTAGACAGAAAGAAGTAGTCTTTTTTCCAAGAAAATCAAACCCCCGAATAGTATTAAAATACTATTCGGGGGTTTTTTATTGTTTGCAAAGTCGTTGATAACAATGCACGGGTTCTCGGTAAGCCCATCTTTATTAGTTGCTTAATTTGTTTAAACTTGCTTACCCTAACCTTGATTTACATGAAAAATGTTTTTCTATTTTGTGTGCTCGCTATTTTATTCTTCAGCAATAGCGCCACCTTACATTCACAATGCTATCCGACATTCGATGCAGAGCTGCTAACCCTGTCAGGAGAATGCGGGGACGTGCCTTCTTCATTCGATACTGCAACTGCATCTTCAGACTGCTGTGCAATATCAGATATCAATTCGACTTTGGTAGAAACCGGAGCTATCGAATCTGATTGCAATTTATCTGCTGCCATTGGACCTGGCCAGGATTGGGCACTTTGGTTGCCTGGAGTTAATCCTTCTAGTGTTGTTTGGCTTTGGGATGCCAATGGTTCTCTAGAAGTATATGGCGACGGCAATGCAGTCGTATCCGGCCACGTGTATAGCGCTGCTGACCCAAGCATGGGTTTCGACGTATTTATGCTTCTAGGTAATGGTCGCAATTGGGACGAATGGTCTGCGCTAGGACGCGGATACAAAGACGATCTCAATTTTGGTGCTACATCACACAACGATTGGACGTATTATGAAATGACAGAAGGATTTTGCTATCTCAATGGTACCGGTTCTCTGGAAGGTAGCCAATTGCAACTTTCTCATCTTCCTGTAAACTATTATTTCGGATACCAAATTGGTGTTGGAGCAAATAATAAAAACGGCAACGCTGGTCTTAGCGGATGGTTTACATATGCGGGGTATTTGAACAATGTATTTATCACAGGACACGGAGACATCAACGCCGATAAATCATGCAATAACCCTAATCCTGAATGCGGATCAACAGCATTCACCAACTTCTGGAGCGCTAGCAATGAGTGTGGCTATACAAGTTATACTTCTCAAATGTGGGAAGCGCTTGATACAACAGCTCCAGTATTCGCAGAATTTGAAAGCACTATTTCGGTACTTTGTGGAACGGAAAACACAATTACCGTTGGCGCCTCTGACAATTGTTCTACTTTCTACATTACACAAAGCGATGAAATTATTGAAGAAGGTTGCAATGGTTTAATTATTCGCACCTATACTGCCACTGATGCATGCGGTAACAGCACTTCTATAAGCCAAACCATTGATCTATTTGGATTAGGAGAACCTGAATTTACCGTATTCCCTGAAAATCTAGTCGTTGAATGTGGAACCTGGAATGATTCGTCACAACCAGAAATTGGTTACGAAGATGGATGTGCACAAACTACGTTGAGCTTCTCAGACGAAATCATAGCTGGAAGCTGCGGTGGTACTTACACCATGATACGAACTTATACTTTAACTGATGATTGTGATCACGTTGTTTCGCAGCAATGGACAGTTGAAGTAGTTGATACAACAGAGCCAGAATTATTTAATATTCCAGCATCCAACATTACATTAAACTGTGGCGACGAGTTGCCAAACGATAACGTATTCGCAATAGACAATTGTGAGGGAATTACAACAGTTTCTTTAACTGCTGAGACATTCCCATCAGACTGCGGTTACACTTTTGTTCGCACTTGGTCAACTATTGACGGATGTGGAAATTCTAATACAGAATCACAAACAATAGTTTACATAGACAACCTTGCTCCTGTTTTCACATTCGTTCCTGAAAGTGGTATTTCGGAAAGCTGTGACCCTTCCGATATTCAATTAGGAGATGCTCTTGCTGAAGATAACTGCAGCGGAGTGAGCGTTACTTTTGAAGACGTCACTTCAACTGAAGGTTGCACGACAACAATCACTAGAACATATACAGCAATTGATGGATGTGGAAATTCATCAACTGCTTCTTCTAGCATTAGCTATACAGATACTGAAGCTCCGATATTCACTTTTGTTTCCGAAGACATGACCATTGAGACATGTAATCTCGATGAAATTGACTTTGGCTTTGCAGAAGTAACAGACAATTGCAATCAATACACTTTGACATTTGAGGATATGATTCAAAGTGAAGGTTGCTCCACAACAGCGACTAGAACCTATACTGCAATAGACGCATGTGGAAACGTTAGCACTGCTTCAACAACAATAACACTAATAGATAGCCAAGCACCTGTGTTCACCTTTGTTCCTTCATCTACCACAATCACTTGTGGTGCAAATGTTGAAATACAGGAAGCTGTTGCTACCGATAATTGTTCTGATGCCGTTATTACATACACTGATGTTACATTCGGTTGTGCTAATAGCTTCACAAGAACATACACAGCAACTGATGCCTGTGGTAATACAGCTACAGCTCAAGCTACATTCAACATTCAAGACATTACAGGTCCTTCGCTAGTTTCAGGTCCACAGTCTGTAACTATTTCTTGCGGTGAAACATTATCTGGAGACTATCCTGATCCAATATTCATTGACGACTGTTCTGAAATCACACTAGAAGTTGCGGGCATTATCTATTCCTATGCAGATTGCGCAGGCGATTATAGTGTTACTACTGTATGGGAAGCAACAGATGGTTGCGGAAACAAGAGTGATTATTCTTGGACCGTTACTTATGTGGATGATCAAGGACCTGAATTGTATGGTGTGCCTGAAAGTTTAGAATTAGAATGTGGTCAGGTGGCTCCTATGCCTGAGGTCACTTGTTATGATGTTTGCAGCGATGATGAGCCAGATATTTTTCTCACTGAAACAGAAGAGCCAATCGACTGTGGTTATCAAATCACCCGCACGTGGACTACGACTGACGATTGCGGAAATACTTCCTCAGCAACGCAAATAATCACATACTTCGACACAGAAGGTCCAAGCTTCAACTCGTATCCAGAAGACATCACTTATTATTGTGGAGATCAAGCACCAGTTATAATATCTCCAACAGCTACGGATGCCTGTGCAGGAGATGTTGAAGTTTCGGTAACAGTTTTGCCAATGCAATCACCTTGCGCTGGAAGCGAAGTGTATTTGAGAATATATCGCGCATTTGATGATTGCGGCAATAGCGCTATCTATTATCAAACTGTCACTGCCATTGATAATGTCGCTCCTGTTTTCGTTAATGCAGCATCATTTATTGAAATGCCTTGCACAAACTATCAATCCGTTTCTGTAGAAGTAGAAGACGAGTGCAATGATTTTGAATTGCTATTTGAGGATACTGAGTTAATACCTGGTTGCGGTGGAATAATTGAAAGACTATATACAGCAATTGATGCATGCGGTAACACATCAACATTTACACAAACGATTCAGCTATTTGATAATGTTGTTCCAACGTTGTTTAATCTTCCTCCAGCTCAATTGACTATTGATTGTGGTGATCCAATTCCGGATTCATTCATTTTCGCACAAGACAATTGCAGTGGAATTGTTCCAATCGGGCTTGCCGCGAATACAGTTGAGACAGATTGTGGCTACATCTTTACACGCACATGGCTGGCACTAGATGATTGTGGGAATATGAGTCAGTATACACAAATAATTACAGCAGAAGACCAAACGCCTCCAACACTTAGTTCATATCCTGAAAACATCACGCTTCCCTGCGGTCAAGACTTACCACCATTGCCTCAAATCACTGGTTTGGACAACTGTGCTGGAGTAGTTCCTGTTGATTTCCAAGAAGAAACTATTGGGTTGAGTGCATGTGCAACTGTCATTCGCTCATGGTGCGTATCAGACTGCGCAGGTCAAGAAACTTGTCATACACAAACAATTACGTTTAATGATTTGCCAGGGGTTACTTTCAAGGTTGATCCAAATACGTTTGGCGAAAGCTTGATTAAGTGGAGCTCTACCGAGGCTCAATCTGTTTCATTCGTATTATATAATATGGCTGGTCAAAAGATTGCAGATATCAAACAAATCGATGCAATCGGCGGAGTACTTTACAATTTACCTTTGATTACCACTGACCTTGCGCCTGGTATATATGTTGTCCAAGCCAACTCGGAAGCAGGAATGTACACTGAGAAAATAGTGGTTCGTTAACAGAAATTATTCATTCTTATTCATACTGTTGTCGCGTTCGATGGACTGCACTAATTTGCACCCATGGAACGCGACACTTTTTTTGCAGATATAATCTTGCCTTTGGCTATGCCAAGGGTATTGACCTATCGAGTGCCCCGCGTTTATAGTGCCTTTCTAAAAGTTGGTCAACGTGTAATAGTTCCGATTGGCAAGCAAAAGCTTTATACTGGAATAGTTCAGAGTATTCACAACGACGTTCCAGTTGGCTATGAGGCCCGCTATATTGAAGAGATATTGGATGAGTTTGCTGTGGTCAATGAACATCAACTTCGATTATGGAGTTGGATGGCTGAGTACTATGCATGTACCATTGGCGAGGTAATGAGCGCAGCTCTTCCTGGAGGATTGAAGCTAAGCAGTGAAACAAAATTTGTTCTTCCTGATAAAGATGTAGCCTTCGAGAATTTGACTGAAAAAGAAAGCATCGTTGTTGAAAGTCTGAGGAATAATGATAGTCTAACAACAGATGACCTTTCTAAAATTTTAGAAATAAAGAATGTTAGGCCTATCTTAAAGTCACTTCTCGACAAACGCATAATAGGAGCAGAAGAGGAGATTCGTGAAAAGTTCAAACCACGAACAGCCGACATGGTGAGTCTTGGACCACTTGCGCAAAATGAGAAACAATTAGCCGATATATTTTCTGCATTAGAAAAAAAGAAAGCACAGAAGCAGATAGACATAATGATGATGTTGCTTCAAATGTCGAATTTCGATCAAGGGTTACGAGGCGAGGTTGATCGATTAAAACTGCAAAATGCATCGAAGGCGACGGCTGCAAGTATTCAAAATCTCGTTCAGAAAGGATGGGTTGCTATTCGCACAATAGAAATTGGAAGGCTTCCCTCCCACTTACTAGCCAGTGAAGCAGCAAAGTCACTTTCAGATGCGCAGCAGAAAGCTTTAGACGAAATCAAAACCAGTTTTGAAACACATGACGTCACATTGTTGGAAGGTGTGACTTCGAGTGGCAAAACAGAGGTTTATATTCATTTAATAGAACAAACACTTGCCGAAGGAAAGCAAGCATTATTTCTATTACCAGAAATTGCATTAACTACTCAAATCATTCATCGACTAAGAAAGCACTTCGGAAACCGTGTTGGAATTTATCATAGTGGATATTCAGACAATGAACGCACAGAAGTTTGGAATAAAGTTTTAGCCGCTATTCCAGGAGAATGTGATTTGATCTTGGGTGCACGTTCATCGGTCTTTTTACCCTTCAATAGATTGGGTTTAGTGATTGTGGATGAAGAGCATGAAACAAGTTTTAAGCAACATGATCCAGCTCCGCGGTATCACGCAAGAGATACAGCCATTGTTCTCGCCTCATTCTTTAAATCGAAAGTGCTGTTAGGATCGGCAACCCCTGCAATTGAAACATATTGGAACGCAAAGCAAAATCGATTTGGACTCGTTCAAATAACAGAGCGCTTTGGCGGTGTTTCCATGCCAGAAATTGTGGTGACTGACCTTCGCAAAGAAACAAAAGCCAAAACGATGAACGGTAATTTCTCAAGCGAACTGATTGAGGGAATGCGAGTGGCTTTAGAGAATGGAGAACAAATAATTTTATTTCAAAATCGAAGAGGTTATTCTCCTGTATGGCAATGTCACACATGCGGGTGGACACCTCAATGCACACGATGCGATGTATCATTAACCTATCATAAAAATGTGGGATTATTGAAATGTCACTATTGTGGATATAGTCATACTCCGCCAAGTACATGTTCAGCTTGCGGCAGCCATGAGTTGAAAATGCTCGGATTTGGCACAGAAAAAATCGAAGAAGATATTCAAGCAATTTTCCCTGAAGCCAATATTCAACGAATGGATTTGGAGACTACGCGAAATAAAAATAGTTATCAAAAAATCATTCAAGATTTCGAAACAGTAAAGACCAATATTCTTGTTGGAACTCAAATGGTACCGAAGGGACTTGATTTCGATAATGTTTCTGTAGTTGGCATTATGAATGCTGACAAGATGATGAAATTCCCCGACTATCGAAGTATTGAGAGAAGTTATCAATTGATGATGCAAGTAGCAGGACGTGCAGGCCGCAGAGGCAAGCAGGGACGCGTATTTATTCAAACCTATAATCCTACACATTGGTTATTCGATTTGGTTAGAAAAGGCGATTATCAATCCTTGTATAATCATGAGGAGAATGAAAGACATCATTTTGGATATCCGCCTTTCATACGTATGATGAAGGTGACGATAAAGCACAAGGACGATCATGTGGCGGGGCTTGCCGCAGAGCGCGCGAAAAAGCTTCTTACAGACATTTCAGGTAAGAATGTTCTCGGGCCTGAAAGACCATACATCCCTAAGATTAACAATTATTATTTGTGGCAGTTTATGATCAAACAGCTTCGAAATAAGAATCTTGCAGAAGAAAAAAAGGCCATACGTAAGGCATTGTGGGAGTTGACCGCAGAGCCAGAATTCAAATCTGTGCGGGTAAGCATCGATGTTGACCCACTGTAATTGTCTTAATTTTCAGTATCTTTCGGGTAATAATCGGATTGGTTGTATAAAATCAAACACCAAAAAATGGCTAAATTTCTTCTGAATATTGCTTTGTTAGTGTCTCTTTCTTTTGTATTCACTTCATGTGATCCAGAAGAATCTGATGTGCTTCCAAAATTGAATGTAACAATCAAAACTGTCTACAACAATCAGCCATTTGCTATTGGAGAAATCTATGACGATGGCATGGGACATCGAATTAGAATTGATTTACTAATGAGTTATTTCAGCCAAATGAAATTAGTCAATTCCAATGGCAATGAGATTTTACTCAAAGACTTTCAACTTCAAAATTTAGATAACGATTTCACTTTTACAACTGAAATCCCAGAAGGTTCTTACCAAAGTTTCAATATGGGAATTGGTATACCAAAGAGTTATAATAAAGACGTGGACCCATCTACATATCCAAATTCACATCCATTGAGTGTTCAAGGTGCACAAGGTATGTTCTGGACATGGAACACGGGATACATCTTTACCAAATTCGAAGGTAAAGCAGATCTGACAGGGACAGAAGGAAGTCCTTTAGATCATTCGTTTGCTTTCCACACAGGAGATGATTTGCTATATAGCGTGGTATCATTAAACAAGTATATCTCCGCAGAAAAAAACAAAACCTATGATTTAGTGATCACTATTCATGCTGATAAACTAATCAAGGGAGATAATGATCAGATTGATATTGCTGTTGATTATTTGTCGCACACATCTGGGAATTTTCCACTTGCTGAGCGTTTCGTAGACAACTTTTCTTCAGCAATAACGGTGGAATGAAATCGCTGATTGGATTAATCGTAGTCATTGTAATTTTTCTAAGTTGCAATTCTCCGAGTGTTTCCATTTCAGACTCCATCTTCGAATACAAGGTACCTTCTTTTTTTCCTGAAATAGTATATCCAGAGGACAATGCTCCTACTGCTCTAAGAATACAATTGGGACGAAGATTGTTTTTCGACACACGACTTTCTTCAAACAACAAGACTAGTTGTGCAAGTTGTCATGTGGCATCTATGGCCTTCACCGATGGTGTGGAAACTAGCATGGGATCTCATGGAAAAAAAGGAAAACGCAATGCCCCTACACTCGCAAATCTCGCTTGGATGCCCTATTTTATGGCGGAAGGAGGTGTTCCAAATTTAGAAGTACAAATACTTGGGCCCATTCAAGACACCATGGAAATGGCTTTTCCATTGCCAAAGGCAGCAGAAAATCTAAGGTCTGATATTCGATTAAATAACTTGAGCAAAACCGCGTATGGGAGAGATCTTGACGAATATGTAATTACAAGAGCAATTGCTTGTTATGAGCGTTCTTTCATTTCTGGTGATACTCGATTTGATCGGTTTTATTATTTAAAAAAACAAAACGAATTGAATGATTCTGAAAAAAGAGGAATGCAAATTTTCTTTGGTGAAAAAGCAAATTGTAGCAAGTGTCACACTCCTCCATTTTTTACGGATTACAAATTTTACAATGTTGGACTCTATGAAAATTATGAGGACAATGGAAAAGAGCGTGTAACATACCAAGCAGAAGATATTGGAAAATTTAAAACACCCACGTTACGAAATATAGAATTGACAGCACCATACATGCACAATGGTAGTTTAAATACCTTGCGTGATGTTATTGATTTTTATAATACCGGGGGCAAATTACACTCCAACAAGAATTCAATGATTGTAGCTCAAGGGTGGACTGAAACAGAGAAAAAAGATTTGGAAGCTTTTTTAAAATCTTTGACTGATTGGAACTTTGCGCAAAATCCCTTGTTTGTACCTTTGGAGCAATGAGAATCAACCGACACATAGCAACTGTACTGACCATAATTATGGTTACGACGTTAATTATCTCATGTCGCTATGACAAGCCTGAAGATGAGGTGTTGGTAGATATCTACGGCACGCCCTATCCGTTTGAATCCCCCCCCTTTTTCCCCCCCATGGATGTCCCCAGCGACAATCCCCTCACTTATGAATCCATCGATCTTGGGCGACATTTATTCTGGGAAACCAAATTAAGCGGCGACAATACTCAGTCCTGTGGTTCTTGCCATTTACCGGAACATGGCTTTAGCGATCCAAATCAATTCTCAGTGGGGATCACTGGGGCAATAGGAAATCGTCAAGCCATGCCACTTGTAAATATGGGATGGTCCACCACATTCTTTTGGGACGGTAGAGCTACTACATTAGAACAGCAAATATTGGAGCCAGTAGAAAACCCCATAGAAATGAATGAATCATGGGAAAATGCATTGGCAGAACTTCGTCTCGACCCCATATATCCCGCAAAATTCAAAGCCGCATTTGGAAGTGAGGATATAACAAAAGAAAGGGCAGCAAAAGCGATGGCTTCATTCTTAAGAATAATGGTTAGTTCAAATTCCAAGTTCGACCTACAACGCATTGGACAATACATTTTCACAGAGGAAGAGCAACGCGGATTCACTTTATTCATTACCGAAGGAGGTGATCCAGATGTTAATCCTACCTTCCAAGGTGGAGCTGATTGCTTTCATTGTCATGGATTTGGCGCAATGCAAATGACAGATTATTTGTTTCACAACAATGGCTTGGATGCCACTTTCGAAAATGATGCAGGTCGTTTCCTTGTTACTGGAAATCCACTCGATAGCGGTCGATTTAAAACTGCAACCTTGAGAAACATCGAGCTAACCTCACCATATATGCACGATGGACGATTTGTGACTCTAGAAGAGGTCATTGATCATTATGACACCGGAGGAACGGCCTCATCCACAATTGATGCATTCATGAAGTACAGCTCAGGTGGTTTAGGCCTTACCGCGCAAAAGAAAAGTGATCTCATAGCATTTCTAAAATGTTTAACGGATACATCATTTATTAATGACCCTGCTTTTTCAAATCCCCATTGATACTTTCGCGCAATGGATGAGCAGTTAAAAAAGTTTTTAGACAAAGGAAAAAGCCTTCGAAAAGAGAACAAGAAATTCTTTCAAACTCTTGCTCGCCGTAAGGATCTAGACAATTTATTTCACACTAAGCACGAAGAATTATTTGAAGAAGTTGATTGCCTCAAATGTGCCAATTGCTGCAAAACAACTAGCCCAATATTTCGAAATGTAGATATCGATAGAATTGCGAATCACCTCGGAATTAGACCTTCTGAATTCACCGAAAAAAATCTACACATCGATGAAGATGGTGATTGGGTCTTGAACAGTTCTCCCTGCTTATTTTTAGATTCAGACAATTATTGTAAGATTTATGATGTTCGTCCAAGAGCATGTCGAGAGTACCCTCACACGGATCGCAAGAACATGACTCAAATTATGGATTTAACATACCGAAATACTCTTGTATGCCCTGCTGTTGCTGAGATGACAGAAAGAATCAAGAAGCAAATTGGAAGTTAAAATTCATCCCTTTCAGAACCCTATTCATCCCACTCGGAGATATATTCGTCTAAAAACTCAATATCTGAAAACCTTAGAAGGCATGCCTTCGTAAGAATCGGATATGATGAATACTCTTTACAATTTCAGAGCTATTTTCACAGCAGTACTCGTTGTCCTGATTCAACAAATTGGATCGGCACAATGCCCAACTGTCTTCAATTTCAACGGATTCCCAAGCAGTGAGCCATATTGGTATTCTTGCACTGGTAATGATTACAGCTTCAATCTGCAGTCGCCAAACAACTGGGGAGCATATACCGTGGATTGGGGAGATGGCACTCCTGTGACTTCTGGTGCGTCTTGGACAAGTCCAACAGCCATTAACCACTTGTACACTTCAGTGGTGGATACATTTGTGGTTACCATTTCTGAAATATCCTCAGGTTGCGTTATCACAGGAGTTGTGGTGATGGAAGAGGCGTCCAGTGCATCCATTCAAATTCCAGTAGGAGGATTGACACAAGCATGTGCTCCTCAAATGATGGAATTCATCAATTCATCAACGAATGTTTCTGAGAACACTGTTTTTGTTTGGGATTTTGGAGATGGTTCTCCTCAATTAACTTTTGATTATACGAACTGGAACCAAGCAATTCAACATACCTATGAAGTCGGAACAGTAGATTGTGAAACTGTGGTTACTCTTACCGCTGAGAACTATTGCAGCACTATACAAGGCGGACTTTCGACGGCTACTTTCAATCCAATCCGAATATGGGACCTTGATGATCCTGGAATTGGTGCATCTGCTACATTGCTATGCTATCCCGATACGACTGTTACATTTACAAATACCACAGAGCGCAATTGTTTCTTTCAAGGAAATATTTATCAGCGTTATGAATATTGGAACTTTGGTGATTACTGGAACTTAGGACATGACTCCATTATTGATTGGACACCTTGGCCTCCTACATTTCCGCACACAATGCACTATCCAGGTGTAGGAACATATACTGTACAATTATTAGATAGTAATTTTTGTGGTATTGCTCCAACTTCAATAACAATCGAAATCGTTCCTCCTCCAATTGCAGGTTTAACCGCGAATAGAGACACTATTTGTCAAGGTGAGTCTGTGACATTCTACCAGCAATCTACAGGCGGAAATGCTTGGTCATGGAATTTTGGAACTAACAACAACTGGATCAACACAGGTAGTGGCAACATTACTTACGTATTCAATCAAGCAGGAACATTCACAGTAAGCACATCTGTTTCCGTACAAGGTGCAACGGCAGGTTGCAGCGACACAGAGAGTTTGCAAATTGTAGTATTACCTCGTCCTACTGTGGCGATAGTAGCCGACCCGATGTCGGGTTGCGATGAATTCGACGTCAATTACACCGCTAATACTAGCGCAGGTGTTGTAGAATGGGAATGGACATTTGATGTTCCTCCGTCCTCCTATAGCGGACAAACTCCGCCTCCAATACATTATAGCACCAATGGTTCTCATAATGTATCACTAACTGTAACAAATACCAACGGTTGCTCACGCACAGATACAGAAACAATATATGTGCATCCTTCGCCGGTGGCTGGTATCGCTGTGTCAAATTTGTGTGAAGGAGAAATTGCAACATTCACTTCAGCGTCGACAACATTCCCAAGTGAACCAATTACGGGCTACACATGGGATTTCGGAGATGGATTTTTCTCAAGCGAATCAAATCCTGACCATGAATATATTGGCAACGGAACTTTTGATGTAACACTTATCGTTGAAACTGCACACTGCTCTGACACCATTCAAAGCACTGTAGCAGTTGAGCCTCGTCCCGTTGTTGAAATTGGTCAAAGCGTATTCTCGGGATGCTCTCCTCTAAGTGTCTCATTCACCAATACAACTCAAAACGCCTCCAGCTTTATTTGGAATTTTGGAAATGGCCAGACTTCAACTGAAGTAGAGCCTAGCACTGAATTCTTCAATTTTACCAACTCCGACAGCACATATGTTATCACATGCACTGCATACAATGCATTCGGATGCGGAAGTGCTGACACACTTTATGTGACGGTATATGCAGGAGCTTTAGCGGCTTTCAATGACAACAACACTCCTCCTGGTTGTGCTCCTTTTCAAATTCAATTTGATAATACATCTTTGAATGCGGGTTCATATCATTGGGATTTCGGTGATGGAAACACGAGCGATATTTTCGAGCCAGCACATTTGTTTGACAACCAAACAGGTTTCATTCAAACATATAATGTAACTCTTTACGCATATTCAGTAAATGGATGTAACGACACTGTATCACACCCAATAATTGTATATCCTCTTCCAGAGTTTGAATTCGACTTGAGTGATGTTCAAGGATGCGCGCCTCTGAATGTTACAATGCCCTATATCCCTGGTGCACAAACTTATTTCTGGAACTTTGGTGATGGTCAAACATCTAATTTACCAATTCCAACTCACACCTTCAATAATACTACTGTTTCTCCAATTCAATACGAAGTAAACCTCATAGCAACTTCCGCTTTTGGATGTGTTGATACATCGAATAGCGTTATAACAATCAATCCTGGTCCGATTGCACAATTCAATCTAGATATTGCTAGCGGATGCAGTCCTCTTTCAATTGATTTGACAAATCTTTCAATAAATGGTTTCCAATTCGATTGGGATTATGACGATGGATTCACTTCCCAAAACGCAGATACAACACATACGCATGTTTTTGTAAACAACGGAAACAGCGCAGTTACTTATGATATTCTTCTAACAGTTGCAAGTGCAGATGGATGTGTTGACACGTACACATTACCAGTAGTTGTGTTCCCCGAAGTGGTTGCAGCATTTACTAATCCTGCGCAAGTTTGCGCGCCATTAACTGTACAGTTTGACAACAATAGTTTAAATGCAAATAGCTTCTCTTGGGATTTTGGAAATGGCATTCAATCAACCGATATCATTCCTAGTGTTTACTATACTAATGGAACTCCAAGTCCAATTGATTATTCAGTTACATTAATTGCGTTCTCAAATTATGGATGTACTGACACTACTACAGTTCCAATATCCATTTATCCATCTCCAATTGCAGACTTTAATATTGATGAAGGTGCTGCGTGCGAGCCTGCTCCAGTTATGATTACCAATAATTCCATGCTAGCTTCAAGTTACTATTGGACGTATGGCGATGGAACATCTTCTGCAAATGGAAACTATGAGCACACACACGTATTCAGTGCTCCTGGAAATACCATTGAGAGCTATCAAATAGCGCTTGTTGCAATGAATCAAATTGGCTGTGCTGACACAATGAGTGTTCAATTCAATTTGTATCCACAAGTTATTGCAGCATTCACAACAGATACAATTGGTTGTGCACCTTTTGATGCATCCTTTGTAAATCAAAGTGAAAATGCTGTGATCTTCGAATGGTCATTTGGAGATGGCGCTCTTTCATCATTGCCATCGCCAACGCACCAATATTTGACAGACAATACTACCGACATGGTGTATCCTGTTCAGCTGATTGCACAAAGCCCTTATGGCTGCGTGGATACCGCGAATGTGAACATGCATATTTATCATTCACCACTTGCTCTTGCGAACGTTGATAGCCTTTTCGGATGCTACCCACAGAGTGCCATTTTTGAAAATAATTCTATTGGTGCAGATTCGTATCAATGGGTTTATGGCACTGGTGAAACATCGACTACATCGGATACGCTTCACACACACACCTTCTACAATTTTGGAGATGTTCTTCAAACATATAATGTTACTTTAAATGCTTACACAGAACATGGTTGCTACAGCAGTGATCAAGTGACAGTGCAAGTATCTCCGCAGCTTAATGCAGACTTTACTGTGAATGCGCAAGGCTGTTCTCCACTTAGTGTTCAGTTCGACAACAACACAGATGGAGGTTGGTCTTACTATTGGAACTTTGGTGACGGCGACATCTCGAATGAATTCGAACCTTCGCACACATTCTTCAATTGGGGCGATGCAGATACAACTTACAATGTTATTCTAGTTGTTCAAAATCAATTTGGTTGTGTTGACACTGCAGATGCATTTGTATCGGTATTCCCTATTCCACAAGTTAGCTTCGTTGCTTCACCAGAAGAACAAACATGGCCGAATGCCACAGTGACATTGAACAACATCAGTATTGGTGGTGATTTGAACTGGGAATGGCGCATGGGCGATGGCACAGAATTGTATACTGAGTTCCCAGCTCCATATCAATATTCAACTTGGGGTGAATACAATATTAGACTTGTAGGATCTAATAGTTACTGCAGCGATACAGCCTATCAAGTAGTAGTAATAAATCCTCCGCTTCCTGTAGTTGATTTTACCGGGCCAGCTGAAGGTTGTGCACCACTTACAGTGCAGTTCAACAATCTAAGCGAATATGCTGCAATATCTACATGGCAATTTGGTGATGGCGGACTTGCTAATGCGACAAACCCTGTTTACACTTACTACACACCAGGCACATACACAGTGACATTAACAATTACTGGTTATGATGGAACCACCGCGCAAATGGTACAAGAACAAATTATTCACGTTTATCCTAACGCAAGTGCAGCATTCACTATCACACCAAATGAAGTGAGTGTTCCAAGTCAACCGGTTTACTGTTTGAATCTTTCTCAAAATGCAAATTCCTACGAATGGCACTTTGGTGATGATAATGTAAGCAATGAAATAAATCCAATTTATTACTATCAAGAAGAAGGAATTTATTCGATAACATTAATTGCGAACAACGAGTATAACTGTCCTGATACAATGACATTGTATGATGCAGTGTATGCCAAAGAAGGTGGCATGATAGATTTCCCAAATGCATTTACACCTGATCCAACTGGTGGAAATGGAGGAAGCTATAATCCTACTAGCTATGACAACAATATTTTCTTCCCGATCAACACAGGGGTTACTGAATACCAACTTCAGATCTTCAACAAGTGGGGCGAGATGCTTTATGAAAGCAACGACGTCAACAAAGGATGGGACGGATACTACAGAGGTATGCTCTGCAAACAAGATGTATATGTTTGGAAGGTTACCGCAAGATTTGTTGACGGCCAACGCTTTGAGCAGGCCGGCGATGTAACACTACTGATTAAATAGTGCAGAGAAAGTATAGAACTACCACACCTAACTTGACAACAATGAAAAATTTATACCTAATCATAAGTATTGCACTACTAAGGTTGACTGCATCAGCACAAGATCAGCAGTTCACACAGTTTTATGCAATGCCCACTCAGATGAATCCAGCGTTTGCGGGTGCATCTGTACAAAACCGATTGGTGACACAAGTTCGTAATCAATGGTCAGCAATACCTGGCGCTTTTCAAGCATATAATTTTGGATACGATACCTACCTTCCTTCTATTAAAAGTGGATTGGGTTTGATTGTAAATCACGACCGTGCCGGTCGTGGGGCGCTTCGCACTACTAACGTTCGTTTCCAATATGCATACGAAGCAAAAATCAAACGGAATTGGTTTTTCCGTCCTTCACTAGAAATGTCGATGGTTTCGAAAGCGATTGACTTTTCTAAATTGACATTTTACGATCAAATGATTCGCGACAATTCAGCTGCAACTTTAGAGGCACCTGTTCTTCAGCCCGTATCTTATTTCGATTTCGCGGCAGGAGCATTAACATATGGACCGAAGTTTTGGTTTGGTGTTTCAGCTATGCACTTAAATCGTCCAAACGAATCTGTATATGGATACAACGACACGCCGTTGCCAATGAAATTTTCTGCGCACGGTGGATTGAGATTGCGCATCAAAGGACATTCACTTACCAAGCTAGATCATTATGTAGTACTCGCGGCTAACTATCAAAAGCAAGCAGAATTTGATCAATTGGATTTCGGTATGTACTATGAATTCAATCCAGTTATTTTAGGAATTTGGTATCGTGGCTTACCTGCAAAAAGCAACACTTATGGCTATATCAATCATGACGCACTTGCTGTTCTTCTGGGCTTTCAAGCAGGCAAATACAAATTCGGTTATAGTTATGACATTACCATTTCTCGCTTAAATATTGCCAGCAGTGCAGGTTCACATGAACTCACGATCTCCTATCAATGGGCAGGAAAACACAATACAAAAGCTGAGAAAATCAGAATCATGCCCTGCGCGAAATTCTAATGTTTCAGGTTTAATGGTTGACTGTTGATGTAAAAGTGTCACTCAGAATTTGCAAGATTTCTTGTGGCGCTCAAAACAATACTGGTAAATATTTTGCAAAGTTGATCAGACTCTTCAATTAGAGCCTTCAAATCGCCTTCATACAATTTAGTGTAATCCAATAGCCGCAACCAATAATTGGTTTCTCTGCATTCCTTCGAAGAAATGCTGACTTTTGATATAAAGTCCCTCTTAGATTGAGCTGCAGAAGCCTCTTGGTAATTTGCCCCAATGCTTGTCGCAGATCTAACTAATTGATTGGAGATAGCAAATTCTTTTTTGGTATTCAGTTCGCGATAAACTGCAATTACGTTTAGACTAAATTCAAACAGTCTATTCTTCAACTGCTCCGTTTTTTCCTTTTGATTCAGCATTACTTTCAGTTTAGAATGCAATGCTATAACCTTTCAACGGCATAAAAAAAAACTACATATTCCTGAATATACCGATCAAATCCATCAAAAGTCAACCATTCGGTTTTCGCATTTAATTAAGCCTTTCTTTCAGTTTAGAATTCCATGACTTGTTATGGGATGAATATCCCAAAATAAACCAACCCAATCCATCAAAAGTCAACCATAAGACATCAAACATAAAAAGTCAACCATAAGACATCAACCATCAAAAGATATTCACCTCCCTCTCGAGATCAATATTGAATTTAGATCTGATATCAGATAGAATATTCGTGCTTAGATCATAAATCTCTTGGCCGGTTGCGCCGCCATAATTGACTAACACTAAAGCTTGCTTATCATGAACCCCACAATTACCTACTTGCTTTCCTTTCCATCCCGACTGCTCTATTAGCCAACCTGCAGGCACCTTTGCTGAATGCTCGTCAATTGGATAAACAGGCGCATTAGGGTATTCCTCTTTAATTGCTCTTGCTACTTCGATTGGCACAACGGGATTTTTAAAAAAGCTTCCAGCATTACCCAACTTCTTTGGATCAGGAAGTTTGCTTGAACGAATATTAATTACAGCCTGACTAATAGCTTTAATAGACATCTTCTCCAAGTTCATTTTATCTAACTCTTCCTGGATTGCGCCATATTCTGTGTGATAAAATGGTCGCTTATTAAGTTTGAATGTAACCGATATTATGATCCACTGATCTTTTTGATCGCGTTTAAATACGCTTTCACGATAACCGAATGAACATTCGGTTTTATTAAACTCCCTTACAGACTTTTCCTTAATATGAAAAGCTTCTAGCGAATGAAATACATCTTTGATCTCCACACCGTATGCGCCGATATTTTGCATTGGACTAGCACCAACGCTACCAGGGATGAGTGATAGATTTTCAACACCTGCATAGCCATGCTTTATGCAGACCAAAACGAACTGATGCCAGGCCTCGCCTGCAGATGCTTTTACGTAAAAATGATTTTCATCCTCTGCAACAAGCGAAATCCCTTGCATTCTATTCAACATCACTGGACGTTCAACATCCTTTGTAAGAAGCACATTACTGCCTCCTCCGAGTATCAGCGGACTAATTGAGGAATACTCTTTTGATTCCAAAATTTCCTGAATGTCATCGAGGGTCGAAAAAACAGAAAAATGAGATGCGCTCACGTCTATTCCAAACGTGTTGTACATCTTCAAGGAAACATTTTCTTCTATGCGAATTGCCATGATTCAAAATTGGCAGAAATAGAACAAGAATCAAGTTCAGTTAGACTAAGAAATCGAACAATTGATTGTTCACACCTCGCGACGCTCGAAATTGACCTCACAATGGCCTACAAACGCCTCAAATTCCTCTTTTTCAATGGCAGACCACCGTTGACCTTCGCAAGCCAACATGTCCATAATTAATAGCTTCTCTGGGTAAATTGTAGCCGTGAGTCCAGACATCCACCAATATTTGCCCATAACCTGCACCTCTTCGAACTTTTCATTCGACTCTATGCGATAATAATTCTTATTATTGGCTAACTTTCGAAACTGTGGAAATTCAATAGACTCGCCCATTTGGTATTATTTGCTGCTTTATGAAACCATTCTTAGTGACCATTGCCGAACAACTTGTGGAAAAACATCCATCAAATCTTCGCAATGTAATCATCGTCGTTCCCGGAAAAAGAGCAGGACTCTTTCTACGAAGACACTTAGCAAAGATACTCGGCAAGTCGTTTTTTGCCCCGAAAATCCTCACCCTACCCGACTTCATTTCTCTGCTTTCCAATAAAAGCACTACCTCAAGACTTGAACTAATCATTCTTCTTTACGAAGTATACAAAAACATAATGGCTGAAAATGCTGAGCCATTCGACGTGTTTAGTAAATGGGCTACCACAGCGCTCAGCGATTTCAATGATGTAGAGCAATCGATGATATCAGCACAAACACTCTATCGCGACCTCAGAGATATCAAGGAAATTGAAAATTGGAGTTTCAATAGCACCAGTTTAAGTGAATCACAAGAATCATATCTAGAATTTTGGAATAAGCTTGGAACCATATACAGTGCGTTTCGTGATGCCCAATTGAATAAAGAAAAATACAGTTACGCGTTACTCACCAATCTTCTTGCGAAATCAGAACCCACCTCGCAAATACCTTCGGATGTAGAAGACATTTGGTTTGTGGGACTTTCGAATCTTTCGAAAGCAGAACAAAAGATAATTGACAAACTGCAGGAGGCGAAAAAATGTACTTGTCGTTGGGACGGAGATCAATATTATTACAATAACGAAATGCATGAGGCCGGACATTTCCTCCGTCACCATGCAAAAAAGCAAGATATCATTTTGGGAACTGATATGGTTGATTCCCCAAAGAATATCACAGTGTATGAAACAACCACTCCCTATTCACAAGCGCTGCTCATAAGAGATCTCATAAAAGACATTAATGTAGACACGGCAGATAAGACTGCAATCATTATTGCCGACAGCACATTGCTTGTTCCTGTAATCCGCAACTTACCAGACATTAAATGCAAAGTAAATATTGCGTTAGGTTATCCGCTTAAGCAGACAGCTATAATGAAACTCATCAAGAGTCTCATGCAGTTGCATACACCGCAAGCTTTGAAAGCTTCTCGTGGAACATATTATCGCCACCTTTTACAAGTGGTGGAGCAACAAGCTCTAACAGGATTTCTAGGAAAAGAAATCAAAGAAATTCGCCATTCCATTGTAAGTGATGTGCGCATTTATATCAAGGAGTCAGACCTCAATCTGTTCGTGGAACGTTTCGATTCTTTGAAAAAAATCACTTACTTATTTACAGAAGAAAATAGGAAACCTCTTGTTTGGATAAAAAATGTTCTTCAATTGCTAGATGAATTATTGCTCGCGGAACAAGGCAATGAATTTGAAATCGAATGTATACTTCGTGCGCAAGAATTACTTTCAGAGATTCCTGCCATTGTCGAAACTGGTGAAGAACTGACCGATATGAAATCACTGCAAGTAATCATGCAGCATCTCATGTCGGGCGAAGCAATCACCTTTACAGGAGAGCCATTGCAAGGATTGCAAATTCTGAACATGGTAGAAACGCGAGCGATAGATTTCGATCATGTAATTGTAATTGGAGCCAATGAAGATCAACTCCCAGGAAATTTAACCGATCAATCTCTCATTCCTTTCGATGTTAGAAAGCTCTATGAAATGCCCACTGCAGCTGATAAAGAAGCTACCTATGCATACACATTGTATCGCCTTATCCAACGCGCCTCTAAAATTGACGTCCTGTTTTCATCCATCACATCAGATTTTAAAGGAACAGAACAAAGTAGATATATAACGCAATTGGAACTAGAACTTCGTTCTCCTTATTCGCAAATAACACGCGTAAAAGCGAGTTTATCGGGAGATAATGTAGAAGATAAAATAGTTTCTATTCTGAATGATGACTTTTCCAGAGACCGAATCAAAGCATTATGGAAAGCGGGAATTTCGCCTTCAGCATTAAACAAATATCTAATCTGTCCACTTGATTTTTACTACCGTTATATCCTAGGATTAGGAGAAGAAGAAGAGGTAGAAGAAAACATAAGTGCATCCACATTTGGAAGTGTTGTGCACCAAGTCTTAGAAGACTTTTTCAAAAATCATTTGAATAGTTTTCCGAGTCTAGATGAATTAGAGCAATTCAAAACAAATCTTCCTGAATTATTGAAAGCCGCTTTCAAGCTCATCTATAAGATGGGGGACTTGACTTTTGGAGAAAACTATTTACAATTTTCTCTCGCACAAAAGATGTTGGAGAAAACAATTGACTTTGAAATTTCGGAAGTGAAGAAACGAGCACTTCAAGGCACTTCCTGCATAATAGCAGAGATTGAATCCTCTTTGAACGGAGTTATTCCAGCAAGTAAATACGGCATCGATTTCGAAATGAATATTCGCGGAAAAGCGGATAGAATCGACCATGAAGATAACATTGTAAGAATCATAGATTACAAAACCGGCGCAGTTCATCCTGGTGATTTACAAATCAAGAAAGAAGGAATAAAAATAGCGTTTGAACGAACTCAAAGCAAGTTGATTCAATTGCTTTTCTATTCTTACATGGAATCGCAGAAAGGCACTCCCATTGAGGATATTCGCTCTGCTCTTTTTAGTTTAAAAAACTACAGTGCAGGATGGCAGTACATAGACAACGGCGGTTCAGATATAATTGATCAAGCCACATTAGAAGCTTTTGAAATAGAAATGGTAGAATGTGCAAAACGCATGTTAGAACTTCATGCGTTTGAGCATGATAATTCAAGTAATCATTGCGAATATTGCATGCGATAATGAAAAAGGTATTAATCATCACATACTATTGGCCACCAAGCGGTGGTGGCGGAGTGCAGCGTTGGCTCAAGATGTCGGCCTACATGAAAGAATTTGGGTGCGAACCTATCATTTACACTCCTGAAAATCCTGCCTTTAATGTGAAGGACCCATCTTTAATAAAAGATGTGATGCCTGATATTCGAGTTATCAAAAAACCAATTTTCGAACCGATAGATGTTTTTTTCAAAGCATTCAAATTGGTTGGAAAAAAAGCTCCTGAACAAAAAGACTTGCTTTCAACCCGCAACAACTCTTTATTTCAAAGAGGAAGCACTTGGCTTAGGGGCAATGTTTTTCTCCCTGATCCGAGGGTAACTTGGGTAAGGCCTTCAGTGCGTTTTTTGAAAAATTTTATTAAAGAAGAAAACATTGAAACCATCATTACTACTGGGCCTCCACACAGTATGCACTTGATTGGTTTGAAATTAAAAAAGCACAATCCAAACATTAATTGGATCGTAGATTTTCGAGACCCTTGGAGCGAATGGGATTTGTGGGATTCTTTGAAAACAGGTCCGCGTGCTCGCGCGAAAAACGTTCGCATGGAATATGAGGTGCTCACTAAATCAGATTTAGCCGTTAGCATTAGCAAATATCATGTTGATCGACTCATTGCGCTTGGCGCACCTAAATGCGAGCTTATTCCAAACGGATTTGACCCACGGGATTTTCAAAATGCAAAACGTGAACTAACAGATAAATTTGTCATTAGACATCTCGGAAGCATCGATGAATTGAGAGATCCGCGTCCTTTTATGACCGCTGTTTCTCAATTAATTTCAGAGAAAAAAATCATCGGAACCGATTTACAGATTGAGTTTATCGGACCGGTGAATGACATACTAAAAGATTATATTTCATCTCATAATGAGTTGAGTTCGATAACTACATTTCATCCCGCGGTGCCTCATAGTGCCGTAGTGAAACTTTACACAACTTCCACGCTCTTACTCTTAATCTTGGCGCATACAGAAATTGCAGCAGGAAATACTCCTGGCAAAATGTATGAATACATGGCCAGCGGAACTCCCATTTTAGGCATTGGACCTGAAGATGGAGATGCTGCCGAAATTATATCAAATACAAAAAGTGGTCACATCATAGATCGCGCTCACATCGATCAAATGAAGTCAATGATTCTGGAGCATTATGTAAGTTGGAAAAACAAAGAACTCCGAACCACTCCCGGCGCACCCGAGTTCTCAAGAAAAGCATTGACGAAGAGGATGTGTGAGCTATTGGCTGTAAGCTATAAGCTTTAAGTAATAGGTAGTAGGTGGTAGGTGGTAGGTGGTAGGTAATAAGTAAGAGGAACTAGTACGAAGTACGTCACCAGTCACTTGTCACCGGTCGTTGGTCGTTGGTCACTAGGTTTGAGGGTGACGGAGAGTGTTTCTTACTTCCTCGCTGATTGGAATTTCGGAGGTTGGGCTAGGAACCTCGAGTGCTTCTGCTTCCTTACGCATTGTGCGTTTTGCCTTTACAATACTCGTATTCAAATCAAAACCCATGAGTATAATCATGCTATTGAAATTGAGCCAAATCAAGAGTACCATGAGAGTACCCAGCGATCCATATAGTTTATTGAAATTAGCGAAGTTGTTGACGAAGTAAGCGAACCCGATTGATGCAAGGATAAAGAAAGCTGTTGCGAAGGTTGTTCCCACATTGAAGAATCTCCACTTGCGGCGGCGGCGGCCATTTCCTACATTGTACAGTGTAGAAATAACAGCGTAAATCAAGAATAATGAGATAGCCCATTTTGCAAAATTCAAAATAGGTATATACCCTTTATCGCCAATAATTCCATGTTCGTGCAGGTATTCAAAGAATGAACCCGAGAAGATGATGAGGATTACAGCGGTAATCATAAGGAATCCCAAAACGAATATCAAAATAATACTAGCTACACGCATGATAATTGGATGCCCACGTTCATCCAAGTGATAACTCTCGTTGAAACCCAGAAGTATCGCATTTATCGAATTGGATGCATAATAAATTACTAAAATAAAACCGATAGAAAGCAATGCGTTGTGCTTCTTATTGATCAAGTCATCAAGTGTACTTTCGAAAAGAGAGAAAGTGTCACCAGGAAAAAAACCTCTCAAACTATCAAACAGATTGGCTTGAAAATCTTCGACCGGTATATGGGGGATCAATGAAAGAAGAAGAATGATTCCTGGAAAAAAAGCTAGGAACAAGCGGAATGAAATCGCTGCAGCTCGCGTTCCAAGCGACCCTTTTGTAATTCCTTCGACAAAAAAACTAGAGACATACCAAAGCGACAGTCCTTGGAAACCCCAAGGTTTAATTGATTTGAGCAGTGCAATGGATTTTTGAATCCACGTCCACTTCTGTATATTTTCTATCCACTTGTTAGCCATACTATCTCAGAAAAGGAAGGCGAATTTACTACACCGCCTTCAAACTCAAGTCAAGACTTTTCACATGATGTGTCAAAGCACCCATTGAGATATAGTCTACGCCGCAAAGAGCATAATCACGAACGTTTTCTTCAGTAATTCCACCAGAAGCCTCAGTCTCTGCTCGACCATCAATAAATGCTACCGCTTCTATCAATTGTGCTGGTTGAAAATTATCCAGTAAAATTCTAAATGCTATTCCTTCTTGAAGAATTTCCTCCACCTCTTTCATAGACCGTGCTTCCACTTCGATTTTGAGATGTCTTTCATTTTTCTCCAAGTAATTTTTTATTTGATGCAACGCATTGTGAACTCCACCAGCGTAATCGACGTGATTGTCTTTTACCAAAATCATATCATAGAGTCCGAATCTGTGATTGACGCCACCGCCAATTTTCACAGCTAGTTTTTCAAAAAAACGAAAACCAGGTGTTGTTTTTCTAGTGTCAAGAAGGCGACACTTCGTGCCTTCCATCATTTTTGTAATCTTATTTGTTTGCGTTGCGATCCCGCTCATACGTTGCATAATATTCAATGCAAGTCGCTCCGCAGTTACGATGCTTTGCGCTGGTCCAGAAACATAAAAAGCAATGTCACCATGTTTTACTTGATCACCATCGATAAGTATTTGATCGAAGGTTAGATTCTCATCTACCAATTCAAAAACACGCTTTGCGATATCTATTCCGGCAATAACTCCAGTGTCTTTTACCAGGAGTTTAGCGCGTCCTTGGGCCTCAGCGGGAATTGTGGAAAGACTTGTATGATCACCATCACCCACATCTTCGGTAATGGCCATGAGTATAAACTCGTCTAAGTCGAAATGAACCATAAAATTTAATTAACGAAAAAGCTTATTGCTCAATCTTCAGTTGTTTTATCTGAAGAGAGGTACCCACTTTTTTCATAAAGAAAGTAACACGATAACTGCCCATTGCGGTGCTCATATCGCCGATGCGAAACTGATCATCCAACTTAGAGGTGCCTTGGTGTTTTAGAACGAAATCACGAACTTGAGCAGAAGCAAAAAATTTTGTTAAAATAGCACGAGCCTCTGCTGAAGAGAACGTGCCTTCTTGATCTGGTAATTCGAGCTCGACTTGTGACATAAAATACGACGCCAAGGCAGCTGCATCACCTTTCTTCAAAGCGGCAGACACTTGAGGGGTAATATCAGTTTGCGCAATAGCAGAGAAGCTAAAGAGAGCGAACAGAATGCTTACAAGTAATTTCATGGTAGTAAATATCGGAAAAAATCGACACACTCTGCGAAAAGCAATCATCAAGCCAAAGTTAGTGGGGTCGTGGGGTTGTGGGGTCGTGGGGTCGTGGGGTCGTGGGGTTGTGCAAATTAGGGCCGAGACTCAAAAGCCCCAAGGGGGCGTAATACGGTAGCGTCAGTCGTCGGTCACCAAACAAGAAAGCCGACCTCGCAGTAGCAAGGTCGGCTTGGTATGTTTTTTTGGTAAATCAGTGTGTTAAAAACAGAATAATTCTGAATTCAACATCAGCCTACTGATTACGCTTGAGCTGTTTCTTTTTCCATCACAACTTTACCTTTGTAGTAAAGCTTTCCTTCGAACCAATGTGCGCGGTGAAACATGTGTGGTTGACCTGTAGTAGGGCAAGTAGACACATTAGGAGCCTCAATTTTATAGTGAGTTCTACGCTTCGCCTGGCGCGTTTGGGAAATTCGGTGTTTGGGATGTGCCATTTCAGTACGTATTTATTCTGTTTATTCTTCTTCGTCGTCTTCGAAAGGTTCGGGTTCGTTCTCTTCGAAGTGTAAATTTTTCAATGCTGCCCATTCGTTCCGGTTGTCATTCTGCACCATATATTTCGATAGTGCTGCCATGACTTCCTGATTGCATTCTTCCTCGGTTTCATGAACATGTCTCGCTGGCAGTGCCAAGTGTGCATATTCATACAGGTAATGAGCCACATTGATATCGCTTTCGCTTGGACCTAACACGATGATATCATCATCGGTAGTTCCACTGTTTTCGCTGCCCAACTTCAGAATCAGTCGTTGATTTGTCTCAACTTCCTGATGCACTGGGTCGCCGCAGCGATCACATATCAATTCAACTGTACCTTCCAACTGAAAATCAAGAACCATCATGGTGCTTTGCTTTTCTAGTTCGAGCTCTACGCGAATGTCTGCGCGTGAGATCTCGGAGTACTCAAAAGCCTCAAAGAACTCGTCCTTTAGGGTGAACTGATAGTGGTGTGTTCCGACTTTCAGTCCCAAGAATGGAATCTTATATTCCGCAAATGGTTTCACTCAAGGGTCTTTTTTGGGGAGGGCAAAAATACAAACTTTTCCGACTTATACAACTTTAGTCGTTAATAAATCGGAAAAAACCCGAAATCGACGACCAGTGACTGGTGACCGACGACTGGTGACTGGTGACTGGTGACAAGTGACTGACTACTGGTGACTGGTTACGAGCGAATGTTGATGCAGTGGAAGTGCGAAGCACGACCCGCAAGCGCAATTAGTCACTAGTCGTTGGTAACCGGTCACTAGTCACTGGTCACCGGTCGTCGGTCGTTAGTTTAGATATGTATCGCTCTTTTGTCTGTGGCGTCTAGGGCTGCTTCGCGGAATGACTCCGTGAAGGTTGGGTGCGCATGGCTGATTCTTGCGATATCCTCTGCAGAGGCCCTGAATTCCATTGCTACGACCGCTTCAGCAATCAAATCGGCGCAGCGAGGGCCAATCATGTGAACGCCAAGTATTTCGTCTGTCTCTTTATCTGCCAATACTTTAATCAATCCGTCAGTATCCATGCTCGCGCGAGCACGTCCGCTTGCTTTGAAAGGGAAAGAACCCACTTTGTAGGCGGTACCTTTCTCTTTAAGCTGCTCTTCGGTATAACCAACAGCTGCAACCTCAGGCCATGTATAAACAACGCCTGGGATCAAATTATAATTGATATGTGGCTTTTGACCAGCAATTACCTCTGCTACAAATGTTCCTTCCTCTTCCGCTTTGTGAGCGAGCATAGCTCCTTTCACCACATCACCTATAGCGTAGATGCCAGGTATATTGGTTTGAAGGTGTGCGTCTACTTCCACTCTACCGCGGTCGTCCATTTTCACACCTGCTTTATCCAAGCCTAAGTTATCAGTATATGGCTTGCGGCCCACTGCCACAAGCACGTAATCGCCTTCCAACACCAATTCACCACCTTTTGTATCGTCTGCCTTAACGGTAACTGTTTTGCCCTTAGCAGTAACTTCTTTTACTTTATGAGAAAGGTAAAAGTCGAAACCTATTTTCTTCAATGATTTTTGAAGCTCTTTTCCAAGAGTGCGATCCATTGTTGGGATAATGCTGTCCATAAATTCAACAACACTCACTTTAGCACCAAGGCGGCCATAAACAGAACCAAGCTCAAGTCCAATAACACCACCACCGATGATGATCATGTGCTTTGGAACCTCAGTCAACTTGAGCGCCTCGGTTGAAGTAATCACTCGTTTCTTATCGACATTAATAAACGGAAGCGTTGAAGGTTTGCTACCCGTCGCAATGATGACATTCTTCGCACCAAGGTTTTCTGTTGTTCCGTCAGCTTTGGTGACAGCCACAGTTTTAGAATCCACGAATGAACCGTGACCCACAAAAACATCGATCTTATTCTTTTTCATCAAGAACTCGATACCCTTTGTTGTCTGATCTACCACACCTTGTTTGCGGTTGATCATTTGCTCTAAATTAATCTTTGGAGGGGACTTAAGTTCGATACCGTGTTCTTGAAATTGGTGAACAGCTTGATGATAGTGTTCAGAAGAATCAAGAAGCGCTTTCGACGGGATACAACCCACATTTAGACATGTTCCACCCAGAGTGCTATATTTTTCTACAAGTGCTGTTTTCAAGCCAAGTTGAGCACAGCGAATAGCTCCCACATACCCTCCAGGTCCGGAGCCGATTACTACGACGTCGTATTGATTCATGGTACAAATGTAATAGCTTTTGGCTTTGGGC
>CALRZB010000001.1:0-33084 GCA_943372555.1 Chryseobacterium gleum | reverse complement strand
CCTTGCAAGGAATGTTGCAAACTCATACTGCAAGCGGGAATCACGCGCATGGTGTATATCGACGAATACAAAGACAGAACCGGCGTTGATTTTCTGAATGAAGCCGGACTTCAAGTCGTACAAATCTCACAAGTATAATTTTTCCAAATATTGATACACGCGGGCGTTTAAGCGTTTAATTTGCGTGTATCTTGCCGAAGCCTATCGGCGCATAGCACATGAAGAACGAAAGTCTGGAGAAATTTGAAACCACAGAGGCTGCCAACCGCAAGCCATCTGCACTGCAACCATTATTTTTTGCAGGAACTTTAATTGTTGGAATGTTTATCGGGACCAATCTGGGTGACCGAAATCTCTTTCAAGTAAAGACTGGAACGGAAGAAAATCCGAACAAGCTGGTGAGTCTCATCGATTACATCGAGGACCATTACGTGGATAGCGTTGACAAGAAAAAATTGATTGACGATGCCATCGGAAGTATCCTAAAAAATCTCGACCCACATAGTTACTACATGGATCCAGAAGATTTGGCACAAGCGCAAGAGCAGCTTGAAGGCAAGTTTGAAGGCATCGGTGTGGAGTTTATGATTTACAAAGATTCTCTCGTGGTGGTAAAAACTGTTCCAGGTGGACCTTCTGAAAAGGCCGGATTGAAAGCGGGAGACAGAATTGTTGAGGTAGAAGGCAAAGCCATTTCTGGAAAAGAATTGGATAGCGATAAAGCACAAAAATTATTGAAAGGCAAAGGTGGTTCTGAGGTGGTAGTAGCCGTGGCACGTCGCGGAAATGAAAAGAGTTTGCCATTCACCATCACACGTGGAAGCATTCCAATCGAAAGTGTTTCTGCATCTTTCATGGTGAATGATACTACCGGTTATGTGAAAGTAGAACGCTTCGCTCAAACTACGTACGATGAGTTTTATGAGGCGACAAAAACATTAGAAAACAAAGGTTGTAAAAAGCTTGTACTTGATCTACGCGGCAATGGCGGTGGACTATTGGATCAAGCAACTCAAATGATCGAAGAGTTTTTACCAAAAGATAAAACTATTGTTTATACCGAAGGAAGACATTCTAAAAAAGAAATTATCAAATCATCGAAGCGCGGTGAATTTATCAATATGGAGGTAGTGGTATTGATCGACCAAGGTTCTGCATCAGCAAGTGAAATCGTTGCCGGTGCATTGCAAGATTGGGATCGTTCGACTACAGTGGGTCGCCGCTCATTTGGTAAAGGCTTGGTTCAACATGAGGTAGAACTTCCAGATAGAAGTGCTTTGCGACTTACTGTGGCGCGTTATTACACGCCAACAGGAAGGTGTATTCAGAAGCCTTACGGCGACTCCATTGATTACGCAGGAGATTTTCACAACCGTCTTGTAAATGGAGAATTGACCGTGGCTGATAGCACGCACTACCCTGATTCATTGAAGTTTGTTACTCCTGGAGGCCGCGTGGTATATGGCGGTGGAGGTATTACACCAGATGTTTTTGTACCACTAGATTCAACGTATTTGAATGCGATTCTTGGAGAATTGACTTATACCGGAATTATTCGTCAGTATTCATTCAATTACATTGATGTAAAACGCAAAGAGTTTGAAAAATACAAGGACGGTAAAGAGTTTGTGAAGAAATTCCAAGTGAGCGATGCGATGGTAACAGAATTGTTGGGCATGGCAAAAGCAGAAGGAATTGCAGTGACTTCGGCCAATCAGAAAAAGCTTTCGGCTGAATTGAAAAACAGAGTGAAGGCTCAATTGGCGAGGCACCTGTATGATGACAATACGATGTATCAAGTTCTTTTGGAATCAGACAAGGACTTCAAAAAAGCAATGGAGGTTTCGAAAGGATCTGTTAAAATTGCTCAGAACAAACACTAGGTGAATTGAGTTTGAACGAAACATCTGATGTAGAAAAGAAGTCGTGGGATTTGACTCGTGAGACGCTTCGCAAAGAAGAAAGACTCACTAGAAAAAAGCTCATCGAGGATACCCATAAGAATGGAATGAGCGTGAAAACGCCGGCCATTGTGATGGTGTATCACTTCACGGAATTGCCCGAGACCTTTCCTGCGCAGGCGTTGTTTACGGTGAGCAAGCGTATTTTCAAACGTGCGCATGATCGCAATAGAGTGAAAAGACTTCTTCGTGAAGCCTATAGAAAGCAGAAGCACATTGTTTATTCTTCGCTCACGGAGCAGAAAAAGCAGGCGGCCTTTCTATTTATTTTTACTGGACGTCAGCAGCCAAACAGCGCTTACGTTCACGGCAAAATATTTGAATTACTCAAAAGATTCAACGCTCAATTTGACAAAACTGATTCTTCCGGAAAAGTATGAAAAGAATAAAATCACTTCTCAAAAAACCAAAGACATGGATTGCTTCTGCATTGCTAATCGCGGTGTTGAGCTCGGCTACTGTTTTAACCGATGAGTATTTTGAGATTTCAAAAAACCTAGAAATTTTCACATCTCTTTACAAAGAGTTGAACATCTATTATGTAGATGACACAAAGCCAGGCACCTTGATGAAAACGGGAATTGACGCCATGTTGCGCTCACTTGATCCGTATACGGTATATTATCCTGAGTCGAAAATCGAGGATGCGATATTTATGCAAACTGGCCAGTACGGTGGCATTGTAGCGTCTGTGGGTACAATTGATGGGAAGATTACTATCATGGAAACCTTCCAAGGTTTTGCAGCAGTGAAAGCGGGATTGAAAGCAGGAGATGTGATCACTAAAGTGGCGGGTAAATCTGTAGAAGGAAAAAACTACGAAGACATTACCGATCTTTTGATGGGTCAACCAGGTTCTGTTGTTGAACTCACCATCACACGTGTGGGCGATCCAGCGCCGGTGAATGTGAAGGTGACACGTGAAGAAATTAAAATGAAAGACGTGCCTTATTTCGCTATGATAGAAGATGGCAAAACTGGCTATATCAAACTCGATGGATTTACGCAAACAGCAAGCGCAGAAGTGCGCGCAGCGTTTACAGATTTGAAGAAGAAGAACATGTCGCAATGTGTGCTCGACCTTAGAGGAAATGGAGGTGGATTGCTTCGCGAAGCGATAAACATCGTGAACTTCTTTGTTCCAAAGGGCACTGAGATTGTGAGAACGAAGGGAAAGATTGAGGAGTGGAATAAAACGTATACTGCGCTGAACGAGCCTTTGGACACACAGATTCCATTGATTGTTTTGGTGGACGGTATGTCTGCATCTGCATCAGAGATTGTGAGCGGTAGCTTGCAAGATTTGGACAGAGCAGTGGTGCTAGGTGAAGAGTCTTATGGAAAAGGTCTTGTGCAACAAACGAAAGATTTGGCTTACAATTCAAAAATGAAATTGACTGTTGCGAAGTACTACACTCCAAGTGGTCGTTGTATTCAGCGATTGGATTATTCGCATCGTGATGATCAAACAGGCACAGTAAAAGCGGTGAGTGATTCGTTGATTAAACCATTTAAAACAAAGAATGGAAGAACAGTATTTGACGGTCGCGGTATTTCCCCAGATGTTGAGGTGAAGCGCGATGATGCGAGCAATATTCTTGCGGGATTGATGAATCATTATGTTGTTTTCAATTGGGCGAGTATTTATGCTGCAAAGCATAGCACGATTGATAGCGCTGCAACATTCAGATTAAGTGACAATGACTACAATGATTTCGTGAACTATGCTGTTCAACAAAAATTTGAATACAACACGAATACAGAAGAATTGTATAAGAAATTGAAAGATGCTGCGAAAGATGAGAAGTACTATGAAGGTGCTGAGAAAGAGTTTGATCAATTGTTTGCGCGCATTGAACCAAATAAGAATCAAGATCTGATGAAATTTAAAAAGCAGATCACAGAATATCTGGAGAGTGAGATCGTTTCCAGGTACTATTACCAAGATGGAAGACTCAAAGCTTCTCTTCCTCAAGACCCTGTAACCAAACGTGCTCTTCAAGTTTTCAGTTCGAATTATTCGACATTGATTACTGGTCCATTGAGTGGAAAGAAGTAAGAACTTCTTTTAACCATTATGACTGCCTCCCAACGCCACCAAATATTGGATGTACTCCAATGGATGGGCTTTGCCATTGTTTTGGCGGCCTTGCCATTCTCTAATTTTTTCATGTCGTTTGGTTCATTTTGGATGGTGGGTGCTTGGCTACTCAATTTGCTTAATGCACATTATTCAGGCGAAGAGGTTCGTGTCTTTTTCAAGCCTTTTTTATCAGACCGCAGTTACATTGCCATTTCAGCAATCTATTTCTTACCTCTTCTCGGACTTCTGTGGAGCTCTGAATTTGGCTTCGCCGGCTGGGACCTTAGAATGAAGCTTCCGATATTGTTTATGCCCTTCTTGGTGGCTACAATGCGTCCAATGGGCACTAAGATGTTGGAAAGCCTTATGTGGGTTTTTATTTCGGCTTTATTGATTGCCGTCTTTTTTTGTTTCAGAGTTTATCTCGGACACACCTCACATAAGGTTCGTAATTTCAGGGATATTTCGATTTTCATTTCCCACATCCGATTTAGTATTCTACTGGTATTCGGTATTATCGTTTTATCTATTTCGGCCTACCGCAAGGGTGGCTTGCCTTGGCGAGAGGCTGCTATCGCCTCATTGTTCCTGGGCTTCTTATGGATCATGGAATCCATGACCGCTGTGATCATGCTGTTTGTCTGGGCTGCAATAGTCGTGTTTCGCTATGTTTTCGCTCATCCAAAAAAATGGATAAGCGCAGTTGTCGTTGTGCTTTCACTTAGTGTTTTAGTTGGCGCTATTTACTACGTTCACAATGCCTATAACGATTATTTTTCGGTAGAACCTATTGAGATTTCAAAGCTGGATGAATTCACTTCACGTGGAGAGAGATATGAGCATTTTCCAGAAAATAAATTGCTCGAAAACGGCAATTACATCTTATTGTATTTGGCATGGGGCGAGCTGAAGCAATCGTGGGAAAGTCGCAGCACTATTCCTATCGATTCACTTGATAGAAAAGGCAATCCAATCAAAGGCACGCTTGCAAGGTATTTGACATCAAAGGGATTGAGAAAAGACGCTGATGGTATGGCTCAGCTAACAGATGATGAAATTAGATTAATCGAAGAAGGAACGACTTCTTATTGTTCAAAAGATAAAAGGGGATTAAACAAAAGGCTTGATCGTATCTTTTTTGAACTAGATAATTATCGCAATGGCGGTTCACCGAATGGTCATTCTGTTTTTCAAAGACTAGAGTTTTGGAAAACAGGTTTAGCGATTTATCATGAACATCCTATACTAGGGGTCGGAACTGGTGATTTGAAGAGTTCGTTTAAAGAAATGTATGCTCGACAGAATAGTAAATTAGAGGAGGGCAATCGCCTCCGTGCGCATCAGCAGTATTTGACGATGTTTATTACATACGGTACAGTAGGAGGGTTGATTTTTCTAGGCTTAGTGCTTTATCCATTCTTCAAAAAATCAAATCGAAGCAATGTGATTTACCTGAGTTTCGGTTTGTTGTTTTTGATTTCTTGTCTAACAGAAGACACTCTAGAAACCCAAGCAGGCGTCATGTTCTTCGCGTTTTTTAGTTCGTTTTTGGTGAGGTACTTCCCCTCGATACATCTCGCCTGCGGCGAGACACTCGGGGACCGAGGAGTTTCACACAAATAGAAAATGGAATTTGTCACTTGTCACCAGTCGTTAACTTTTACATCAAACCTCACACTTCATACTTCACACTTCTAGCGCTCTGCGCACTTCCTTCGCCGAAATCTCCAACTCACCTTGTTCGGGATGAGAGGGAGCTACTAGGTATTGGGCGTTTTTGCCGATGGGTGCCCAACGTCCAGGATGTATAGGGCGCTTTGGGGAGTAGAGGCCTATTGCTTTCAAACCTAATGCTGATGCGATGTGCAGAGGTCCGGTGCTTGCCGCAACTAACGCATCGCAGTGACTGATGAATGCGATGAATTCATTGAGGTTGAGCATGCCTGTGATATCATGAACATTCTCTTTTTCAAATGAAAATAACGTCCTGATTTTATCACCTTCTGCTTGTGTGCCGCTGACGAAAACATTGAAGTTATTTTCTTCTAATAGTGCAGCGAGCTCTTGAAATTTACTCATGCTCCAATTGACAGCACTTCCTTTGGATAATGGATGGAGAATGATATTTTTCTTTCCATTATTTAGAATAGAAAGAAGTTTTTCTGGAACAGTTCCATTCGCATGAAAGCCATATAGATTAGGCATTTCAGCAAGTGTAGGAATGTCAGTTATGCCAAGTGGTTGAAGTAATTTGATATTGAGTTGAGACTCATGCAAGTCCGAGTTTTTTCTTGAGAAAAAAACAGGGTGATTGCAATTCATCAATGTATGCCATCTTCTACCAGTGGCGATTCTATTGGGTATTCTAGAATTTTTTGCAAGGCTAACTACTTCTTTATCTGGGAAAACATGAATGATTGTATCGGCACCAATTGCTTTGAATTGTGCAATTTGTGTTTCATCATTCTCCTTGGAAAGGTTGTCCCAGTTGATGAATTGATCAACGTGACTACATGATTTGATAATGGCTTCGGTATAGGATCTTCCGAGAAATGTGATTTTTATTTCGGGAAAATGTTTTTTGAGCACGCCGCAAATAGGCAGCGTTAGCATGACGTCGCCTATGCTATCTGTGCGTGAGATGATAATATGTTTAGATACTTTCACCTCTGTTGAGTTGTTGAAGTTTGGTGTATTTGCGATATGTAGCGTAAGCTGAAAGTCGCGCAATGGTCCATCCAGCGCGGCCGTCGAGGAAGCCTGCTTTGAAAAGAATATTTTTTAAATACTGCACGCACACTTTTAAGTAGATAAGAAGTGAGCCTGTTTTTTTTCCTTGTGCAAACAATTCTTTTGCAGCGATGGAAGAGAAATATTCTATTTGTTTTAGATGATCCTCTCTCGTGTAATAGCTGTAATGAAGGAGATCTCCGTCAATGAACGTAGTGCTTTCTCCGCTAATGGTATCAAGGCGATCATGCGGATTCACTCCTGTCCATCGCGCGTGATTTTTATTCACCAATCGCACTTTTGTGTCGGGGTACCATCCGCTGTGTTTGACCCAAGTGCCGCAATAATTAGTGAGGCGATTGAATCTGTAGGCCACGCCTTGCGGGCTATTCATGACGTCGAGAATAGATTTTTTCAAATCATCTGTCAGCGCTTCATCGGCATCGAGTGAGAGAATCCAATCGTTGGATGATTGATCTATTGCGAAGTTTTTTTGTTGGATGTGACCGGCAAAAGCGTTCTCAATGAAGCGCACATTATATCGTTCGCATATTTCACGTGTTCTGTCTTTTGAGAATGAATCTACAACTACAATTTCATCGGCTACGCCTTGAAGTGAAAGCAGACAGCGTTCGATATTTCTTTCTTCGTTGAAAGTAATGATGGTAGCTGTAAGTGGCTTTTTCATGTTGGATGATCTTAATCGATCAATTGCAATTCCACTCCTTTTGCGAGGAGAATGAGCAATACAGCACCAAGGATAATGCGATAGTATCCGAATCCTTTGAAACCGTATTTATTGAGAATAGAAATAAATCCTTTGATTGCGATGACGGCAACAACAAATGCCACAATGTTTCCTACTACGAGGATGGAGATATTATCCGAAGTAAATACATCTGGAGAGTTTTTAAGGCCCTTGTAGAGCTTTAAAACCGATGCGCCGAACATTGTAGGCACAGCCAAGAAGAAAGAGAATTCTGCGGCCTGTTTGCGCGTCAATCCTTGTGTCATGCCGCCAATGATAGAGGCAGCAGATCGAGAAACTCCGGGAATCATTGCGATGCACTGGAATAGTCCGATTTTAAAGGCTTTTGGGTAAGTGACTTCGACTTCGCGAGATGGGTTGAGCCACTTATCAATGAAAATAAGTACAATCCCTCCGATGAGAAGTGTCCAGGCCACAACAGTTACACTTTCGAGAAGTGTATCGATATAATCGTCGAGTAACACGCCGAGAATCGCGGCAGGAATAAAGGCTACAAGTAATTTGAAATAGAAATCCATCGATTGGAAGAAGCGCTTCCAATAGAGAACAACAACGCTGAGAATTGCTGCGAACTGCGTAGTGATGATGAACATTTTGGTGAATTCATCATTGGGAGCACCAAGCAGATTTTGAGCAATAATCATATGCCCAGTGCTAGACACAGGTAGAAATTCTGTAAGGCCTTCTACGATGGCAATGATGATGGCTTGGATCAGGGTCAAAATCTATCCTCCAAATTATTTTTGTAATTCAGAGCTCGATTTTTTGCTGCGGTACATAATCGCATAAATAAGAAATGCATACCCCACCACTACGATGAATGCTGGAATAGTAGTGCGTCTTGCGCCAAAAAGTGCTTCTTCATCAAAAACGTTTGGATCGGGAGAGCCGCCGCCTGTCATTAATGTGTATCCAAGAATCAATATACCAATGCCGATAAGCATTAGCTGAAAGTTTCTTTTTTCGAAAGCAAAAGTTGGTTTTGATTGAGCACTCATATTCTAAATGTCTTTGAAGGCAAATATAGTTAAAGCAGCGACAACCCTAATTAATTGTCTAGCAGCTTGAAACCGCGTCCGTGAATGTTGAGGATTTCAACACTTGTGTCTTCTTTCAAGTGCTTGCGCAGCTTGGCAATATAAACGTCCATTGAACGTCCATTGAAATAGTTATCATCACCCCAAATTGCTTTCAAAGCGTAGCTTCTTTCCATTACGCCATTCTTGTTTTTACAAAGCAAGTAAAGCAGTTCATTCTCTTTTGTGGTGAGTTTGAATTCTTGGGTATCAACAGCAAGTTTTTGCTTGTTGTAATCGAAGTGATAACGGCCGATTGTAAATTCGTTCACCTCTTCTCCATCCTCTGGAAGTGCTGATGTACGGCGCAGAATAGCGTTCATACGAACAAGTAATTCTTCCATGCTGAATGGTTTTGTCATGTAGTCATCTGCACCAGCTTTGAAACCTTCAAGTGTGTCTTCCTTCATGCTTTTTGCGGTGAGGAAAAGGATTGGAACGTGCTTGTCATCTTCACGAATTTCTGCAGCTAAAGTGAAACCGTCTTTCACTGGCATCATCACATCGAGTATGATGAAGTCATACGTATTTCGCTTGAAAAGCTTACTGCCCTCTGCTCCATCAGTTCCAAGATCTGTTTCAAAACCTTTTGCTTTCAGGTATTCTGACAAAAGTGTTCCGAGGTTTGGATCGTCCTCGCACAATAAAACTTTAAGATTCTTTTTCATGCCTTCTAGGGATGTGTATGGTGAATGTACTTCCTTTTTTTACCTCGCTTTCCACGTCAACTGTGCCGCCGTGTTTTTCTACTACGCCTTTTACATAGCTTAAACCAAGGCCGAAGCCCTTAACGTTGTGCACGTTTCCTGTGGGTACGCGATATAGTTTATCAAAAACTTTTCTTTGATTTTCTCTTGAGATTCCGATACCGTTGTCTTTGAATGCGATGGCAATTCCGTCCATTTCATCGCGAGTGTAGATTTCCACGGTGGGAGAAATCTCACTGTATTTGATCGCATTATCGATGAGATTATAAATCACATTGGTGATGTGAAGATGATCTCCTTCTATTGTTGGATTGCTCGCATCGAGATGCTGAACAATAACTCCCTTCTTCTTTTTAACTTGAATTTCAATGTTACGAATAACCTGCTCAATGATGCTGTGCGTATTGATTTTATTGATTCGCAACTGCATATCTCCTTGCTCGAAAATTGCAGTACGCAAAACGTTTTCAACGAGCACACCCAATCTTTTATTTTCTTCATTGATCATTCCGATATAGGTCGACATCGCTGTTTTGCTTTGTTGCATATCCGGATCGTTCATCGCTTCGCACGCCAGAGAGATCGTGGTAATAGGAGTTTTCAACTCATGTGTCATGTTGTTGATGAAATCTGTTTTAATTTCACTCAATTTTTTCTGACGGTAAATTGTTCCAATCGAATAGGAGAACAACAACATGATAACGATGAGCAAGACTCCTGAAGTGGCAAGCATGGTCCACATCGAACTAATCAAATAGCCGCGTTGATTTGGGAACCAAACGCGGAGATAGTTCACGTCTGAAATGGGATCATTTGGAAAGAGTTGTGCCTTATAGCCTTCGGTAAAGAAGTAATCAACGAAAGGCACGTCTTGTTCATTGATGATTTCAGGCTGCTGATAGCGATTGAAAACACCGAAATGATATTTTGCTTTAATACCAAAAGCCTCTAATTCACTTTTGATCAAGCTATCCACATGGGCAGTATCTATTCGTGTATGAATGGTTTCCATGATATCCAAATCGAAGAGACCATCGAGAATGTCTTCAAGAATACCGGATTGCTTGAGTATTTTGCGTTGATTGACGCCCGATTCACCAAGTTGATTGTAGAAAGCTGAATCCCGACTTTCGTCGAGATTGCTGCTGATTACATTGTGATCGCGCTTGCCGTGACTGAGGACTATTGAACTATCTGCCGCGCCAGATAGGCTAATTGAAGGGTTGCTAGATTGAGCCAGGGCAATTTTCTGAGCCTCTTCTTTTTCGAGTATGCTGGCTACTTTGATTAAAGCCTTGGTGGTATTGCTACTGAAATCTTGCTCACGAAGAATGAAGGTGTTGTTTACCCAATATACTTGAAGCACAATAAGCCCAGCCACAGCAATGGTGCTGAGGACAATAAGGGACCATAGGTACTTGGACTTCATATTCCGTGTTTGGCGAGTTTGCCACAAAGTAACGGAACAATGTCATTTGTTAAAATGGTTTATCGAGTGTGGCTTAACGACTTTTAACAAGCGCAGCCTAAAAGAGTACTTTTGAATTTTAATGTTTGACAATTCAAGTCGCAAAAAAGGTAATTCAACCCATTCCACTTTATTTAATGAAATTGTCAATGGACTTTTGCCGGCATAATGATCCAACTATGAAAAAGTTTTTATCCCTATTCACTCTTGCGCTGATCAGTGCAACGTCAATTGCTCAAACGGGCAATATTCGAGGAACTATTGTAGACAAGCAAAGTCAGTTTCCTCTGGAGGGAGTTACAGTAACTGTGGTCAATACTGATCCAATAATAGGAGCTGTAACGGATGCAACCGGACACTTTCGCATTACTAATGTTTCAGTGGGACGTGTGAGTGTTCAAGTGAAATTCACAGGATATAACCCGCAAGCATTTTCAAATTTGTTATTGAATTCAGGTAAAGATTTGGAATTGAATATTCAAATGGAAGAAAATGTTTTGCTTCTTGATGGAGTAGAGATTGTAGCCGAGGAAAGCAAGTCGGAATCTATTAATAAAATGTCATCTATATCATCTCGCTCATTTAGTATTGATGAGGCGATGCGTTATAGCGGAACGCTGCAAGACCCATCGCGGATGGCGCAGAACTATGCAGGTGTGAGCAGCGCAAACGATGATAGAAACGACATTATCATTCGTGGAAATAGCCCAACGGGAGTGCTTTGGAGATTAGAGGGTATTGACATTCCAAGTCCGAATCACTTCGCAACAGTTGGTACCACTGGTGGTCCGATTTCTTTATTGAATATTAATAATTTATCGAATAGCGATTTTGCAACGAGTGCATTCTCTGCTGATTACGGAAATGCTTTGGGAGGCGTTTTTGATTTGCGCATGAGAAGCGGTAATCAGGACAAGAGGGAGTACATGGCCCAGATGGGTTTCAATGGATTTGAGCTTGGTGCTGAAGGGCCTTTTAAAAAGGGCGCTAGCGCGACTTACTTGATAAACGGGCGTTATTCTTTTTTGGGAATAATGTCATCATTGGGTATTGATTTCGGGACAGGATCAGCCATTCCAGAGTATCAAGATTTATCTGTGCGTTTGGATTTTCCTACTAAAAAAGCTGGAAAATTCACGGTCTTTGGAATTGGAGGAACAAGCTTTATTGATTTCAAAGGAACGGATTCTGAAGAGGGAAATTTATATTCTGATGATCGTCAAAACCAGCAATTCACGAGCTCTACAGGGGTTCTTGGCGTTTCGCATACTTATTTTTTCAATGAGAAAACTTTTGGAAAATTGGTGTTAGCCACCTCAACTGGTGGAACAGAAGGTTTCACTGATACGCTCGATGTCAATGATAATGCACATCGTTTCTATGGGGTGTTTCAAAGACAGAATAAAGCAAGTGCGCACTATTTCGTCAACTCAAAACGCAATGCGAAAAACACGATTAAAGCGGGTATCATGTATGATCAATACTTCTTTGAATTGCGTGATAGCGTGCTGTATGAAAGCACCTATTTTTTCAGACAAAATGATTTTAAAGGCGATGCAGGTTTAGCACAAGGGTATATGCTTTGGCAGTATCGTCCAACAGATAGATGGACGATTAATTCTGGATTACACGGACAGATGTTTTTGTTGAACAATAGTATTGCCGTGGAACCAAGGCTTGGTGCGCGTTTCGCGACGAAGCCTGGACAAAGCTTGAATTTCGGTGTTGGTTTGCATAGTCAGTTGCAACCTATTCCAACCTATTTCAGTCGCGAAGAATTGGACAATGGAGATATTGTTTCAAACAATAAAGAACTCGATTACAATAAGGCAGCGCACGCTGTTGTGGGTTATGATATTCAGTTGAATGAAAATGTGAGAATCAAGATGGAGGCTTATTATCAGTACTTGTATAATATCGCTGTAGACCGCCGCAGTTCTGCCTTTTCAGTGTTGAACACTGGAGCTGATTTTACTTTCCCAAATAATGGTGACTTGGTAAATGAAGGCAAGGGAGAGAACTATGGGGTGGAACTTACAGTAGAGCGTTTCTTGAATAAAGGATTTTATTATTTGCTTACTACTTCTGTTTTTCAAAGTAAATATGAAGGAAGCGATGGTGTAGAGAGAAACACCGCGTTTAATGGAAATTATGTGGTGAATTTATTGGCTGGTAAAGAGTTTAAAATTGGAAAAAATCAGAGTTTGACACTTGATACCAAAGCTTCGATTGCTGGCGGAAGACGCTATACACCAATTAATCTAGAAGCTTCTCGCGCTGCGGGTGAAGAGATTCGCCCAGAAGAATTGAGTTATGGTGCTCAATACGATCCCTATATCCGATTTGATTTCAAAATTGGATACCGCATGAACTTCAAGAAGTTTGCGCAAAGCATAGCATTTGACATTCGAAATATCACCAATCAACAAAATGTATTTATGTCGAATTATAGCACAAGAAGTGGGGAGATCGAGACTACTTATCAAACTGGATTTTTTCCGGTTTTCCTTTATTCTGTATACTTTTAAAGAATAATAGTTTTGAGATTTGAAAAGTCAGATTGAAAATATAAAGAAGAATTATTGCGAAAAGCCGAGTGACAAAAAGTTGCTCGGTTTTCGCGATTGGCCCCTTATCTTGATTGGTGTGCCTGTGCTTGGTTTTTCAATGCCTATCTTATTTATGGGATTGACATTTCAAGAGGCTTGTGCTTGCTTTTTCCACGATGGAATTTGGTCAGTTGTTTTCACAGGATTGTTTTGGATGGGCAACAGACAGATTACTATTTTCTATAGGAGAATGTTTCCGTCGCATGCTGATTTGACGAAGCGATTGCTTAAACAGCTTGTAGTAACTATCATTTTCACGTTTTCAATGTCGTTCATTATTGGCGCAATTGAATCTTACACCGGCGCTTTTACTGAAAACGAGGTGGAGGGTAAGGGGCTTTTTCAAACTTTCTTAATAAGTTTTTCTGCTACCATTTTTGTGGTGACTCTTTATGAGGCAGTTTACTTTTTTACGCGGTGGAAAGAGTCTATAGCAGAAACAGAAAAGTTGAAAAAGGAGAGATTGAGTTCTCAGTTGGAAGCCTTGAAAAATCAAGTGAATCCACACTTTTTGTTTAATAGTCTAAATACTCTCGCAAGCATTATTCCAGAGGACCAAAAAAAGGCGGTTGAATTTGTACAGCGAATGAGCACAGTGTATAGAAATATCCTTGATTTGAATCAACGCCAGGTTGTGACACTGCGCGAAGAATTGGAATCGTTGAAAGATTATTTGTTTCTGGTTCAAACAAGATTTCCGGAAAACCTAAAAGTGGTGTACGAAATTCGCGATCAGGATTTGGAGAAATTCTTGGTTCCAATGTCACTGCAAATCTTGGTTGAGAATGCCATTAAGCATAACGTTATTTCAATGAAGAAACCGCTTGCAATCCTCATTAAATCTGATGATACAGAGTTGTTGGTAGAAAATGAATTTCAACCAAAACCGCAGGAGCAGAATGGGACGAAAACTGGTTTGAAGAATATTGATAATCGCAACAAGTTGATTTTTGATAGAAATATTATTGTGGATGTAACCGAACAAACATTCGGTGTTAGGGTTCCACTTGAAAATATTGAAGAAAAATGAAGGTAATTATAATAGAAGACGAGACCCCTGCGGCAAATCGACTCGAGCGCATGCTCAAGGAATTGAAGCCTGGCATTGAGATATTAAAGCGCATGGATTCAGTAGAAGATTCTGTTGAGTGCTTCAAACAGAATCCAGAGGTGGATTTGATTTTTATGGATATTCAACTTGCAGATGGATTGAGCTTTGATATTTTCAAATCAACAAATGTTCCCGCACCAGTTATTTTTACAACAGCGTATGATCATTACGCCATCAAGGCTTTCAAGGTAAATTCAATCGACTATTTGCTCAAACCAATTTCAGATGAAGACTTGAAAGGTGCGGTGGAAAAGTATGAATTGATGAAAGGAAATCTGAAAGATAACAATGAAGATTTGCGTGCAATAGTGGAATCTGTTCGATTGGAACAGGCACATTTTAGAAAGCGTTTTTTGGTGAAGACCGCTGGAAGATTAGCGTTTGTTCCTGCGTCTGAGGTCGCCTATTTTTTCTCAGAAGAAGGCGTGACTTTCATTGTAAATGCACAGAATGAGCGTTATCTACTCGAGAGTACGCTTGAGGAGTTGGAGTCTCAATTGGATCCAACAGAATTTTTTAGAATAAATAGAAAAATGATTGTCTCTACGGGCAGTATCGCCCGGATAGAGCCATATACCAATAACAGATTGCTATTGAACGTGAGTCCAGATTTTTCAGAAGAGGTGGTTGTATCGCGCCATCGGACTTCAGAATTTAAGTCTTGGCTCGACTTTTAAAACCGATAGCGAAGGCTAATTCCGCCATTGGTCATATCCAAACGATCAATGATTCCGAAGTTGTATTCCGGTTTGATGTCGACCGACATTTGAATTGGTATTGATCTAAAGAAGTATTCGAGTCCTAGTATTGCATCGCCACCGAAGAAGTAGGCATTTCCTGCGATGGATTTTCCCAAGTCGGGGTGTGTGCTTGCGATTGGATAGAATGATGTGTGTCCACCAACACCCATGTACCATTTGAGGCCTTTGACATCCTGGATTTGCATGTGATGTTCGTATAGACCTGTAACACTAAAGCCTTTCCATCGTGTGAAAACGATGCCTTCAAAAACGTGATGATCTGTGTAGAAGTACTGTCCCGAGATCCCGGTACCAGATCCAAGACGCGCGCCCACGGCGTATTCGAGCATTCCAACTTGTGCATTCACACAAATAGAAGTCAATAGCAATGAAGCCGAAGCAATTAGGGTTTTGAGTGTCATGTGGATTTCTACGAGAGAAACCCTGATTAGTTGCTATTCGAATACAAGATTGTATTTCTTTCCGAAATCCTCTTGCATTTTCAAGAATTGATCTTGTGCTTCTTTAGAGGTGTCGTGAATTCGAATTTGCGCCGCGAAGCTGGTATCTACCATTGCTGGAGAGATGGCGCTTTCGTCAAGTAATTTGATATCTAAAAGCTTTTTATAATCAGCTGTGACAAGCGAATCGTAGGTCTTGAAAAGACTGCGTGCTGCATTTTGAAGAATGGGATCGTTTTCAAATGGGCCAATGCTGTCTAGGGCGATAATACTGCGTTTGATGGTGGATTGCATGTCGACATAAGAGAATTCGACCATGTCTTTGGAAGCTACGGAATCCACGTATGTAGAGTCGAAACGATCGAAAGAAGCAATGATCTTCTTTTGATGTTCAATGATAATATCGTTGTACTCTGCTGCTTCCTCTGCCTTTCGAGCACAAGAACTGAAAATAAACAGTATAGAAGCAGCCAGGATGAGGTTAAGGTTCTTCATATGGCAAATGTACACTAGTGTGACGGGCATAGAGGGTGTAGGTTGCTTAATTGTGACTATGAAATTATCAATTCATCGCTTGGAGTAGGACTTCGTAGTAGGGTCGGCGGATCATTTTTGATTTGAGCCAGCAGAAAAACGTGATGGCCTGAGTGTCTTCTTTGTAGTCTGGCCAAGCCATATTGGCCTTTTCCACTTCAATGGCAAACTCCGGTATAGCAACTCGCTCCGGCTGTTCGATGATGGTTTTTACAAAGCGCATAAATATCAAAGCGCGCTGATATGCGGGATGTTGGAAGAAGCCTACGAAATATTTTTCCATGTTTTTTATTCTTGAAAAAGCGAGATCGGTATTTCCGAGCTCACATTGAAGAATTACATCGATCATACTTTTTTTGAATCGCCACTCCTTTCCCATTCTTTTTTCAATCCACGAATCGCTGTGATTGATGAGGAGCATTTCGATATTGGCTTTTTTAAATTCTTCAGATTGAAAATAAAACACCACCAAATTGAGTCGCATGTTTAATCGATCCTCGATGGAGAATCGTGTATCCCTTGATTTCAGTGCTTCGCGGAGTATTTCGATTCCACGCTCGTTGTTGCCTGAAAAGCTTAACACTGCAGCGTTCAGTTGCACAAAGCGCGATTTCAAAGTGTTTGAATAATTGGAAATGGATTCGAGAAGTGCGTTTGATTCTTTTAGTTTTCTTGTTCTATAGCACGTGTGTGCAATCATGTAGATGAATTGCTGTCGCGTGGTTTCATTTTGTTTTGTGAATGCGCCTGCGCTCTCAAGTCGTTGATAGACGCGGCGTATGAAAGGTTCGAAGCGCGAATAATCTTTGGAACTTACCACTGCACTTCGAATCATTTGCACCGCTTTAAGCATGAATTCAGCGATGAGTGCTTCGTCGCCACGGAGATCGAAAAGTTGCAATACCTCATCTGTGATCTCTTGTGGATCGAGCATTGTGCCTGACTTTCGCGCTTCCGATAATTTTTTTCTAAGAATACTATTGGCCACCGAAAGTCTTTGCTGAAGGACAAGCTTGTTTTTGTTTTGTCCCCATTTTTCTATCACATTTTCTGGATCGATGTGGAGTTCGTGCGCTTTATCAATTTGTAAAAGATAGATGGCATCGAGCATTTGATAGTCGTGATTCTTTTCGGCGAGCAGTACAGCTTTTTTCAAGTAACTGCTCGAAGATTCGCGGTCGTTGTTTTCGAGAAAATACTTGGCCATGGAAAGCACACGTTGGGGATTGTGTTCCGTGTTGGTTATTTCCCGAAGGGTAATGAACTCCTCTATTTGCGATAGCAGACTTTTTCTCAAACTATGATAAGCGTTCAGATTAACGGGCTTATAGAGCTTTTGGGCGAGCGTTTGGCCGTCGGTCTCGGGGTTGGCGCTGATGAGCTCGAAGAGTTGAAGCGTTCGTTCAGAGAGTTTTACGCGCTGCAGATAGGCGCGAAAACTCTTTTTTGAAGGCTCATCCATCAGCGAAATACTAGATTCGAGATAGTCCATTTAGTGCTTTTTAAACTACGTTTTGAAAGATGAATATAGGAAGAAAAGATATTTATTACAGTATTTATGGGATATTTTAAGGAAAAAGTAAAACTACGTTTATTTTGAAAGAAGACTTTTGGAGCGAGAAGGCGTGAATGTTATTTGCTCCATGAAAACAATAATGATCACCCTACTAGCCGCATTCCTTAGAACGTTTGTAAAACTTCTAGGAAGAGTCATCTATCGACTTCGCATCACTGGTGCTTCGAACATCCCTTCAGAGGGAGGAGCGCTATTGGTGGGCAATCACACTAGCTACATGGACTTCGTATTGATGGTATGTCTTAATTCCCGTCCGGTGAGTTTTGTGATGAATGCCGATATCTACAAAAAGCCTTTTCTACGTCCTTTATTGAAAGCGCTCAATTGCGTTCCTATTTCTCCTCGCACAGGCAAGAACGATTTCGAGTTATTTAATAAAGCTGTTTCGGAACAAGTGAATGCTGGATACTTGGTAGCCATCTTCGCTGAGGGCACTGTTTCTAGAACAGGACAAATTTTGGAGTTTAAAAAAGGTGTTGAGCATCTTTCAAAGCTTATTACCGGACCAGTTGTTCCTATTCATTTTGATAATGTTTCTGGAACTCCGTTTTCATATCGCGCTGGTCGCAAGCACATGTTGCGTTTTTCTTTTTCTACGCTTCGCAGAAAAGTGAGAATCAACGTGGGTGTGCCGATTAAAGGTGGAGTGAGTGCATTTGCATTGCGTCAATGCATCAAAGAATTGGAAGTAGAGAATTTCTCGAAACGTTTGATGGATCAGCCAACGATTAGCAATCGCATTGGTCGCGTGTTGAGCAATGAGCCTGTTGGTTTTTGGAAATATGAAGGAAAGAAACATGCGTATTCTAATTTGCCAGAGCAATTGTCGAAGCTCGGCGCTGCCCTTGGAAAATCGTTGGAGAAAGAAACTACAGTGGCTGTTTTATTGCCAAAAGGCCCACAGTCGATGTTGATTTATTTGTGGTTATTGATGAATAAGAAAACCACTGTTCCAATCGATCCGAATTGGACGAACGAACAGCGTTTGTTTGCGATCAATCGCTCGAATGCGGGGTTATTGATTACTACGAAAGACATCAATTTTAGTCATTGGGCACCGACAGAGAATGCCGTGGTGTTTATCGATGAGTTGGAAGCGTCGATGGAGAAAGGAGTTCCTGTGAATGTGATTTGCAAGAATTTGAAAGTGGCGCGCAAGCGAGTGATGTCATTGTTCACTTCAGTGAAGGCCGAGTTGCCAGTTGCATTATTTTTTGAAAAAGAAAAAAGAGAGTTGGTAAGAGCGATTCCTGTATATCAGCAGCAGATCAATGCGGTGATTATTGGTTTGCGTCAGGTGTATCATTTTGATAAAGGAAGTTCGATGTTGTGTGATTTAGAGATGCATAATTCTTTTGGTTTTGTGTTAGAGTTTTTGCTTCCCTTGATGTCAGACTTTTCGGTAGAGATGCTTCCAAACGGCGCGACTGACGAGCAGTTTGCGAACACTTTGACAGGTAGTTCACACCAGTTGGTGATAGCGAGTCCGGGGCAGTTGACAGCGGTGAGCGCGTTGGCGGAGAAGAGAAATATTGCAGAGTTGACACACATATTCACAGCAGATATTCATCCGTTGAATGCCACAGTACAATCGTTGAATAATAGAGGTATATCAGTGTTGACATGCGCTGGGTTGAATGAATCGTCGTCAGTGTTTGCTGTGAATTTGCTCAACATCAATTCCAGTGATATTGTTGGTCGTCCGCTGTTTCAGGAGGCTAGCGATGCCGATTCGATTGGTAAGCCATTGCCAGGTGTGGCGGTGAAGATTTGCAAACCGAATGATTATTCGGTTGAGTTACCAAGTGGAGAAGTGGGAGAGATATTAATAAAAGGACCAGCAGTATTGGATCAAAATATTGAGGGTGGAAAGCGAATATTCAATGATGGTTGGTTGGTAACAGGTTGGTGCGGGTACATAGACCACAAGGGGTTTGTGCATAGGGTAGAGGGTAAAGGGGAGAGGGGAGATTGTATAGGGGAAAGGTTAGAGGGTAAAGGGGAGATTTTATTACGGAATGTGGGCTGACCTCGTACTTAGTGCTTCTTCTCATTCCACATGAACACATTCGGGTTGTTCATGAATTTAGTGATGTCCTCTGTGGTAATTAGGAGCACTAGATCCGCGATCCAGAGCACCATTCCGCCGCCTAGTGTCAATGTATAGAACACGGGAACTTTGGCGTCGGTGCCGAGGTAGATGCGGTGCATGCCGAAGATGCCGAGCGATACGTCTAACGCAATGGCAACAAGTCTTGGATTGTCTTTATTGAGATGTGTGGCAACATACGCTCTCGGTTGAAGATTGCCTTCAACTGTTTCTTTGAATAGAGCTTTACCAACGAGAGTGAGATCGGATTTTCTCGACTGAGAAATCGCGATGTGACTGAGAGAAAAAAACAATACCAAAGTCACGCAAAGGCGAATAGACGCAGCTTTCATGTTCTTTGGTATTGTATGTAGAATAATATTAGGTCAAGATAAGCAACGCATCTCCGTAGCAGAAGAAACGATACTTTTCTTTGATAGCTTCTTGGTATGCTTGCATCACAAGATCATATCCTCCAAAAGCAGTAGTGGTCATTAACAAGACACTTTCTGGTTCGTGGAAATTCGTGATCAAGCTATCTGCAATTTGAAAATCGTATGGAGGGAAAATGAATTTGCTGCTCCATCCGTCGAATGGCTTAAGCAAATTATTTGTGCTCACACTGCTTTCAAAGGCGCGTACAACGGTAGTTCCAACTGCACATACACGACGACCATTTGCTTTCGCTTCGTTTACCATATCCGCAGTTTCTGCAGGGATGATAAGTTGTTCGCTGTCTGTTTTGTGCTTAGTAAGATCTTCTACTTCTACGGTGCGGAATGTTCCGAGTCCGATGTGAAGTGTAAGTTCTGCCATGTTGATACCCTTGATTTCAAGGCGTTTTGAGAGCTCACGACTGAAGTGAAGACCAGCAGTAGGCGCAGCTACAGCACCTTCGTGCTTAGCGTAGATTGTCTGATAGCGGAATTCATCTTCAGGTTCAACAGGACGAGTGATGTACTTCGGAAGCGGAGTTTCGCCTAGTTCGTAGATCAATTTTTTGAACTCATCGTGTGTACCATCAAATAAGAAGCGCAATGTGCGGCCTCTTGAAGTAGTATTGTCGATGACTTCGGCAACGAGTTCGTCGTTTTTACCGAAGTAAAGTTTATTACCGATACGGATTTTACGAGCTGGATCAACAACAGTATCCCAAAGCAAGCTTTGAGCATTCAATTCGCGGAGCATAAATACTTCGATCATCGAACCAGTTTTCTCTTTGTTGCCGTACATACGAGCAGGGAAAACGCGAGTGTTGTTGTTTACCATTACGTCGCCTTCGTCGAAGTAATCGAGAATGTCTTTGAACATACGGTGCTCGATCTTACCTGTGCTCTTGTGAACCACCATAAGGCGGGACTCATCGCGATGCTTTGCAGGGTACTGGGCAATTAGTTCGGGTGGCAGTTTGTAACGAAACTGACCCAGCTTCATGGTTGAAATCAATGTATTATGATTTAGAAAATTGGGGGGCGAAGGTACAACATCTAAAAGCGAATGTCAAGGACTAACGACCGGTGACTGGTGACTAGTGACTGACGACCGACTACCAGTGACCAGTGACCAACGACCAGTGACTAGTGAGCTACGACGGATTCTTTTCATTTGGGTGCATTTGTGTTCACTTGTGTTCATTTGTTTTAACTATCAAACTACCCCACTACCCCACTACCCCACTACCCCACGACCCCACTACCTCACTACCCCACTACCTCACTACCCCACTACCCCACTACCCCACTACCCCCAATACCAAAAGGCCACTCCGTTGAGCGGCCTTTTGGTAATAAATGAAAACAATTAAACTATCTAATATCTCTACATGAGAACTTACAGGGTCTTTAACGGTGTTTGTAAGGCCTAAGGTTACGTTCTCAAAAAAGTTTTTTCTAATCCTCTGATTTTGAGGGAGAAATTGAGCGAATTTTTTCTTCGAGGTCTTGCATAGCGTATGCATTCTCGATGCGGAATGGGGCTGATTCTGTTCTGCGTAAGGCCACAAGGTGCGAACCGCCGCCTAGTTTTTGTCCGAAGTCATGTGCAATGGACCGAATGTAGGTGCCTTTGCTGCATCGAATTTTGAAATCGATGTCTGGGAGCGCAATGCGAGTCAACTCGAATTCATGGATCGTAATAAGCGCCTGACGCATTACTACTTCTACTCCTGCACGTGCAGATTCGTAGGCGCGTTTGCCATCGATGAGTTTTGCAGAGTAAATGGGAGGCGTTTGCAATTGCTCACCAATAAAAGAAGCCGCAACTCCAAGGAGCTCGGCTTCTGTATAATGTTCGTAAGGGAAATCGCCTTCTGGTGCGGTTTCTAGATCATAACTCGGTGTTGTTTGTCCCAGGCGAATAGTGCCTGTGTACTCTTTCATTCCACCTTGTATGTCTTGAATTTGTTTGGTGCATTTGCCGGTGCAAACTACCAAAAGACCGCTAGCTAAGGGATCTAGAGTTCCTGCGTGACCAATTTTGAATTTGGGCGCTTTGCCATATCTGCGAATCAACCACTTCAACCTTCCGACAACGTCGAAACTGGTCCATTCAAGGGGTTTGTCAACTATAATAACACTTCCTTGGAGGATGTCTTCTATCGATTCAAAAGAATTAGGTACAGGAATCATGGGGCAAAAATAGTCCCAGATTAGCCAACTCGCTTAATTCCGCAACCTGTTGCTTTAGTTTCAGCTGGATTAATGGCTTTTCCTTGAGAAAGATTAATCATTGCTTTTTCCAGGTATGAGTCAGTCACTTTTGCAGCGCTTTCATTGTTGTTGTCGATAGCACCACGGTAAACTAATTTCATGTCTTTATCAAACAAGAATACGTGAGGTGTAGTGCGCGCTCCGAAAGCGTTTGCTAGTTCAGAGTTTTTGTCAAGTAGGTAAGCCACGTTAGAGAAACGCTTTTCTGTAGCTCTTTTTTTCATGTCTTCCATGCTTTCACCACTCGCACGTTTTGCTTCGTTGCTATTGATAAGAACGAGTCCAACGTTGTATGTTCCAGCTGCTTTTTGCAAACCAAGATAACGTGTTTCCCAGCCTTCGCCGTAGCCTTCAGCGCCTACAACGAATGGACAAGTGTTGCTTGAGAAAATAACGGCAAGACCGTTTGCTTTTTTCAAGTCGGTAAGTGAAACTGATTTTCCATCGATACCGTCCATTTTAAGATCAGTCTTAGGCGCAGCAGCACCAATAGCCAATGTTTCAGGATCAGCAACAGTAAAGGAGTATGCAGCAATTCCAATTGCCAACACACCGAAGATGTAGAGTGCTTTTTTCATGTTGTCGTTTATTTTGTCAAATATAGTAAGTTCGAGGGGTCGTGGGGTCGAGGGGTCGAGGGGTCGGGAGTTCGTGGGGTAACTAGTATCCAGTAACCAGTATCCAGTAACCAGTAGTTATCTTTGATTCATGAAACACCTTTTCTTATCGTTTTGTTTTCTTGTGTTGTCGAATGTGTCTATTGGGCAGCAGGATTGGAGTCCGTTTCCTTTGGAGATTGGCGATCGAATTACTATTTATTCAGAGGAATTGAAGGAGGTTCGTGAGTTAGTTTGGTAGTTTGATAGTTGGTGTGATTCTACACTTTCTCATTTCCTCTCTTTCTCATTTTCCCATTTTCTAGCCACAGAGATTTAGGAGAATAAAAGAGTTACACAGAGAGAAATATTTTATTTAAAAGAACTTCCCTCAGTAATTAATCATTGGTCACTGGTCGTCGGTCACTAGTCACTAGTCGTTGGTCACCAGTCACCAGTCGTTAGTCACTAGTCACTAGTCGTTGGTCACTAGTCGTCGGTTTGATTGAGCATTTACCCGCGGTGTTCACCGTAATTTGATTTTGTTTCGCTAAAACTTGTGCATCTTGCACTCGAAAAGAATGAGCTTATGAAAATTTACACAAAGAAAGGCGACGACGGAACAACGGGATTACTCGGCGGTACGCGCGTTCCAAAGCATCACTTGCGAATTGAGGCATATGGTACTGTTGATGAACTCAACTCTTACCTCGGTCTTCTTCGCGACCTTGCGCCAGCCCACAAAGACATTCTTCTTTTCATTCAAGATAGATTATTCACCCTAGGCAGCCATCTTGCAGTGGACCCTTCGCATGAAGGAAAAATGAAACTTCCGGAAATTCATGAAGCGGATGTTACTGCTCTAGAAACTGCCATGGATACAATGGATGAGTCGCTCGAACCGATGCGTAATTTTATTCTTCCTGGAGGAAATGTGGTTGTATCGCATTGTCACATCGCACGCACCATCTGCCGTAGAGCGGAACGTTGCGTAGCTGCACTTAATGATCATGAAAAAGTGGATGACTTAATCATGCATTATTTGAACCGATTGTCGGATTATCTTTTTGTACTTTCTAGAAAACTTACTGTTGAATTCAACGCAGAAGAAATTCCTTGGAAACCGCAGTAGTTCTATCGTACAATAAATCGTACTGTCTGTCTATTGCGTTGTTCCAGTAGTATCTCTTTGTCTTTTGTAAGCATCTTAATGTTGTCGTCGTTGTAATGACGCGCGGTCAACAATTGCATGTTTTCATTGTATCGAATATTGTATTTATTCTTCAACATTGATATCAATTTTTCTTGCTTGTATTCGTCCTTATCTGTACAGATAGAAAAGTTCAAAGCACTGTTTTCCATCATGTGAATTCGAATGCCGATTTCACTCAACATTTCAAAAATTTCTTTCAAATTATCTTCTACTACAAAAGAGAAATCCTTTGGTGTAATGCTCAAGAGTACTTGATTTGATTTTTGAATAAAACAAGGAACGAGATTGTCGAACTCTGCGCTTTCTTGAATCACAGAACCTTCTGCATCGGGCTCTATGAAAGACTTTATGTAAAGAGGAATGTTTTTATTTTGTAATGGCTTTACTGTTTTCGGGTGAATAACACTTGCACCATAGTAAGCCAATTCGATTGCTTCACGGAATGAAATCTTATCCAGTTTTACGGTCTCTTTAAAAACTTTCGGATCGGCGTTCAACATACCGGGAACGTCTTTCCAAATCGTTACGTTTTCTGCATCCAGCAGGTAGGCAACAATTGCTGCAGTGAAGTCACTTCCTTCGCGACCTAGTGTGGTGGTAACACCATTATTTCCGCTTCCTATGAAACCTTGAATAATAACCTGATCGTATTTTTCCAATTGCGATTTGAGCTTTTCCGCGCCTAATGCGCTTTTCGCCCAATCAACTCGCGCATCACGGTGACGATTATCTGTTTTTACAATTTGACGTGCATCCGAAAAACCGGTTGAGAACCCTTGCAATACAAGGTATTGGTGAACAATAGCTGTGGAAAATAGTTCACCGTAGCTAACGATTTGATCGTATTCCAAATCCTCATCGCTGCTCAAAGGCATCATTACTTTTTCTTCCATTTCTTCAAAAAGATCGAAGACTGGAGACATACATTCGTCGTATTTATTTCCAAATAAATCCTGACCAATTCCTTCGTGATAGCCTTTTAATTGGGCAATTACTTCAGCCGTATTTCCTTTGTGAAAACGCGCTTTGTGCAGTTCCTCGAGTGCATTCGTCACCTTTCCCATTGCGGAAACCACTACAACTAATTTTTCATTTTTGAAACGTGTAATGATTGATGCCACGTTGCGAACTGCTCCAGCATCTTTCACGGATGCACCACCGAATTTGAATACTTTATACATTTTCTGATTGAAAAAAAGTGTCAATTTGTGTCTTGGTCAATTTTCCATTTAGCCATTCACCACTATAGTTTGATTGGTATTTGTCGTAGAATCGAATTGCTGGTTCGTTCCAATCGAGTACTTGCCAAATCATGCCTTCGAAATTAAGATCAGAAGCGCGTTTCATGCATTTTTCGAAAAGAAGTTTTCCGATGCCTTTGCCGCGATGCGCTTCGCGAATAACGAGGTCTTCGAGGTAGAGCATTGGACCTTTCCAGGTGGAATAGCGGATATAGGTGAGGGCAATGCCAATGACCTCATTATCTAAAGTGGCTACGTAGAAATGGAATAGCGGCGTGGGGCCGAATCCATCGCGGATCATATCGGCTTCGGTAACAATGACTTCGTTTGGCGCCTTTTCATAAATCGCCAACTCTCGAATCAAGTCGAGTGCTGCCGGAATATCAGTTTGCTGCCCTTCTCTAATCTCAATGGTGTTAGACATAGGGCAAAAGTAATGGGAATTGGTCTATTCATTTGGGTTTGACTACCTTTGCCGCATGTCAAGTATTCGGTTAGAAAAAATGGGTTCACTGATTAAAAGGGAACTCAGTATTATTTTCCAGCAAAACATGCGCACAATGTTTGACGGTCTGATGATTACCGTTACAAGTGCTCGTGTCGCTCCAGACTTAAGTATGGCCAAGGTCTATTTGAGTTTTTTCCCTACAGAAAAGAAGCATGAAGGTCTTTTGTTGGTCAATGAAAAGAATGCCCACATCCGCAAACTTTTGGGTGAAGTAGTGGGAAAGCAATTGAGAAAAGTGCCAGCACTTCAGTTTTATATCGACGATTCTCTCGATTATTTCGAGGAAATAGACCGCTTACTTAAAAAATAGACGACACCTCTTCTTTGATATGCATTACGATCCGATTAAGAAAACATTAGGCAATGTGTTCAACCAGGCAACCTGGACTCGCAAGCTTTTTTATAATCTTCTAGATATTCTTTTGCTGCGCACATGGCATATTCACAGAGAATTGCGCTTATGGAAAAAGTCGGCTTCGGAGAACTCTCAAATTCTTGATGCAGGTTCAGGCTTTGGTCAGTATAGTTTTTATATGAGCAAAATGAGCAGCAAATTCAATTTGCTTGGCGTGGATGTGAAGGATGACCAAGTGGCTGATTGCAATCAATTTTTTAAAGCGAGTGGTCGAAATAATGCAAAATTTGAAGTAGGAGATTTGACTATTTTCAAAAAGGAAAACACCTATGATCTTGTATTGTGTGTTGACGTGATGGAGCATATTCTTGAAGATGTGGATGTATTGAAGAATTTCAATGCGAGTTTGAAACCAGGCGGTATGCTCTTGATTTCAACTCCAAGTGATCAAGGAGGAAGCGATGCTCATGATGATGACGATTCAAGTTTCATTGAAGAGCACGTGCGCAATGGTTACGGCATGCAAGAGATGAAGGATAAGTTGAAGATGGCGGGTTTTGAAAAATGTGAACTGCTTTACAGTTATGGTAAACCAGGCCAAATTTCTTGGAGACTTTCAATGAGTATCCCGATGCGCATGCTTAATTTCTCAAAAGTATTTTTTATCATCTTACCAGTCTATTACTTAATTGTGATGCCTTTTGCTTTAGTTCTAAATTACATGGATAGCAATAATGTCCATGAGACAGGCACAGGATTGATCGTAAAGGCTTGGAAATAGTACAATATTGAATGTCTCGTTATACATAGCGCGGCGTTACTTATTCGCGAAAAAATCGCGAAACATCATTAATATTATTTCGATGATTTCGATGACCGTAGTGGCATTTGTTGCCGCGGCGATGATTTGCGTGATGAGCGCTTTCAGCGGAATCGAGGATTTAGTCCAAACATTATTCTCCAATTTTGACGCACCACTCACTGTTATTCCTGTTGAGGGGAAAACATTTGCGGATAGTCTGCTTGTAGATTCAACTTTGAAAAATGTAAAAAGCGTTGATCGCTTTAGCCGCATTATTGAAGAAGATGCATGGTTGCAATATTCGGATTATAATGTAGTAGCCACTGTAAAGGGCGTGCAGAGCGACTATGCGGAGCTTTCTCCGATTGACAGTATGATCTTTTTTGGATCTTTTGTTTTGAAAGAAGATAGTTTGAATTATGCCGTAATGGGGCTTGGTGTATATAGTGAACTAAGGCTGCCGCGCCCGGAATCCGAACCTCCAGTTGTAGGAATCAATGCTCCAATCCGTGGCCGGAAACTTTCTCGATTTGGGGAGAATACATTCAATAGAATGCACATCATGGCTAGTGGAGCATTTTCTGTTAATGCAGAACTGGATGTGAAGTATATCATCGTTCCAATCGATTTCGCGCGCGAATTATTCGGAATGGAAAATGAAATTTCTGCGATAGAATTCAAATTGAAAGAAGGCGCAGATGAGGCTGAAGTGAAGGCAGAGCTTGAGAAAGTATTGCCAGCGGGATTAAAAGTACAAACACGCTACGACCGAAACGCTCTTGTTTACAAAACGAACGCGTCGGAAAAATGGTTCACCTTTTTGATCTTGTTTTTTATTCTAGTAATCGCTTCATTCAATATCATCGCGTCTTTGACCATGTTGATTATTGAAAAGAAGAAAGACATCTATTTGCTGGAAAGCCTAGGAGCAACGCGCACGACTATTCAACGCGTGTTTATTTACGAAGGTATTTTTATCAATCTAGTAGGCGCGGTAACAGGCACCGCAGCAGGACTTTTGTTGTGCTGGGCACAACAAACTTTTGGCCTTGTTTCTATGCAAGGCGCCATGGTAGAATACTACCCAGTAGTCATCAAATGGTGGGACGTGACAGGAATATTCTTCACTGTTATTATCGTCGGAACACTTTTCTCCGTGGGACTTGTAGGAAGTTTGATGCGAAGATTCGCGTGGGCTTCGTAGTTACTTTGTAGCTGCTTCGAAATCGCTGGCTACTTGTGTCCAGTTAATCACATTAAAGAAAGCAGTAATGTAATCTGGACGTCTGTTTTGATAATTCAGATAATATGCATGTTCCCAAACATCAAGACCTAAAATTGGAGTACCAGGTTTATCCACAAGGTTTCCCATTAACGGATTGTCTTGGTTTGGAGTGGAAGAAACAAAGAGTTTGTTATCGGCACCTACACAAAGCCAAGCCCATCCGCTTCCAAAGCGTGTTTTAGCGGCGTCAGAGAATTGTTTTTTGAATTCATCAAAAGAACCAAAGGAAGAGACAATGGCTGCGTTTACTGCCTCAGTAGGAGCTTTAGCGCCGCCTGGAGTAATCCAAGTCCAGAACTTAGAGTGGTTGTAATGCCCGCCGCCGTTATTTCGAATCGCAGTGTCTGCGCTCGATACAGAATTACAAACTTGTTCTATTGAAAGATTTTGAAAAGCCGGATTGGTCGCAATGGCCTTATTGAGATTCGTTATATAAGCTTGGTGATGCTTTCCGTGGTGAATTTCCATGGTCATCGCATCAATGTTTGGTTCAAGAACATTGAAAGCGAAACCCAATGCCGGAAGTTGGAATTCAGAAACTGTTGCCGCCAGCCCGCCTGGAAGAATTGTTTTTGAAGCACAACTCACCAATGGACTTAGCATCACACCCGCGGAGAGGATGCCTGCAGTTTTAAGAAATTCTCTTTTGTTCATGAAGCTAATCTACGGATTTAAGATGAACAAGTGAATGTCAGTTTTTAAGAGCGGCATGAAATTTTAGAGCAAGAAAGCAGTTCTATTTTCACGCAACTAAAATGGAGAAGTTCTGGCGCATAACGAAAAGGGTGGCTTTGGGCCTATTGATCGTGCTAATCTTGTTGATTGGCGCGGGTTTCGTAATTATACGCTACTATGAAGATGATGTAGTAGGTTATGCTTTAACGAAGCTAAACGATCGTTTGAAAACCAAAGCCAACGTCGGTTCTGCGGATTTAACCTTTTGGGACACCTTTCCAAAAGCCTCAATTCGATTCACCGATGTCTATATCCAAGAAACATTTCCTGAAAAAGACACGCTGTTTTTTTCCCAAAAGGTATATCTGTCCTTCGACTTGATGGATGTTTTCTCGGGGAATTATGACATCAAAAAAATCAGCGCGGAAGAAGCAAAAGCTTATATGAAGGTGAATAAGAAAGGCGAGGACAACTGGCACTTTCTAAAAGAAGAAGAATCCGATACTAGCCGTTTCAAAATGGCTTTAGAGAATATTGAAATTGAAAATGCCAACATCGTTTACGAAGATCGATCATCAGAATTCTTCATTGATTTGGTAACAAGCAAGAGCGAGGCAGGCGGCAGTTTTGAGTCTGAACAATTTGAACTTGAGCTCGATATGGAGGCCCAAGTGAATAGTCTGATAAGCGGTTCAACAGAATATGCTGCGAATAGAAAGGTGGACTTGGAAACCTTGATTGACGCGCAAACCAAAGAGGGAAAGTACTCAATCAATGAATGTAAGATTTCTATTGATGAACTGCCTTTCATTCTTGGCGGAAGTTTAGCGGTGAGCGAACAGACGTACATGGATCTTCGAATAGAAGGAGATAATTTGACTTTGTCTGATGTCATTTCAAAACTCCCGCGAGAGAATAGAGACCAACTTTCTGTTTACGATGCCGACGGCACAGTGTCGTTCAACGCCACGCTGAAAGGCTTGGCAGGAGAAGGCAAGACTCCTGATATCAAAGCCAATTTTTCTATTCAAGAAGGCAATTTGAAACACAATGAAACGGGAGTGTCGTTGTCATCCATAACATTTGATGGTAGCTATTTGCGTGGAACTTCAAACGATCAATTGAAGTTAGATAAGTTCAGCGCATCTTTAGAAGGAGGCGTGATAGAAGCGAATGGAACAATCGATCATTTGGACAACCCGTATACCGATTTGCATTTGAAATTGGATGTAGGCATGAGCGAGTTGAGTAAGTTTTTCAATTGGGATACACTCGAAGTTTGCGAAGGTCGTGTCTATGCACAGGCTGATTTTAAAGGTCCTCTGGGTTCTGTCGATATGAATGGGAAAGGCGAAATCACACAAGCTCGATTGAAACTAAAGAACTCCAATCGTGACTTTACGGATCTTGCTACCACAGTAGTTTTTAGTAATAAAGATGCCGTTGTTCAACGACTGCACGGCAAGGTGAATGGTAGTGATTTTATTATCAATGGGGCGTTGCGAAACTTGATTCCGTTTATCGCTGGTGGAAGTGAAAGATTGAATGTTGAAGCGACTTTGAATTCTAATTTGATTGACTTTACACAGCTTGTGGAAACAGAAGAGAGCACCAACTCCAATCGTGATTACAGCTTTAGTCTACCTGAATTTATAGACTTCTCTCTTCAAACGAAGGTGAAAAAATTCATGTTCGGGAAGTTTGAAGCCACTGATGTTACAGGTGTTGCGATATTACAAAATCAAGTGTTCAGGATTGACCCAGTTTCGTTTAACACTTCGGAAGGAGGATTTTTATCACAGATAGAATTGGCTCAGCGAGCGGACAATAGTTTTGGTTTAACCTGTTTTGCTAAGTTTGATCAGATCAATATTCAGAAGATGTTTTATCAATTTGATAATTTCGGTCAAACGTTTATTACAGATCAAAATCTTCGCGGTAAGGCCACGGCATCCATTGAGTTCAAAGCCCCAGTGAGCAAGGAATTGCGCATTCAGACAGATAATATTTACAGTATCATAGACATCAGTATTGCCAATGGTCAGTTGATTGGTCTTGAATCTTTGCAAGAGATTGCGCAGTATTTGAAGAGCAACAAACTTATAGCCCCATTTGTGGATGAGGATAAGTTTGCCGAGCGAATGAAGGATATCAAGTTTTCTAATTTGGAAAACATTATTGAGATCAAAGACAGAAAGATCAACATTCCTCTTATGGATATTCGGTCTTCTGCGCTTGATATTTCTGCTTCTGGAACGCACACATTCGATAACGTGATTGATTATACCATTGGTTTTAGACTTCGCGATATTCTGGTGAAGAAGTCACAAGATTGGCAAGAGCAAGACGATGGGTTGGGCAAATTGCTTTACATCTACATGCGCGGTACAACAGATAAGCCAGAATTCGGCATAGATAAGGAGGCTTCGAAGGAAATCAGAAAAGAGGAAATAGCTGCTGAAAAGCAAAATATGAAAGCCTTGTTGAAACAAGAATTCGGGCTATTTAAGAATGATAATACTATTGGTGCCTACCAAGAGAAACCTGCAGTTCAAGAGTCTACTACTACAATTCAGTGGGAGGAGAATGATCCTGCGGCACCTGTGGAACAAGAGGAGAAGCCTAAACCAAAGCTTTCTCAGCCCGAGACTCCAAAGGGTCAAGACAATTCGAAAGAGACGACAAAAGGAAAGAAATTACCGAAATGGCTTCAGGAAAAGGAGTAGTTGCGATATTTGCAACATGAGGCCATTACCGCAAGAGTTTATTTCTAGAATAGAAAAACAGTTCCCGAATGAACATTCGGTTTTTTTAGAGTCGCTTGATCGAGCGGTAATAAATAGCATTCACCTCAATCCAAAGAAGAACGCTACTTCTTTTCAAGAAGAAGAAAAGGTGGAATGGTGGCCGAATGGTCGCTATTTGAAATCAAGGCCTGTTTTTACTTTAGACCCCTTGTTTCATGCTGGGGCGTATTATTCGCAAGAAAGTAGTTCTATGTTTATAGGACTTTTGGCAAGTAGTGTTTTGGAAGGACAAACCTCCATTAGAGGTCTAGATATGTGCGCAGCGCCGGGCGGTAAGTCAATTCTTCTTTCTGAAATTATTGGCGACAGAGGTTTTTTGGTATCGAACGAAATATCGAAACAACGAAATGCAATCCTCAAAGAGAATCTAATCAAATGGGGAGCTGCAAATACTCTCGTTACTTGCAACGAACCATTGGCTTTTGAAGAGACTTCCGAGTTCTTCGATATTGTGCTTATTGACGCTCCCTGCAGTGGCGAGGGAATGTTCAGAAAGGACGAAGTAGCTCGAGAAGAATGGTCGTTGTCGAACGTAGAAATGTGCGCTACCCGTCAACGCGACATTTTGGAATCTGCCATGCAGGCCACGGCTCCGGGAGGTTACCTCATTTACAGCACCTGCACTTTTGCAGACCAAGAGAACACAGAGCAATGCAAGTTCATCACAGATTCAGAAGAATGGCGCGGAGTGTTCTTTGATTCTGTTTCTTTTGAAAATGTAATAAGCGAGAAAACTGAGGCGTATCAGTGTTTCCGTTTTTTACCACACAGTGTAAAAGGAGAAGGATTTTTCACGGCTGTTTTCCAAAAGGCAGGGCAATCCCAAGGTCGCGCCACTCGCCGCGGACCGCGCAACGATTATTTCCGTGCACCATCGCGCAAAGAACTTGACGCAATTCATAAACTTTTTCCTTCGGAATCAGATCATATTATTTCTAAGAATAATGAGTTGTTTAGACTACCATGTGAGTACGAAACTT